>JAGHBJ010000071.1 GCA_021161045.1 Candidatus Bathyarchaeota archaeon
CCTCCGTAGAGCCCGTTTGAGGTGTGGGGAAGGGCTAGCTCCCCGGGCCCTCCCTGCCGCCGCATGTATCCCTTTCGAGGCATCGGTTAAATGCGTTGCGTATTTAGAGGGGTATGAGGCCGAATCTTAGTAGGCTGAGGCCTAGGTTTAATGCGACTAGGAGTAGGAATCCTCCGGTGGCTACCTTCTCTATTATGGGCAGCCCCTTTGCGTCGGTTATGATCTTCAGCATCCTCCATCCGTCGAGAGGCTTTATCGGCAGCATATTCACCATCGCCACGTTCAGTGAGAGAAAGTATGTCCAGTTGAGTAGGTATAGTAGTGGAGGCGGCATAGTCCTGGCGTAGATTATGAGTAGGGCGAGGGCTGCGAGGCCGATGACTAGGTTTGAGAAGGAGCCTGCCGCGTAGACCCTCATCTGGGAGATGCCGCCCGTCGACTCTAGGGCCTCCTCATCGGGCTCAACGGCTCCCCCAATGGTGATGACTGCGAAGACTAGAGCTGAGGATTTGATGGGTATGCCCTCAAGGATGCATTGAATCCCATGGGATAGTTCATGGACGAGGATGACGATTCCCGCTGCGATGAGGAACCAGGGTAGGCTTTGAAACCTCACCGTGACGCCTGGTATTATGGGAACAACCGGTGAGGCCTTCTCGGGGACGTAGAAGAATCTCTGGAGATTCATCAACAGTAGATAGGAGATGTAGATGGCGAGTCCTGGAGAGGTTACCACCCCCATGTTGCCCAGAATCCTCCAAAGCCTTGGGGTTCTAAGCGCCACACGCTCCATGAATCCATTCAGCCTCCTAGACCTGTAGAGGGCGTAGAGGGGGTGAACCTCGACGCCGTGTCTCTCCAGGTTTAAGAGCTTTGAGGCTGTGTAGAAGGCTGTCCAGGCTGCGGCGAGGATCAATAGGCCTAAGAGGGGTTGGGTTGACAATCTTGGCTAGGTGGAGTATTAAAACTCCACATCATATAAGGGTTTGAGGTTGATGGAGGTTCTCTACGACGGGGAGCGGTGGAGTCTCCTGAAGGCCCTGAGGGGTGAGGCCCTGGAGATGATGAGGCCTCTCGCCGAGAGGCATATAGGGGGAGTGGTCTACGGAAGCATAGCGAGGGGCGACGTATCGCCGACGAGTGACATCGACATATTCATACCCAGCCCACCTGCGCCGAGTATCCTTGAGGCTCTCATAGAGGGGGCTGGCTACACGGTGGAGTCGAGGGAGATAATTCAGGCTACGCCCAGCTACGCAGCTAAGGGATACATCTACATCGATGAGAGGCGCTGCTACTCCTTTCCTCTTATGCCCATGAGACCGGTTGAAGTGGAGTTCTATCGATTCGCAGGCTCCATCACCTACGAGGAGCTCCGTAGAGGTCTCAGGGTTCCAGGGGTTGATAAGCGGCTGATGCTCATAGAGCCGACGGAATATGGGCATAGGGAGACCTCGATTATAGGTCGGGAGGGCTACGTCGCCAGGCTGCTGGGAGTAAGCGTCTCAACGGTTCTCGACAGGGTGAGGGCTTTGACCCGTAGACGGGAGATAGGGCGGACGGGGGTCTACGTGAAGAGGTCTCTCTCCCCCGATGAGAGCTTCGGCGAGGTCTTGGAGGAGCTTTTGAGGCTGAAGCCTGCGATGAGGCGTCGGCTTAGGGAGTTAGACTAGGCCGAGGGATTTGAAGGTTCTAACCCTAATCTCCTCCGGCGGCTCAATGCCCTCCGCTATCCGCTCTGCGATGAGCATTCCGACGCCCTTCTCCCTCGCCACCTCCAGCAGTCGGCCTGTGACGATGCCGTCGAAGACGACGGCGTAGATGCCCTCCGCATCCTTAAGCTTCTCCACCAGCTCGCTCACCGGCACCCTCATGACTTCTCTCCCATCCCTCGAGAGCAGCACCGCCTCAAGGGTTCCCCTAAGGCCCTTAGCGATGTCCGAAACCCTCTCCAGCAGTATGACTTCCTCCACAGGCATCCTGTTGGCGAGGGCCTCCTTGATCTCCTCCGGCGTCAAATCCTCGACTCCCTTCCCCCGTGGCGCCCTGGCGACGTAGGTTGGCCTGGCAACCTGTAGAAGTTCCTTCAATATTAGGTCTCCACCCCTATCGCCGTCGAGGAAGGCCGTCGTCACCTTAGACCTCGTCAGCTCTATGATGGTCTTGGGAATCTTCACCCCCTCCAGGGCTATGACGCCGCCGTAGCCGCTGCGGAGCATGTTTATGACATCCGCCCGCCCCTCGACGATGATGATCTCCCTACTCTTCGCTATATCAGGTGAGGCCGTTAGGCGTTCAGGGCCATACTGGATGGGCTGGGCGACGCGATCCTCCTTCGCCACCTCCTCCAACAGCTTCTCCAAGTCCTGGGTCTCCTTCACCACCCATTCTCTTATGAGCTCCTTAGCCCTCTCCACGATGCGTCTCCGCTTCTCCTCCCTCACATCGAGGATGCGCTCTATCTCAACCTTCGCCTCGCAGGGGCCTACACGGTCGATGGTCTCCATAGCCGCCGCTATAATCGCCGTCTCAACGCGGTCTAGGCTGCTAGGGACGATGATCTTCCCCGTCGTCCTATCCTTCTCCGATTTCAATATGATGTCTATCCGACCGATCTTACCAGACTTCTGGAGCTCCCTGAGCTCCAGTTGCTTTGGGAATAGGCCCTCGGTCTGGCCGAAGATGGCCCCTATAACGTCGTGCTTCTCAACTACACCCTCAACCACAAATTTGGCCTCTATCACGTATTTAACTCCGCCAGGCTTCTCCTTCTGAACCATGATATCCACCTCCTAACACCCATATGCGGGGGAGTAGACTCCATGGCTTTAGGAGCCTTGAAGGCTTCCCCATAAGGGTTGAAGACCACTCCGCCCGCCTTGAGCGTGAGGAGCCCTCCGCACCGTTTTATCACTTCTCCAAGGCAATAAAAACCTTCCCGACCCAAATTCTTTATCCGATGCCTAGGTCTACTCCCTCTGGTGGCCTCGTTGACGATCCGCATAGGTATAAACGGATTCGGCCGTATAGGCCGAATACTCTTCAGGGCGATCCTGGAGGGAGGCTATGACATCGAGGTGGTGGCTGTAAACGACTTGACCGACGCCAAGACCCTCGCCCATCTACTGAAATATGACAGCGTCCACGGCAGATTCAACTTGGAGGTCTCCCACACTGAGGAGAGCATCGTCGTCGGAGATAGGGCTGTAAAGGTGTTGCCTCAGCCCGAACCCTCAAAGCTCCCCTGGTCTGAGTTGGATGTCCACACCGTGGTGGAGGCGACGGGGAGATTCACAAAGCGGGAGGATGCCGCCAGGCATCTAGAAGCCGGAGCCGAGAGGGTTCTAGTGACGGCTCCCAGCAAGGGGGCTGACGCCACGATAGTTCCAGGCGTAAACCATGAGACCTATGACCCTGAGAGACATAGGGTTGTCAGCCTGGCATCCTGCACCACCAACTGCCTGGCGCCTATGGTGAAGGTTCTCCACGATGAATTCGGCGTGGAGCGAGGGCTGATGACGACGATACACGCCTACACGAATAATCAACGCCTCCTAGATATGCAGCACAGAGACCTAAGGAGGGCAAGGGCTGCGGCGATAAACATCGTCCCGACGACGACGGGGGCTGCGAGGGCCATCGGCCTAGTCCTCCCCGAGCTTGATGGCAGACTGAACGGCATGGCGATGAGGGTTCCGGTGTCAAACGTCTCCATAACAGACCTCGTAGCCCAGCTCAGCGGAGAGGCAACAGCCGAGGAGGTGAATGAAGCCTATAAGAGAGCTTCAGAGGGCAGCCTGAAGGGGATACTCGCCTACACGGAGGAGCCCCTCGTCTCATCCGACTTCATCCACGACCCACACTCGGTGACTATAGACGGCCTATCAACAATGGCGATAGGCAGCCTCGTCAAGGTCGTAGGCTGGTACGACAACGAATGGGGCTACTGCAACAGGCTGGCATGGATGCTGGAATACATGGCTGAGAGGGAAGGACTATAGGCATATCCCTTTTCTCCCCTAAACCCATCTTCAAAAGGGATGGCTGTTAGCAGGGTTTATCGGGGAGGGAGGACGCGGATACCAGCTCGAATCAGAAGGGCCATGGGGATAGAGGAGGGTGATGAATTAGTCTGGGAGATCGAAGATCCAGAGACGATGAGAGTGAGGGTGCGGAAGGATCCCTGCAAGCAGCTTGCAGGGAAATACTCCGATCCCAGCCTAACTTATGATGAGATCGAGGAGAAGGCCGATGAACTCATCGGGTAATCTGAAGCTCCCTCAGCCTCTCCAGGTTCTCCGGATGGTTTTTGAAGTAGCGTCTTACCGGTTCGAGGATTTTGATGACCGCCTCTGCGACGGCGTTCTTCAAGTCGAGGGGGTGGAGCTCACCGCTGGTGTATAGCTTCTCCAGTTCAGCATAACTCTCAACGGTTATGGGTCCCCCATACTTCGATGGTCTATCTATGTCGAGGACTCCGAGGTGGGGGAAGACAACGAGGCGGGCATGCTCCATGACTGGGTTCCCCTCCACCTGCTTCGGCGGGCAGTAGGCCATGCGATACTTCTCCCTTATGACATCGGGCTCATCGTTGACCCAGATGGCTCCCTGAGCTATGCTCTTAGACATCTTAGTTCTGATGCTCCTGTTTACGGCCTCATCCTCGTCGAAGACCCCTGAGACGGCCTCACCTCGGAGGCCTGGCAGTAGCGGCGAGTGGAGGCAGACGGGTGTCTTGAAGCCCAGCTTAGGGGCGACATCCCTCGCCAGCATGTGAACCTTCCTCTGGTCCATTCCTCCACAGGCGCAGTCTAGGTCCATGGCGAAGATGTCGCTCGCCTGCATCGCAGGATACAGCAGCCATGCGGCCTCCACGTCGCCGACGTCGAGGCTTCGCCCCATAATCGGCAGCGCCCGTTTAATCCTGCGCAGCGTCGAGTTCTTCATCACCCTCACGACGATGGCCCAGTAGTCGCTGCTGTCGACGAGCTCCGAGGCCCAGAGGTATCGAACCCTATCCTCGGTTAGGCCCAGAGCCTTAAAACAGTCCTTGAAGTATTCTCCGCCGATCCTGATGTTCTCCATGACGCCTCCGAGCTTGTTGTTGATCCAGCTGTGCCAGTCTGCGAGGAAGATGGTGAAGTCGAAGCCGGCCTCCACCCAGTCCAGCATCTTACGGCCGACGATTAACGCCGTCCCGATGTGCATGAGGCCTGAGCATTCGAAGCCTACATAGCCCTTTGGATGCTCAGTTGTCTCCAATAATGTCTTCAACTCGCTTGGGGTGATGATCTCCTGGAGGTTTCGGACGCAGAGTTCATAGCGCTTCTCTAGGTCCAAGGCTGAATCCCATCAACGAAAGGCTTCGAGGAACCTATAAGGTTTAAGATGGGGATGATTTTACATGAGTTTGATGAATCTTGTTTGAATGGTTCTTCATCTTTCTACTCTTCATCATCCTCATCATTCTCTTCGTGGAGTATTCGAGGCTGAGGGGGGAGATGGAGGAGAGGGCTCGCCGCCTCTTTGATGAGTGGCGAGAAAGGGAGTTGGGGAAGGCTGCCCAGGAGAGGGCTATGATACTTTTCAGCGAATGGAAGGAGATGGAGGAGAAGCGGATTAGGGAGGACGCCATAGAGAGATCGACGGCGACCATTTTAGGGAGGGTAGGGGAGCATCTCGCCCCCATCATCATAGCGTCAAATTATGGTATAGACCCCAGGGACATGAGATTCATAGGCACCCCAATCGACTTCATCGCTTTCAAAGGGCTTTCAGAGGGGGTTCCCGAGAAGATATATTTCATAGAGGTGAAGAGTGGGAAAACCGTCTCCATGACGACGAGGGAAAGAATGGTGAGAGACCTTGTGGAGGCGGGAAAAGTTGAGTGGCTGTTAATACACCTGCCAACAGAGATGAGGATGAAGAAATAAATCTTCTA
>JAGHBJ010000100.1 GCA_021161045.1 Candidatus Bathyarchaeota archaeon
GGCGTAAACCTCCCCGCGAGGACTGTGGTCATAGGCAACTATCGAAGATTCGTCCCAGGCTACGGGATGTACCCCATATCGGTCTTGGAGTATAAGCAGATGAGCGGAAGAGCCGGTAGGCCGCAATACGATGAGTTTGGGGAGGCCATCCTAATAGCCTCCTCCCCAGAGGAGCAGGACATCCTCATGGAGAACTATGTCCTGGCCCAGCCTGAGAGGCTTTATAGCCGCCTCGCATCGGAGGGCGCCCTTAGGGGGCATGTCCTCGCAGCCATAGCATCGGATTATGCTCACTCTGAGGGGGGGCTGCTGGAGTTCTTCTCCTCCACCTTCTACGGCTACCACTACCCCGTCGGAGGCCTCAGGAGGATCATCGGCGGAATCCTAGACTTCCTCAGGAGGGAGGAGATGCTGGATTACAAGGGGGATTATATATACGCAACGGACTTTGGGAGGAGGGTCTCAGAGCTATACATCGATCCCCTATCGGCGACAACCATCCGAGATGGATTGAGGAGGGGCGCCCTAGAGGTGACGGATTTCACATGGCTCCACCTAATCTGCCACACACCTGATATGCAGCCCATCATAAGGCCGAGGAGAAATGAGTTGGCAGACTTGGAGGCCTACGTCGAGGAGCATCGAAGCGAGTTCGCATGCCCCATCCCAGAGACCTACGACCCAGTGGAGTATGAGCAGTTCCTAGGGGAGGTGAAGACGGCGCTCATCCTAGAGGCCTGGATAAACGAGGTCTCGGAGAACGAGCTCCTACAGCGCTACTCGGTTCAGCCTGGAGATAGGTATAGCATAGTGCACAACGCCGAGTGGCTGCTGTATGCAACTCATGAACTCTCAACGGTGTTGGGCTACCCAGAGCATCGCAGACATCTAAGGGAGCTGAGGGAGAGGGTGAAATACGGCGTGACGAAGAGCCTCCTACCCCTAGTGAGGCTTCAGGGAATAGGGCGCATAAGGGCGAGGGTCCTCTACAACGCTGGTCTGAGGAGCGTCTCAGACCTGAAGAGGGCTCCGCTACGGAGATTGGTGGAGATACCGCTGATAGGCCCAAAGCTGGCTAGGCTGATCAAGGAGCAGGTGGGCGGAGTCGTCGACGAGGAGGAGTGGAGGAAGCTGGAGCATGAAGCTGAGCAGAAGGCCCTTACGGAGTTTATAGAGGAGGAGCCGGAGGAGGCTTAAAAGCGGTGAGCCAAATATAAATCGATGGCGGAGGAGAGGAGGGGATACATCCTCCGAATTGTAAGGGACGACTGGGTTGATAGGGTCTTCAGGGAGCAACGCTACTACTCAGGGATCTCCAGGAGGTGGAGGAGGGGGGACATCATCCTATTTGCGAAGAAGACGGAGGCTGGAGACTCCTTCATAGGCTACGGCGTCGTGGAGAAGATAGAGGAGATATGGGAGCTACCCCCAGAGGAGAGACGCTACGCCATGGAGCATGGATGGAGATGGGCGCTAACCCTCAACCCAATATTCAGATTCGAGAAGCCCATACCGATCAGGGAGACGATACTCGCCGAGGATCCCAGGAGGGGGAGCTTCCTCCACGGGGCTACACTCACCGAGGAGGAGTTAGACGCCATATTAGAGGCAGCTGAAGATTATCAGGGCTGAAGGAGATGGGATACATAGCAGCCCTCACATCGAAACGAGGAGGGGACGTAGGAAACCTCATCCTCAGAATGCTGAGGAGCGAGAGCTCCAGGGGGGATGGCATAGGCATAGCATCAAGGGAGGGAGCAATCGCCCAGCCATGGATGCCGGAGGAGACGCCGAGAGGGGACATGATGATCGGATGCCTCTACACAAAGATAACCCCTCTCGACCACCCTCAACCCATCACCCAGTATGGCTACCACATCGCCATGGAGGGGCGCCTATGGTCGGGGAGATGCGACATCCTGGAGATGGCTGAGAGATTGGGGCATAACCCCCACCAAGGGTTGAGAAGACTCATAGAGGAGGGGGAAGGCTCCTACATCGTCGTGATCCTCGATGGGGAGTGCATCCTCTGCGGCAGAGACCCAGTCGGCCTCGTCCCCCTATACATCGGGGAGTCTGAGAGCCTCATAGCCGCCGCATCGAATAGGAGGATGCTCTGGAGCCTAGGATTAGAGGCAAAACCCCTAAAGCCAGGCCACATAGCAAAGATAGGCCCCAAGGGCTTAGAGGTGGAGAGGGTTAGAGTCCTTGAGCAGCCCAAGGCTGAGTCCATATCGATGAAGGAGGCCGTTAAGAGGCTTGACAAGGCGATGAGAAACAGCGTCGAACGGAGGGTTAGGGGTCTAAGACGAGTCTGCCTAGCCTTCTCAGGAGGCCTCGACAGCTCAGTGATAGCAAAATACCTAGACCTCGCAGGCGTAGACGTGGAGCTCCTATCCGTCGGCCTAGAAGGCTCCAAAGACCTTGAGACAGCGGCGGAGGCGGCTGAGCACCTCGGCCTCCCCATCAGGGTTGAAAGCTACGGCCTGGGAGACGTGGAGGAGGCGTTGGATGAGGTTCTATGGAGCGTTGAGGAGGCTGATCCGATGAAGGTGTCGATAGCTCTCCCCCTACACTGGTGCGCCAGACTCGCCGTTGAGGAGGGGGTGCGCATACTCTTCGTTGGGCAGGGAAGCGATGAAATCTTCGCGGGTTATCGACGCTACCTAGACCTCTACGCATCGATAGGCGACGAGGTGGGGCATCAACTCTTCAGGGATGTCGCCGAATCCTATGAGTTGAACTTCGCCAGGGACTATAAGGTCTGTATGGATCAGGGCGTCGAGATGAGGGCGCCCTACACCGACTTGGAGGTGATAGAGCTGGGCCTCTCCATACCGATAGGGTTGAAGCTCTCCAGGGATGGGGGGAGGAAGCTGATCCTCAGGGAGCTGGCTGAAACCCTCGGTCTTCCAAGGAGCATAGCGTGGAGAAGGAAGAGGGCGATACAATACTCTACAAAGGTTTCGACGGCTCTGAGAAAGATCGCTAAGAAACATGGAAAGAGTAGTCTGCGGGAGCTCCTGGAGGAGCGGCTCAGCCTCCTACGAGGAAGCTGAAGGGGAGTTAGGCGAATATCCGCTTCAAGGCGTCCTCAGCGGCCTTGATCGTCGCTGGAGCAGTCGGCGGAGGCGTCAGCAATGGATGTGTCCCTATCTGGAGGTTCGCATAGGCTGCGGCCGTCATTCCACATTCTATGGCCAATCCGATGATGTTGATCATCTCCCCGACTGATTCTCCTCCTGCGATCTGGCCTCCGAGGAGGAAGCCTCCACGCCTGGTGAATATGAGTTTCACATGCACCTCATGCGATCCTGGGAGCGATGCTGGATGCCTGTCGAAGACCTTGCTCCTGCCGACGATGTAGTCGAAGCCCTCCTCCTCCGCCCTCCGCTCTATGAGGCCTGCGACTCCGAGGGCTAAATCCCCTATCTTCGTCGAGAAGATGCCGAGGGTTCCCCTAAACCTCCTGAAGGCCGTCAATCTATATAGGTTGGCTCCAGCTATCCTCGCCTCAGCCGTCGCCACGCTCGCCAGCATCACCCTACTCGGCTTCTGGGTGAAGAAATCCCTCTTCTCAGCGCAGTCCCCTACGGCGAAGACATCTGGATGAGAGGTTCGCATATACTCATCGACCACCACCCCATATCGGCTGACGTCGAGGCCCATCCGCTCGGCGAGCTCTGTGTTGGGCCTTGCACCTGTGGCCACCACAACCATATCAGCCTTTAGGGTTTCACCCCCCTCCAGCTCGACGGCCTCAACCCGTTTCTCGCCCAGTATCCTCTTGACGGCTACGCCGGTGTGGAGGCTGAGGCCCCTACGCCTCAGCTCCTCTTCCACCATCTGGCAGAACTCATCGTCGAAGGAGAGGCTTAGGATGTGGGGGAGAATCTCGACGATGCTCACAGTCTTACCGGCCTTCAGGAGCTCATCGGCCAGCTCAACGCCTATGAAGCCTCCGCCTACGATGACTATCTCATCGCTCTCCTTCATCCACTCCAGCATCGACTTCAGATGCCGTGCATCCTTATAGATGGGGAAGACGCCCTCGAGGTCTCTCCCCTCAATCGGCGGGATCGACGGCTTGGAACCGGTTGCAAGAACCAGCTTCTCAAACCCTATCTCAAGGCCGTCCCTCGTCCTCGCAGCCCTTCTCTCCAAGTCCACGTTTAAGACCTCATCGATGAGGAGCTCCACCCCGCTATCCCTCAATGGGCGATCTGGAAGCCTATTCTTCTCCACGTCGCCGAGGGTTCCGAAGATGTAGGGGATGGCGCATGGTATGACAGCCATCTCCTCACGTCGCACCAGAGTTACATCCTTATCCGGATAACTCCCCCTCGCCGTTAGAGCCGTAACCACTCCAGCCGGCCCACCGCCGATGATGAGGATATCCGTCTTCACAGCTCGACACCTCAAATCCACTCATCCTTCCCCTCCATCCATTTATCTTTATTCCAAAAACGATGAAACATCAGAGGCGGAGGCTCGATTTGGAGGCCGCCTCCGAAACCCTCCTGAGAACCTCGAGGGCTGAATCATAATCAGGGAAGCCCTTTAAACCGCATTCAGGTCCTGCATAGGGAACGTTCTCAGCTCCAAATTTCTCAACGATGAACCTTAGCCGCCTCTCCATAAGCTCCACGTCTTCGAGGAAATCCACAGCCTTCAGTCGGCCTCTTCTGATCTCGGACCAGACCTCCCCGACCCTGCTGGGAGCCTCCTCCGATCCGGCGGGAATGTTTAGGCGTTGGACTATTAGGGCGTCGAAGTCGCTTCGAGAGATGCTGGCCTTCACCCTCTTACCGGCTTTAAGCACACTTCTTATGATCCTTTCGTCGCTGTAGAGGGGGTCGTCGACGTGAGATTCAACGATGTCTAGATGCTCCACCTCCAGGTATAGGAGATCGGAGGTGTCATGGAGATGTATGATTGTCTCCAGACCCTTAGAGGAGGCCATGGAGAATATCTTCTCCCAGGATTTCAATAGACTCTCCCGCGCCTCGGAACCCCTATCCAGCAGGGGGTCATCCACAAGGCCGAAGGTAGGCTCATCCACCGCCAATAGGGCGGTTTCACCCCTCCTCACCTTGAAGATGGAGGCCTCCAGGATTCTGGAGAGGGCGGCGGCAAGCTCCTCCATCAACCTCCCATCCCTATAATTAAACTGAAGTGAGAGGGTGTAGGGACCGGTTAAACAGAGCTTCATCCTCAGATAGTCGATCTCGGCCTCATCCTGGATGAGGGATAGATTTCTCTTGATCACCTCGACCTCGGGTATCGACGCCTTAGGCCTAGCCGTGACTCCATAGGAGATGTATGCGTCTCCCTTCTTGATGACGCCTCTTAGAAGCTTGAGGAACATCTGATTCATATCCCTGAACTGAGGATAGTTCGGTATGTCTACACCAGCCCTCAGCTTATCTACGAGGGCTTGTAGAAGCACCTTCTCAAAGGTCTCAGCCTCTGAACTCTCACCTAATAGGTGTTGGAGGGAGACGTAGGTCTCAGCACCCCCTTCCAGAGTCTCAGTTGAGACCCTTGGAGGGAGGCTTCCCACATCATAGGTCTCGATGTGGAGCTCAAACCACCTCCTTCCTCAGCATATTGGAATTCGGCCCATAGCTAGATCCATGCAGAATTGATCTAGATGTTGGAACTCTTCCTCGACGACGTCTCTGATCTCGGATTCAACCTCGCTTAGCTTTGTCCCCTCCTCTGGGATCACCTGAACCGATGCGGCTTTTGGCTCGTTTATGGGTCTACCTATATCGCTGAGGAGCCAGACGTAGACCTCCTTCAGGCCGTTGACCTGATCCATAACCCTGTTGGCGATCCTGAAGGTGAGGGTGTTATAGATCTTGCCGACGTGGCTGACGGGATTCTTACCGGCTGCGGCCTCGGAGCTGATGGGCCTGTTTAGGGGTATAACGCCGATGACGTTGTTCCCCCTTCCCACCTGACCTGAGTCGCCGCCCTCGGCGGAGGTACCAAGAACCGTGAGGTAACACCCCTTAACGCCTCTACCCCGGGTGTCAAGGACGTTTAGGGAGAAGTCGATCTCGTCGAAGCCCTCCCTATCGGCGAGGAACTCCCTTATGGCCTCAGCCACCTCCCCCTTCTTCCTGAAGTAATCCTCCTCGTTCTCTATGAACCTGTCGACGAAGGCCATGGCTATGGTGAGGTGAAGCCTCCTACCATGCCTGAGACCCATGATCTTGACATCCTCCCCAGACTCGGGGTAATCCCTCTTAAACTCGGGGGAGTTGAGGTATCGCTCCAGGTCGAGGATGAGTCTCTCCGTCTTCGTCATGGGCGCATAGCCGACGGCCGCCGAGGTGTCATTGGCGCCGAGGAACTTCCCCCTCCTCTCGAAGATGTCCTTAAGCGATACGGCTCCAGGCTTAATCTCGCTCTGATAGTTGACGTGGATGTCAGGGTCGACGAAGCGGAGGTTACGTCGAAGCCACTCCTTCGTGCTCCTTATGGCGATCTCATTGACGGGAACCCGCTCATCGCCGACGTCGAAGGTGGCCCTGTCGCCGTAGACGATGAGCATCGGCGTTATCACCTCTCCCCCACCGAATTTCACCCGCGTCTCCCCAGCGGCCAACAATCCCTTATCGAGGTTGTGATGGAGAATCATCCCAAAGCGTTTGAGATACTCCTTAGACAACTCTATCGAGACCTCGTTCATGATGGCATCACAGATCGAATCCGGATGCCCCAGCCCCTTACGCTCACAGATCTCAAGGGGCTGCTCCTCTAGAGCCACCTGCTTCAACTCTGTTATCATGAGATTCCTCATCTCGATCCCTCTATGATGATTGGAATATCAATAGGGGTTGATTAAAAATATTTTCCAACTTTTCACCATTTATTATGTTAATTTTGACTATTTTATTCCCATAGGAATCTCAGGGAAGCGCCTTCATCACCTCTAATAGCCTCACCCTGTGATCCTCAATCCGCTCCCGTCTAACCCCCTCACGCTCTATTAGGGGGAGATCCTCAACGACTCTTCTGATCTCCCCCTCAGCTCTTAGGCCTCCCCCCTCAACCATGAGATGCCTTATAGCGCTGCTCAGCCGATGGATGGACTCCCGTAGGGGTTTACCCCCGATGCCTCTGAGATAGCTGTCCTCCATCATCTCCAATAAGACTGCCTGAACGAGTAGGAGAGGCTCCATGCTTCCACTTGGTATGCTCAGCCTCACAGGGTATCGCCTAAGCTCCCTGAAGTAGCTGAGGGTCGCCCTCTGGAGGATGTCGATCTCATAGCTTAGATGGGGCTGCCTCTTCAACTCCTCAACCTCCACGCTTCTAGAGGCCTCAACGGCTCGGCTCAGGTATATCTTAGCGTCGATCCAATAGCCCTCTAGTAGGCTTATGGCGGCGTTGGCGATGTAATCCATCCATCTATTCACAGTCCTCCAAACCTCGCCAGCTTTACGGGTGAGGATGAGGAGTATAAACTCCATCTCCTGCATCTCCCTCGCCAACTGCTCAGGCGGCGTCCCTATCGGCCCAAGCTCCAAGGCCGGCTCCAGCCAGATGGCCACTTCCCTCTCCCTATGATCCGGAGAGTCGATGAGCCTCCCATGGAGCTCCATGATCCCCTCGAGAGTCGGCTCCTTATAGAGCCTTGAGAGACTCTCAACCTCCACACGGTTTACAATGGAGCATTCATAGGCGAGGCCTGCAACGATCTTCAGATATCTCTCATCCTCCAAAGGACACTCACATCATCCTATCCCATCCCCCTAGATATATCTTGGCCTAATACGATGAGTCTCAGAGTTTAAGATATAGAAGAAAAAACGCCGCTATTAGATCCTTCTCCTATACAGCCTCCTGACACTGGGATTATGAGGCTGTATTAGGTGTAATATCAAGGGGCGCCCCCACCCCCTCTAAAGGGGTTTTAGGGCTGAAACCATTATACTTGAAGTTATCTCTCACCATTCAGAGTTAGAGGTGGAGATGGAGGAGACAACCATCTGTAGGAATTGTGGAAGGGAAGTCCCAAAGACGCTATACTGCATCTACTGCGGTGCACCCCTCATAGGGTTGGAGGCCGAGGAGCGGAGGGAGGAGAGAGGGGAGATAGAAGAGCGAGCTGAGAGGGGAATAGATGTTGAAGTCGTGGAGGAGAGGGCTAAAGCCGTCGCGGTTAGAGGCGACGTGGAGAAGTTGATGGAGAAGCTTAGGGATCACTACATCTGGAGGTTGAGGCTTTGCGGAATCCTCTGCGACGGCGGGGTCTCGGAGGAGGTCTTCAAGAGGCTCTACGATGAGTATTCGACGAGGATCAGGGAGCTCCAGGGCGAGAGGGAGAGACTCTCATCCAGGCTGAGGGAGGAGTTAGAGGAGCGGCGTAGGAGATTGGAGGAGGCTAGGAGACAGCTGGAGGAGCTGAACGTCAGGGCGGCTGTGGGGCAGATACCCATGATGGAGGTGGAGGAGAAGACGCCTCGGCTGAGGAGGGAGATAGAGGAGTTGGAGGAGGAGACCTCAAGACTCGAAGCCGAGCTCTCAAGGCTGAGGAACATTATGAGCGGTGTGAAGCCGAAGGAGCTTTCGAATCTAGAGGAGATAGCTAGGAGAAGCATCGCCGCCCTAGATCGCCTAGTTAGAGAGGGGAGGCTGAATAGGGAGATGGCTGAGAAGATGAGGGAGGATCTGAGGGAGACACTGAGGCTCCTAGAGGGGGTTGTGGGAGATAGAAGGCGGAGGGAGGAGGAGCTGAGGATGGAGCTATCGCTGCTGGAGGCGAGACATAAGGTCGGCGAGATCACCGCATCGGAGCTGGAGGAGAGGAAACGCCGCATCAGGGAGGAGCTGGAGAAACTCTGGCTCTAAACCTTATATCCACCTTGGATGTATGTGTGAGAGGTGAGAATCGATGGATGATAGGGTTATCGGAGGACTCATCATCGCAGCCTCCCTCATAGTCATGGCGGGATACTTCCTATGGGCCTTCGCCCCCTACCTTGGAATCCTACAGGGATTGATCACACCGGAGATCAGTGAATGGGCCTATAGGGCGCCCGTCATCATAGCGGTCTACGCGATCCTGGTAATCCTCCTATGGATCGGATACACCATGGCGACAACCCCCCCGCCGATACCCCTCGAGAAACCGTTGGAGATCGAGAGGGAGGAGGAAGAGGAGGGGAAGGAGGGAGACGCCTAGAGTATTCGGGCGTCCACCCTAACCTTCCAAACCCTGGGACTATACTGTGAAACCCTAATTCGATCTATGATCTCAGCTTCCCTACCGAATCTGTCAGCAGCCTCGGAGACTAGGCGCTCAGCCTCCTCGAAGAGGTTGGGTTCCCTAGCCCAATGATAGAAGTGTAGTATCCCCCCCTCGCCCAGTAGGGGGATTGCTAAATCGAGAAATCTATAGGCTCCGAGGGGGAGGGGCATCACGATCCTATCGAAGCCTCCCTCAAGCCTTGGACAGACATCTCTCACATCGCCCAGGATGGGGTGAACCCTATCCTCAACCCTGTTGAGATGTATATTCTCGATGCAGTAGTTGTGGGCGTCGGGGTTAAGCTCCACAGCCGTTATGTCGACGTCCCCCCTCAGCTTCGCTATCCTAATTGGATAGGGGCCTACGCCGCTGAACATGACGAGGATCCGCTCCCCCTCCGCCACCTTCGACGCTATCCTCCCCCGCTCAGTGGCCTCCCTCGGCGAGAAGTAGACCTTCATGGGATCCAGCTTGAAGAGACATCCAGCCTCCTTATGGATGACCTCCGTATCGGGGTCGCCGGCTATCAGCCTCAGCCTCCTCAACCTATAATCGCCGACCCTCCCCGACTCCTTCGCCAGGACGCTCTTAACGCATCTATGGAGATCCATGATGGCCTCAGCTATCTCAGCCTCGTATGGCCTCAGCTCCTCCGGTATCTCTATGACGGCGACGGCCTTCCCCCGGGAACCTATTATGTCATAGGATCTGGGAACTAGGCTGAGAGACTTCGGAGGTATGACGCCCTTAAGTCTCTCTCTGAGACGACCCCTCACCCCTGAAACCTCATAGAATCCTCTTCTCACCAAGCTTCCTCATAACCTTAGACCTCACCTTAACCTCCTCCATCGGGAACTCCTCTGGGCCGACGTCCTCCTTAGTTCTACGCTTAATCGTCAATCCGCAGAGACCACCCTCCACAAGCTGATGCCTAGCACACATCGCATAGTTACAGTTAGCGGGATCACAAGGCTCATTAATCCACGTACACCAGGGGCGTCCCCTCCCGAATCTCAGAGCCCTCCTACCACATCTAAAATACCTACACCGGGGGGTGCAAGGCTTAGCGGCGGCCAACACACATAACCTCTTCAGAGACCCCCTTAATCGATAAGATGGGTTCATAGGGGGAATTTAAACTTTTCATGTTAGCCTCTCCACATCCCACGTCGGGAGATGCGTATCAGGGGAAGGAATATCAGTTGATCCGAGGAACTAGATTGAGGGTAATCGATGGTTTTGAAAACTCCCTTCATGGGCTTCTCCGGAGGAGTTTCCTCCGAGCATCCCCTAGCCTCCATCGTCGGCTGCCAAGTCCTAGATAAAGGCGGCAACGCCGTCGACGCCGCCGTCTCCGTCAGCCTGACGCTGGCAGTCACACAGCCCCATCTCGGATCCATAGGGGGAGACTTCTTCGCATTGATCTTCGAGGCCTCCAGCGGCGAGATCCACTGCCTAAACTCAAGTGGATGGACGCCGAAGGGGCTTAACCTCCAGCTCCTAGAGGGGAGGGGGTTGAGGCATATACCTGTGAACTCACCCCACGCCGTCGTCGTCCCCGGCCTGGTCAGTGGTCTACAGATGATCCATGAGAGATTCGGAACGATGAGCTTCAGGGAATTGACGGAGAAGGCTGTCAGCATCGCCGAGGAG
Organism: Candidatus Bathyarchaeota archaeon; assembly: GCA_021161045.1. Lineage (GTDB taxonomy): Archaea > Thermoproteota > Bathyarchaeia > TCS64 > B23 > B23. Next base: position 10,919 of record JAGHBJ010000100.1, read on the forward strand.
GGATTCCCAGTGACCCATGGACTCTCCAGGGCTATAGAGAGGGGGAGGGAGAAGCTCATCGGTCAAACTAGGGCCTCCATCTTCTTCGGAGATCATGGGGAGCCTCTCAGGCCAGGCGACATAATCTATCAAGGGGCGCTGGCCAAGACTCTAAGAAGCATCGCATCCAATCCCAGGGAGTTCTATGAGGGGTGGATAGCTGAGAGCCTATGTAGATTCCTAAACTCGATGGGTGGAGTCTTCGACATCGACGATTTCAGCGAATACGAGGGCGAATGGGTCTCACCTCTGAGGACAAATTATAGAGGCTTCGACATCTACGAGGTGCCGCCTAACAGTCAGGGAGCTACAACCCTGATCCTGTTGAACATCCTTGAGAACTTTGATCTCCAGAAGCTGGATCCCCTTGGGGCTAGGAGGATCCACATCTTCGTGGAGGCTGCGAAGAGGGCTTACATGGAGAAGAATCGCCATCTAGGCGACCCCCGATTCGTGGACATACCCCTACAGGAGCTCCTCTCAGAGGAGAAGGGGAGAAAGCTAGCTGAAACAATTAGAGAGGAAGGGATAATCATCGACGCCTCCCTCAGCCCAGGCGACACCACAAACTTCATCGTTATAGATAGATGGGGTAACGTCGTCTCAGCGATCCAAAGCATCTTCCACCACTTCGGATCAGGGTTGATAGACCCCGAAACGGGTATACTACTAAATTCCAGAGCCTCCTACTTCACATTCTCCGGACCTAACAGGCTTGAGCCTAGGAAGAGGCCGCTTCACACCCTATCGGCGGTAATCGCAGCCTCTGAGGAGGAGATCCTGGCTCTTGGGACGAGTGGAGGAGACTATAGACCTCAACAGCATGCCTTACTCCTCACCAACCTCATCGATTATGGCTTAGATTTACAGAGAGCCGTGGAGCTCCCAAGATTCCTATGGATGGGCGGAGCAGACATACTCGTTGAGGAGGGATATAAAGGATTAGAGGAGCTGAAGAGGATCGGCCATAAGATATCCCTACAAGAATATCCTGGGAGAACCGGAGTAGCCCACTGTGGAATACGGAGGCAGCAACTCAATATACTCTCAGCTGACGTGCGGGGAGACGGCGTCCCCATCGGCCCCCCATAACTCAGCCGATAAAAGCCCAATAACTCACCCGTGAACAGCCTTAGAGGAGTAAATGCGGATTCTGGTAGCCCGGGGGAGATTCGAACTCCCGTCAGGAGGTCCAGAGCCTCCCATCCTTGGCCGCTAGACGACCGGGCTCCAAAATTTGGATGGGGGAGAGGGGGGATATAAGGGTATCTTAGGCTCCTGGGGTGTTGATAAAGGAGGGTGGAGTATGTCTTCTAATGGCTGTTTATGTTAGCTTCTCCATGTAGACGACATTGTTGATGACTGAAACCTTCACCTTGTCTTTGAGGTCTCTGGCCTCGATCCTCTTGTTTAGCTGTGTTCTGAGGTAGTTTGGCTCTACACCCTCAACGCTGACCTCGACGATCTTGGCGTCAATCCCCAGGAACTCATCTATAATCGGGTCATACTTGCTTCTCTTCCTGTACTTCTTCGTAGGCTTCTTCTCAACAGGCTTCAATTGGAATTTCACTTCACCCATATACTACACCTCTCATAGAAAACTCCAAGCAATATATAATCCTTTCCTCTCCTTCATCATGATAAAAAAAGAGAGTTCATGGAGGGTTATAGCTCTAACCCTGAATTCAGGGTTTAGTCGATGTGCAGCTTTCATTGCTCAAAATCGTTATTAGACATGGGGGGAGGGTCAATTACTACTGCAGGTGCCTTAAGGTATGATAAAGCTAGATTTGGAGGGTGTGGAGATCAGTTCATACCTCCCTAGACGGGTATATATCTTCGACACCACCTTGAGGGATGGAGAACAAACTCCAGGTGTAAGCTTCACGGTTGAGGAGAAGCTTCTGATAGCTAGACAGCTGGATAGGCTTGGCGTCGACATCATAGAGGCCGGCTTCCCCATCACCTCCAGAGGAGAGGAGGAGGCGGTGAGGCGCATAGCTCGGGAGGGACTGGAGGCGAGGATATGCGCCCTAGCTAGACCGGTGAGGGAGGACATCGATAAGGCCCTTGGCTGCGACATCGACTACCTCCACATCTTCATCGCCACCTCGGATCTCCATCTGAGACATAAGCTGATGATGACTAGGGAGGAGGTGAGGGAACACCTCATTGAGGGCGTCGAGTACGCCAAGGAGCATGGCGTCACCGTCGAGTTCTCACCGGAGGACGCCACCAGAACCGAGCTGGGCTTCCTAAAGGAGATCTGTAAGACGGCTGTGGAGGCGGGAGCCGATAAGGTTGACATACCAGACACCGTTGGGGTGATGACGCCTAGGAGATTCTACAGGTTTGTTAGGGAGATCAAGGAGGCCGTCGATGTCCCGATAAGCGTCCACTGCCACGACGACTTCGGCCTCGCAACGGCTAACAGCCTCGCAGCCATAGAGGCTGGAGCGGAGCAGTTCACGTCTGCGTCAACGGCCTAGGCGAAAGGGCTGGAAATGCATCGCTGGAGGAGGTGGTCGTCAACCTCATCGCCCATTACGGTGTCGAGCTGCGCATAGATCCCAAGAAAATCGCCGAGACCTCAGAACTTGTGGAGAGGCTAAGCGGAATACAGCTTCCACCTAACACCCCCATCGTCGGCGAGAACGCCTTCACCCATGAGTCTGGCATCCATGTCCACGGCATATTGGGGCATCCCAAAACCTATGAAGCCCTCACCCCAGAGTTCGTCGGTAAGCATAGGCGAATCATCGTGGGGAAGCATACGGGTAGACACGCCGTCAGGGCCACTTTGGAGGAGATGGGGTTGAGGCCCAGCGAGGAGCAGTTAAACATCATCGTCGAGGAGGTGAAGAGGCTCGGCGACATGGGTAAACGGGTGACGGACGCCGACCTCTACGCCATAGCCGCCAACGTGATGGATCGGAGGGTTGAGGATAGGGTGAAGGTGAAGCAACTGGTCGTCGTCACGGGGAACACCATAACGCCGACGGCCTCAGCGACGCTGCTCGTCGACGGAGGCGAGGTGACCACCTCAGCCATGGGGAATGGCCCCATAGATGCGGCTGTCAACGCCATAAGAGGCGCCGTGGAGGGCTTCGCAGACATAAAGCTGGAGAGGTTCTATGTCAGGGCCATCACAGGAGGCACGGATGCCATAGCGGATGTCACCGTCACCTTGAGGAGGGGTGACAGGGTTATAACGGCTGGAGGAGTCAGCGGGGACATCGTGATGGCGAGCGTCGAGGCGATATTGAAGGGGATGAACCGACTGTTAGATGAGGTTGAGAGACGTGGGGAAGACGGTGGCTGAGAAGATCCTTAGCAGGGCCTCAGGCGTGGAGGCTAGGGCTGGAGACTATGTGGAGGCCGAGGTCGACGCGGCCCTCATGCCGGATCTAACAGCCCTCCTCGCCTTTAGGGCCATGAGGGAGATGGGCTATGAGCGAGTCTGGGATCCGGAGAGGGTGATAGTCGTCCTAGATCACTCGGCTCCAGCCTCCACCCTCAGGGCCGCCTCCATCCACAGGGAGCTCCGGAGACTCGCGGCGGCTCAGGGCTTCCACCTCTACGACGTTGGGGAGGGGGTATGCCATCAGGTCTTCGCCGAGGAGGGGTATGCCAAGCCTGGGATGCTCATCATCGGGGCGGACTCGCATACCTGCACCCATGGAGCCTTCGGAGCCTTCGCAACGGGGGTAGGCTCAACCGATATGGGAGCCATCCTCGCAACAGGGGGGATATGGCTGAGGGTTCCAGAGACAATTGAGGTTAAGGTGAATGGGGAGCTCCAAGGGAGGGTTTCAGCCAAGGATCTGATACTCCACATAGTCGGCCTCATAGGGAGCGATGGAGCCAACTATAAGGCCTTAGAGTTCAAAGGCGAAACCATAAAGGCTCTGAGCATAAGCAGCCGAATGACCATCTGCAACATGGCGATAGAGATGGGGGCGAAGACAGGCATCATAGAGGCAGATGAGAAGACGATCACCTACCTAAAAGGGAGGATGTCAAACCCCAAAGAGCCGGTGAGGAGCGATCCAGATGCGGAGTATCTGAAGACCATCGAGGTGGACGCCTCGAAACTTGAGCCTCAAGTCGCCTGCCCTCACTCAGTGGATAATGTGAAACCCGTTGGCGAGGTGGAGGGAGAGGCCGTCGACCAGGTTGTCATAGGCTCCTGCACCAACGGCCGATTGGAAGACCTGGAGGCAGCTGCGGAGATACTTAGGGGTAGACACATCCATAGGAATGTCAGATTATTGGTGGCCCCAGCCTCAAGGAAGGTGTACATGGAGGCCCTTAGAAGGGGGGTTATAGACATCCTCGTGGAGGCTGGAGCCATCATCCTAAGCCCAGGCTGCGGCCCCTGCTTCGGAGGCCATGTAGGCCTACTCGCCCCAGGGGAGGTCTCCCTCTCAACAACGAATAGAAACTTCAGGGGTAGGCAGGGAAGCCCTGAGGCGGAGGTCTACCTCTGCTCACCCCAAACCGCGGCAGCCTCAGCTTTAAAAGGCGAGATAACAGACCCGAGGGGGATCTAACATGGAGATTAGGGGGAGAGTCTGGAAGTTTGGCGACGGCGTCAACACCGATCTAATTCTGCCAGGGAGATACCTCGACCTCACGGATCCGGAGGAGATGGCGATACATGTGATGGAGGGCCTAGACCAAGACTTCCCCACGAAGGTGAAGAGGGGGGACATCATCGTCGCGGGGAGAGGCTTCGGATCAGGCTCCAGCAGGGAGCATGCCGCCCTCGCCCTGAAACACGCCGGAATCTCGGCAGTCATAGCGGAGTCAATAGCGAGGATCTTCTATCGGAATGCCATAAACGTCGGCCTCCCAGCCATAGAATGCCCAGGCATCACAGAAATCGTGGAGGAGGGGGAGACCCTCGAGATCGACTTGGAGAGGGGCATAGTCATAAACCCTGGTAGGGGATTGAAACTCGATTTTAGGCCTCTACCGGAATTCCTACGGAACATTCTCAAGGCTGGGGGACTCGTCCCCTACATAAGGAGGCGGAGAGATGGCGAGGTATAGGATCGCGGTCATCCCAGGCGATGGGATAGGGCCGGAGGTTATGGAGGCCTGCCTCCACGTCCTAGGAGCCTTAGAGGAAGCCTATGGGGGCTTATCCCTCGAATTCATAGAGCTTGAAGCCGGAGATAGGGTGAAGGCTGAGAAGGGTGTTGCACTCCCAGAGGAGACCCTGAGGGGCATCAAGTCGGCTGACGCAGCCCTCTTCGCCGCAGCCGGCGAGACGGCGGGGGAGGTCATCATACCCATAAGGCGGCGGCTAGACCTCTACGCCAACGTGAGGCCTGCCAAGGCCTATCCAGGAGTCCCCGGGGCCAGGGAGGGGGTCGATCTCATCATCGTAAGGGAGAACACCGAAGGCCTATACGTCGGCGTCGAGGGTCGAGGGCCAGATTGGGGCGTGTCGATGAGGGTTACCACCCTTAAGGCTTCGGAGCGCATCGCCCACTACGCCTTCCAACTAGCTGAGAAGCTGGGTCGGCGAAAGGTGACGGCGGTTCATAAGGCTAATGTGCTGAGGGCCACTTGCGGCCTCTTCCTCGAAGCCTGTAGGAGGGTTGCTGAGGATTATCCAGGCATCGAGTATGAGGAGATGCTCGTCGACGCCTGCGCCCTAAAACTGGCCTCAAAACCCGAGGATTTCGACATCCTCTTGACCCCAAACCTCTTCGGCGACATCCTCTCAGATGAGGCGGCGGCCCTCATAGGGGGTCTAGGCATGGCCCCCTCAGGGAACATTGGCGATAGATACGCGGTCTTCGAACCTGTTCACGGCTCAGCCCCCGACATCGCCGGTAGGGGCATAGCGAATCCCATGGCGATGATACTCTCAGCCTCCATGATGCTCAGATGGCTTGGGGAGGTGGAGGCCGCCGACGCCTTGGAGAGGACGGTCTCAAGGTATCTGCGGAGGGGGCCGCTAACCCCAGATCTGGGGGGCGCCGCCGGAACCATGGATGTGGCCCTCGGGATTGCGAGGCTGATCCGTGAAGCTTTTTAAGGTTTGAGGCGGGAAATCTCTGGGTGATCGGAGGTGGGAGGTGGCTACTTCCTCCCATCCAGATAGGGAACATCTGGATGTAGACTTACTCTTCTCAGAGGCGGAGAGGCTGAGGAGGGCCCTCCTGAGGCTGGGGGGGAGGGTTGGAGAAAGAGGGGGTGTGGAGAGACTTCTGAAAAGCCTGGACCTATTGGAGAGGGGTTTAGACAGCTATATCCGGGAGCTTTCGACGTTGAGGAGCGCCTTGAAGCTGGCTGCCTCGACGAGGCTGACGGAGAAGCAGAGACTCCTGTTGCGATGGATCGCTGAGAAGGGATGCGGCGAGGTCTATACGGTGCTCATAGATCGGGCGTCGAGGGAGCTGGGCATACCTAAATCGACGGTGCGCTGGAATATGCGTCGACTACGGGAAAGCGGCCTAATAGAGGCCGGTGACAAGGCGAATAAGGGGATTCCAGTGAGGGTGACGGAAGAGGGATGGATCCTGCTAGGCCTACTGAGACCGTGATTGCTACTCCCCTAGAGTCCCCCACCTCTTCAGAAGCTTGAGGAGGTCACCCCTTCTCGGGCTTCCCCGGGTCTCACGTCTCGTCGCCTTATAGGCTCCGGCGGCGCATCCACGTCGCAAGGCCTCCCCCTCGCTTAGACCCTCAACGAGGGAGGCGGCGAAGGCTCCGAGGAAGGCATCTCCACAGCCGACGGTGTTGACAACCCTCAATCCAAGCCTCTCCAGGGGGACGGCTGGCACATGGGTTACGCCGCCCGCCGAGCAGAGGGCGGCTCCGGAGGCCCCCATCTTTATGATGGCCTTCAAATCCTCCCGTAGCTCAGCCACCTTCTCCGCCACCTCCTCTGGGTCGCTGGTTCCGAGGAGGGTTTCAAACTCAACTCGGTTGAGGACGAAGTAGTCGACATGCGTCATCACCCCCATCAAAGCCTTTAGACCCCTCTCCACGTAGACGCCTGGATCCCAGATGACGGTGGCTCCAGCCTCCTTAGACATCTCAGCTAATCGCTCGGCGGTCTCAAGCGGGGGATCCATCACAACGGCGACCCTGGCCTCCTCGATCAGGCTTCTCCTCTGCGGATCCTCCAGCCGGTCTGGCGTCAGCTTAAGATTTGCGCCGAAGTAGGTGTGTATCTCGTTTTCACCTCTCTCATCTATGGTTATGTAGGCCTGACCGGATTCAACGCCCTCAACGATGAGGACTCCTGAGTGGTCTACGCCCTCGGCCTCCAATATGCGTAGCTGCCTAGCCCCTATGTCGTCGTCGCCAACCGCCCCTATGAAGGCAACCCTGCCTGGGCCGAGGATCCTGGCTGCTGCGACGGAGACGTTGGCCGCCGTCCCTCCGGACACCCGCTCTATGACCCTAACCCTAACCTCCTCCCCAGGTCTGGGAAGCCTCTCGACGAAGAGGTTGATATCCCAGTTTATCGCCCCACAGCAGATCAACTCAACCATTTGGCTCACCGCCGTATACGACTCTCTCCATGAAGAGCTTTAGAAACCTCTCCGAGTCCACGTCCACGGCCACCTCAACGTTCACTGGAGCTCTTGATCGTGGTCTACGATCCGTAACCGTCATTCCCCTTGTATACTCTCCTCGAAGCTCCACATCGACGTGGAAGGCCTTGAACTCTATTAGGGTGGGGTCTATGGCAGCAGCCACGGCTAGGGGGTCATGGAGGCTTAAGCCGTTGAAACGTTGAACCAGGTCTCGGCAGAGGTCTGAGACCAGCCTCGCTCTAGGAGTTTCAAGGGCCTCGATCTCCCTGAAGAGACCTAGACTCATCCGGTTTCTGGGATCGGTTGTCACATCGAGGCCTACAGCCTTCACTTTGAAGCGGGCTTTAAAGACTATGCTCGCCGCCTCCGGGTCATGCCATATATTGAACTCCGCCACGGGTGAGGCATTTCCAAAGCCGTGGGATGTCACCCCATAGGCGCCTCCCATGATGATGAGCTCCTCAACCATCTCAGGAAGCCTCGGCTCAGCCATGTAGGCGAGGGCGATGTTCGTCAGCGGGCCAACAGCTATGAGGGTTAACTCCCCTCCAAGCTCCTCAGCCTTCTCGATGATGAGTTCCACAGCTGAACGCTCATCGGGCTTCAGCCTCGGCTCTGGGAGCTTAGCCTGCCCCAATCCCTCGGGGCCGTGTATATCCTCGGCGGGCCTCGGCTCCTCGATGAGAGGCCTCTCAGCCCCAGGGGCGACGGGGATGTCCTCCACGCCTAGGAACTCTAGGATTCTCCTGGCGTTCCTATTGGTCTTCTCCTGGCTGACATTTCCAACAACCGTTGTGAGGGCTTCAACCTGGAGCTCCTGGGAGCTTAAGGCGAGGAGGATGGCGAGGGCGTCGTCGACACCTGGATCGGTGTCCAGGATGATATGCCTCAACTTCCCACCGTTTAGAGTGGGTTTAGACGGGTTTTAATGGTTGCCGATGGAGTTATCACCCTTGAGGATAATAGGTTAAAGCGATGGTGAGCCTCGATCCACGTCTCATCTACGAGGCCAGGAGACGCATAGGGAGTTGGATCTGGAGAACGCCCCTGAGACACTCTAGGGGGCTTAGCCGCCTCATAGGGGGAGAGGCCTGGCTTAAGCTGGAGAATCAGCAGGTGACCGGATCCTTCAAGCCTAGGGGTGTGGCGAACAAGCTGCTGAGACTCAAGGCCGAGGCGATGCCTCGAGAGCTGGTTACAGCCTCCTCGGGGAATCACGCCCTCGCCTTGGGTTATCTCTCGAGGATGCTCGGCTTCAAGGCGATAGTCGTGGTTCCCCATGGAACGCCGAGGGTTAAGATCGATGCCATCAGGAGCTTCGGAGTGGAGCTTCGGATACATGGCTCGGAGTATATGGAGGCTGAGGAGGAGGCGAAGAGGATCGCATCGGAGGAGAATCGAATCTTCATCTCCCCCTATAATGACGTGGATGTGATAGCGGGCCATGGAACCATAGCCCTGGAGCTCCTTGAGGATCAGCCCCATATCGATGTGGTTCTAGTCCCCGTGGGTGGTGGAGGCCTCATATCGGGAATAGCCGTCGCCATCAAGGCCTTATCGCCGAAAACGAGGGTTATAGGGGTTCAGCCCTCAGCCTCTCCGGTTATGTATGAAAGCCTGAAGCGGGGGCGCATCGTCGAGCTTGAGATTGGGGAATCCATCGCTGAGAGCCTCCTCGGAGGGATAGAGGCAGACTCCATCACCTTCGAAATCTGCCGTAGATACGTCGACGACTTCATAGTCGTCGAGGAGGATTATGTGAGGGAAGCCGTCAGATGGATGCTTCTGAAGGAGAGGCAGGTGGCGGAGGGTGGAGGAGCCATAGGGGTAGCAGCCCTATTAGCGGAGCCTGACCGCTTCAGGGGTAAGCGCGTAGCCGTTGTGATCAGCGGCGGAAACATAGACTCGGAGCTCCTCCTGAGGCTTCTGAGAGGGTAAAGGTATTAAGGAGGCTCCCTCCTTCTCTTAGGGGCTTGAGCGGAGACGAGGAGCTTGAGAAGATTAAGAGGAAGATGATGCAGAAGATGATGCGTGGAGAACCCGAGAAGCCGAGCATCTGGAGGGATGGAGAGGTCATAGAGCTGAACGAAGTCAACTTCGACGACGCCATCTCCAAGGCGTCGAAGCCCGTCCTCGTAGACTTCTGGGCCGTCTGGTGTCCACCCTGCAGGGTGATGAGTCCCATCGTCGAGGAGATGGCGAGGGACTACGCCGGAAAAGCCTACTTCGCAAAGGTCAACGTAGATGAGAATCAGAGGCTCGCCCTAAGGTTCAGGGTTATGAGCATACCCAGCTTCCTACTCTTCAAGGGTGGACGCCTCGTCGACAGGGTCATCGGAGCCGTCGGAAGGAGAGGCCTAGAGGCAATGCTACGCAAGGTGCTCTAAACCTATGCGACATCGAGAATTCGACACTCAAGGGTCTCGGCATCGAGGACTGCGATGGTGCATCTGCCGGTGAGGTATCCGCAGACCTCCCCTGGATTGATGACTAGGGTTTCCCCGATCTTTTTCACCTCGGCCTTATGGGTGTGGCCGTGAACCACCACATCGAAGGCCTCAGACCTTATCAGGGAGTTGAGGAGCTCAGCCTCATGGCCGTGGAGCAGGGCGATGCGGATGCCGCTGCATCGAATCTCGGCGAAGTATCCTCTAAGCTCCATCCCCGCCTCCTGGAAACGCCTCTTGAGAAGCGCCCTCTCAGCCTCGTTGTTCCCATAGACTCCGACAAACTTTGCCTTTACACCCCTCAGATGGTCGACGGTGAAAGGGGAGACATAGTCTCCGGCGTGGAGGACTAGCTCAACCCCCTCCTCGTTGAGCCTCTCAACAGCCCTATCTATGAGGTGGATGTTGTCATGGGTGTCAGCCATCAATCCGAGGAGCATATCTCATCCCTCCAGTGATCGGGATGACAACCTAAAATCTCTTTAGAGGCCTATCAACCTCGTGATCGCCAGGGCGGGAAGCAGCGTCAGCGTCGCCGTCGTATCCGAAGCCGAGGTGATAGCCGGTATCACAACATTATCGGGATTTAGACCCCTCCTATGGGTTATGTGAGCCAATAGGAGGGCGAGGAGGGAGATGGAGAGGAAGCTGAGGAGATTCGTCAACAACGAGACGGAGACGAGGAACCTTAAGACGCCCACGTTGGGCATCCCTAGGAGAAGGTAGGTTATAAGGGCGAAGAGGAGGTGAAGAGGAGCTGCGACAGCCTCGACTCGCAGAGTTCTCCTTAATCCCTCGTTGAGGAGGCCTCTTAGACTCCTGATATAGCCTAAGGCGAGGCTGGTAGTGGTCAAAGAGCCGATTATGGAACCTATATCTCCGAGGGTGTCTATGAGGGAGGGATAGAGAATGAGGATACCAGGATGACTAGCTATGCCCGCCCTCAATCGCGAAAGGACAACGCCGTTAAAGCTGGCTAAGAGTGTGGAGAGAATAACTGCCGCCGTCCCCTCTCTAATTATCTCCCTGAATAGGGAGTTCCTCCACCTCCTATGGATTATGAGAAGGGAGACGAGAAGAGCACAGAGAAAGCCAGCTAGAAGGATCCTGAAGCCGAGATCTCCGATTACGATTATGAGGGCAGCTACAGCGGCATAGGAGGCACTTACGAGGATATCGTTGATCGAGGAGAGCCAAGGATAGACAATGATGTCTGGGTCTAGGCCTCTCCTATATCCCATAATGGCGATGAGGATGGTCAGGGGCATAGAGCAGAGAACGGCGAGGATACATGTCACCGATGGAACAAGTAGATATAGAGGGAGATGTTCGAGAGAGGCAACTCCAAGGGAGATATTGAGTATGAATGCGATAAGACCCATGCCGAGGGTGTCAAGAAACGTTAAGACATAGATGGAGGATATGAGGCTGTAATAAGTCTCAGCGTTCCTCCTAAGCCTCGGATATATGAGACCGAGGTGAAGCATCGTCGAGAGGTTTCCGGAAAAGATGCCACTTATGTCACCCCTCACAGTCAATATCGGCGGATAGAGGGCTAAAAGCCAGGGCCTAGAGCGGAACCAGGGAGACAGCAGAGAGACGATGCCACCAGCGAAGAGGCCCATCACATCAATAGAGAGGGCGAGGAGAGCCTGAGCTGACACCGATGCGTAAGGGCGTCCAAGCCCATTCCCCCCTCTCACATTTGCCCCATCGAGACATCCCCATGGAGTCCAGGGCTGAAGCCCCACCGGAGATAACCAATAACTCTTAAAAAGATATCCTAGGTGGGAGATGGATTAAGGGGAGACGGGCCCGCTGGGATTTGAACCCAGGATCTCCGGCTTAGAAGGCCGGCGCCTTATCCAGGCTTGGCCACGGGCCCCTTTCTATGGCGTTGTCGCCGTTCAACCCTATTAAGGTTTCATTCCTTCTTCGTCTTCCATATTGTTAGGCCGCAGTTTCCACAGGTGTATCTGTCTCCGTGGTCTGCCATGAAGTATCCTGGGCCGCATCTTCGGCAGAAGGGTCTGAGCCTCTCGATCTTGTCTCCCTCAACCTTATATAGGTTCCAGACTCCTCGCTTCTTCACTCGGCTTCGCCCTCCTCTTTAGGAGGGCGAAGCCGAGTGAAGAAGCGAGGAGTCTGGAAC
>JAGHBJ010000117.1 GCA_021161045.1 Candidatus Bathyarchaeota archaeon
GACCCTATGCTCGATGAGGATGATGGTCATCCCATACTCCCTGTTGAGTAAGTCTAGTATCTCGAAGAGATGTTCAGCGGCCTTGGGGTCTAGAAATGAGGTTGGCTCATCGAGGACGATGACCCGTGGCCTCATCGCCAATATGGATGCGATGGCCAACCTCTGCTTCTCGCCACCCGAAAGCTCATTCGTCAACCTATGCCTAAGATGGCTTAGGCCGACGACCTCCAGCGCCCAGTCAACCCTTTTACGCATCTCAACCCGCTCTACGCCGAGATTCTCAAGGCCGAAGGCCACCTCCTTCTCAACGGTCAATGAGAAGATCTGGTTATCGGGATTCTGGAAGATGAGGCCGACGTATCTAGCAAGCTCTGAGGGTGGATGCTCCCTGGTTGAGAGGCCTAAAACCCTAACCTCCCCCTCCATCTCGCCGCTATAGAAGTGTGGGATCAAACCATTCAGACATCGACAGAGCGTGGTCTTACCGCAGCCACTCGGCCCCGTCAGCAGTATGAATTCACCCTCATCGACGGTGAGGGTTACACCTCTCAGCGCCGGCTCCTCGGCATTCGGATAGGTGTAGGTGACCCCCTCAACCTCCACTATAGGCGGCAAGCTAAACTCCCCTAAGTGATAGCCTACCCATTAATAGGTGTTGTCTGCCATCTAGATTCCGTCAATGTGGGAGATAAGGCTTCTCACGAGGAGACTAAAGTATAGCTGTGGATGCGATCCCGCTGTGAATTCATAGTTAAACCAAGATGAGAAGATAAACGTCAGGATGCATCCTCGACCTCCCCATTGCGCCTCTGATCATCGATGGATGTCCTAACGGCCTCTTTGATCCTCTTCGAGATTAGCTCCACGCAGAGCTTCGATATCTCCTCATAATCCCCCTGGAGATTTAGGCCTGCTGAGGTTGCATGTCCTCCCCCAGAGCCTTGGAGCTCCTCCGCTAGGGGCTGGGCGATGTCTCTGCCGAGGTGGATTGAGGTCTCGCCGTGGAAGCGTTCCGTTGACCGTAGGCTTACACGGACATCCTCCCAGGTTCCCCCAGCGACCACGGCTACGTCAGCCCCCAATCCTAATAGGCCTCGGGCGGCGGATGCCTGATGGGAGCTTACATGCGACGCCGCGATAAGCCATCCCTCCACCTCGTGGAGGGTCATCCTCTGAGCTGCTTTGAGGCGGGCGATGCGCTCTGAGCGATCCATCTCGGCTGTCAGCAGCCTCGAAGCCTCCTCCATCGATGCCCCCAGCTCCAGCAGCCTTGAAACAACCCTCAGGGTCTCCGAGCCTGCTATGGAGAGATGCTTAGAATCATATGCGATGCCGATGAGCATAGCCCTCGCAGCTCTCTCCGAGGGCTTTAGGTTCAAGGCCTCATAGAGCCGGTAGATGAGCTCGGAGGTTGAGGAGGCTGAGTCGTCGACGATGTATATATCCGCCACCTCTTCAACCTCCCTGCTGGGCGTATGGTGATCTATGAAAATCTTATAGGCCTTTGAGGATGCGACCTCCTCGGCCTTTGAGGCGAGCTGGGATAGGGAGGAGGTGTCCACCACGACGAGGGCGTCCACGTCGCCTAGGTCGACCTCATCATCCACTGCCTCTATTCCTAGGGCATCCATCACCCTCCTAGAGGTGGAGCTCGCCCCCGCTGGAAGCATTATTATGGCCTCAGCCTCTGGGTTGAGAGCCTCCACCAGCTCCTTTAGAGCCTGGGCTGAGCATAGGGCATCGGGATCGGCGTTGTGATGACAGAGGATGACAACTCTGCCCCTCAAAGCTTTCTTTAACTCGTCGAGCTTCATCGAATATTCTTAGGCGGAGGCCTTTTTTAAGCTGGGGAATATACACTTAATGATGGATGTAGAGTTTGTTGAGGAGACCCCCATCAAGCGTGGGAGGTATACCGTTGTCACTGGCTTCGCTGGGCCAGGCTTCATCGCCAACACCTCTGTGATGTATATAGTCCGCCGTGCAGGCTTCAGCCTTAAAGCCTATCTCAGATCGCCGCTTCTCCCCCCTATGATGCTCATCATCGATGGCAAACCAGTAAACTCCTTCAGGATATACGGCGATGAGAGGCTTCTGCTGATAGTCTCAGAGGTCTTCCCGACGTCTGAGAACGCCTGGAGAATCAGCGAAGAACTCTTCAAATGGCTCATCGAGAAGGGGGCCTCAGAATTCATAGCTGTGGAGGGCTCTCTGAGAGCTGTGAGGGGGGTTGTGGGCTACTCGACGGAGGGTGAACGCCTCCAGATGGCCGGTGTAGAGTCGACGAATGAGGGAGCCGTCACGGGGATAAATGCCTGCCTCATGGAGAAGTGTCTTGGGAAGGGCATACCATGGACATCCATCTTCATCCCAACCACAACCGTTTCAACCATAGATTATGAAGGCACAGCGACAGCCGTTGAGGTTCTCAGCAGGATGTTTAAGCTAGATGTGGACGCCACCCCTCTTAGAAGGATGGCTGAGGCCGTGAGGAAAGGGGCGGAGAGGGGGAGGGGGTTAAGAGGACTCTTCAGGAGGGGAGGCGCCTAACTCCCTCTGCAGACTCCTCTGTAGAGCCGTCAAGCGCTCACGGGTCTTCGTCTCCTGCCTCGCCAAAACCTTAGACCTCATCTCCAGAAACTCCTTCCGTTCGCTCAGCTCCTTAAACACCTCGTCTCGACTCTTCTCCACCAGTATCGTCCCAACGGCCTTGTAGACCTTAGCGTCCTCTGGGATGGATTCTAAAGCCTTCAAGGCCCTCTCCGTCTCGCTCAGCTCCAGCTCCAGCCGCTGCTTCTGGATCAGCAGCGATTGAAGCGTGTTCTGGAGCTGCTGAATCTTCGCCAGCTGCTCCTGAATCTTCGGGGGCAGTCGCTCGGAGGACATATTAAACCTATTTCCCCTTTCACCCTTTATAGTTGTCGCAGCCCCCTGAGGGCTGAGAGGCATCCCTCCACCCATCTTAGATAGCTGTTCACCGCAGCCCTAAGGGCGGTGGTGTCCTGAGCCTCGATGACTACTCTAAACCTCCCCCCCAAGGCCTCGACATGGGCCTTAGCCCTAGGCGTCGCGGGGGTCTCAGCCTCGGGTTTTAAAGCCCTCTCTAGCAGCTTCGGCAGCCCCTCCCCCAGCTCCAGGGTTATCTCAGCCTCAGCCTCCATATCTACCTGGCCGCCAATTTACCCAGCTTCGTCTGAGGCTGATAGGCTCCACCGGCGAAGGTGAAGCCGCATTTCCTACAGCGCCAGATGCCCACGCTGAGGCGCTTCACCTTCATCGCCGAGCATCGGGGACACTTATGGGGTCTCCTAAGCGTCGAGACTACCCGTGTCCATCTCTTCCTCAGCGTCGCCCCGCCTCGGGTTCTCAGCCTCGGTCCAAAGCTCATAGCGCAGCCTCCAACTTCTCTCTCAGCATGGGAGCCTTATTAACTGCGATCTCTATCGCCTTCCAGATCTCCTCCACGCTCAGCCCCTGTGGGCCACTCTTCTGAACCGCGCAGACATTCCCCTCTTCGTCGACGGTGACCGTTATCCTCGTGTCCATCACCTCCTCCTCGTCGAAGGTGGGGTCGAGGACTATGACATCTCCGATCTTCGCCATGGAGACCGCTATCGGCAGCCTCCTCAGCTTCAGAGGCTCCACCTCACCCGTCGGGTAGACCTCTCCATCCCTCACCTCGTATATGGGCTTCTTCGCCTCCATCAGGGCCGCCACGGCGGCCAGAGACGCCGCGTCGAGGAGATTCCCAGCATGATTCAATATGCAGAGATCGATGTAGATGACGTAGACCTTCCTCCCAGGGATTAGGCAGAGATCCTTTAGGCTTAGGGCGTCCGATGACCTTATACCTCTGTCGACGACCCTCGCCAGCTCTATGGAGGCCTCATCTGGGGGGCCAGGTTCGAAGGTTGGTGAGGCCACCGGCGCGAAGTCTGCGCTGCAGACTAGGATTCCCTCATCGGGTGTATCCTCGAAGGGTTCCCCGATCTCGATCTTGACGCCTGCGACGACCCATGTGTCTCCGATCCTCGCCTCCGCCGAGCCTTCAGCCTTCTCCACGACGCCTCTGCGCACCGAGATCTCCCTATACTCCTCAAGGCCTCGGCCATCCATCCTCTTGCCCGATGCGATGGCATCGAGGATCTTACGCCTCTTCAGCTTCGGTATGATGCTTAGCCTACTCACCCTCCTTCACCTCCTCAACAACCTCCTCATATTTACGCTTCAACGCCTCCCTCTGGAGCTCATAGATATGCTGACAGCCCTCGATGGCCAGCTCTATGCATCTCCTCAATTCATCTGGGTGGAGAACCCCATCCATCTGCAGCAGCGTCACCCTATCCAGCCTCGGCATATAGGCCACTGGGACATCGGCCTCGCCGTATTTATCCTCATGGTCGTTTAGGTCGAGGATGATGTGGCCCTCGATCTTACCGGCGGCGCAGGCTGCGACCAGGTCTCTCATCGGTATGCCGGCGTCGACTAGGGCGACGGCTGCGGCTGTTATGGAGGCGCATCGGGTTCCACCGTCGGCCTGTAGAACCTCGGCGTAGACATCTATTGTGGCCCTTGGGAATCGCTCCAGGAAGATGGCCGGCTCCAAGGCGTATCGCATCACCATCCCTATCTCGGTATCCCTCCTAGAAGGCCCTGGACTCCTCCTAGGATGCGTTGAGAAGGGGGACATGTGGTATCGGCAGCGCAGCACGGCCATGTCGGGCTTGGCGAGATGCTTGGGATGCATCTCCCTCGGGCCGTAGACGGCGACGATTATCTTGTTGCGCCCCATCTCTATGTAGGCTGAGCCATCAGCGTTGGGTAGAACTCCGCTCTCGATCTTTATGGGTCTCAGCTCATTCCAGGCTCTCCCATCCACTCTTCTCCATTTTTCCTCACTCATTCCTCACACCTCTCATACGCATGATATATTCGTGAACCCTATTTGTCAGGCCCGTTGTATGGGCCTCCCTCTCAATCTTCCTAATTATGTTTACGATCAGCTCCTCATCCTCCCTGTCGGCGCATTGGATGAGGATGCGTCCATTCTCACCTATGACGAGCTTACAGCCCGTCTCCTTTAGGATCATGCTCACCATCGATCCCTTCTTACCTATAAGCCTAGGAACCTTCGAGGGCGTCATCTCGACGATGAGTCCCTCATCGACCTTCCCCAATTCGCCGCCGAGGATCGACAGTATCGGCGTCCTCCTCCGGTCGAGGTCGACGACCTTAGCCACTATCGTGTCGCCGATGTCTAGGAAATCCGTCATCACTAGCTCTGGGGTGAAGGGAACCTCCATCGCGTCTGGAACCTTCAATATGGCGTTCATAGGCGCGTTTATATCGACGATCCACTGTCCCACATCGATGTCGACGACGTATCCGATGACGATGTCCCCAACCATAGGCATGTATCCTGCTTCGAGGGCGATGACGGAGACCACGCCGCGGCCATACTCCACGAGGCCTATATGGGTGGCGTAGACCCTGCCTCCCATCCTATAGGTGTTATTCCCAGCTCTAATCCTACCCTCATATAATATGTCGCCCGGAACGACGATTGCCCTATTCTCGAAGTAAGCTGACAAGGCCTATCCTCTCATCATCCTAGTCTGGGCGCTCCCCTGCGTCGCCTTGCCTAGGCGATCGAGGAATTCAACCTGCATGGCGGCGGGGAGCTCCACTAGGGCCAGCCAGGAGCCGTCGCTCCCCCACTCCTCACGTTTAACCTCTGCCATGCTCCTCACTAGGCCATAGGCCTTTGAGACGTATTCTGGAGGCACCTTTATGGCGATCTCAACGCTCTCCATGCTCAGTGGCAGTATGGGCCTCAGGGCCTTGACGACGTCTTTAACCTGCTCCTCTGGGTCTTTGAAGGGGTCTATGTTCACGTGGGCCTCCCTCATCGCCGCCTCTATGCGCGTCGGCGGATGGGGGAGCTTTGTTCTCGGGTCGACGTAGGTTCTGGAGATTATGTTGATGATGGCCTTCCGCTTCTTCTCGATCATCTCACGCCTCTGCTCAGCTGTCAGCAGTAGGGTTCCACGCTTGAAGATTATCTCGGCCACCTTCAGGGGGTCGCTGGTTCCGAAGGCGGCTTCAAGGCGCTCCCTCGACGCCTTCTCACCCTTCCTCGCATCTGTGAAGATCGTCTCGATCATCAGGGCTTCGGAGACGTCCTTGAGTTCCCCTCTCTTGTAGGCCAGCCCCTTATCTGGGTGGACGATGATCTCGAATTTCTCCCCTCCACGGCTGTATCTGACGAGGGTGTATTTCTCGCTCATACCCCTCGCCTTCTACCCGAGGTATTTCTCCACCTCCTCCTCGCTGAGGCGTCTGAAGACTTTTGTCTCCAGGGGGATGACGGCCACCTTCACAACCTTAGAGGTGACCTCCCCCTCCGAGGCCACCTTAATCGTCTCGACGGCCAGCTTGATCGCCTCATCGAGGCTTAGGCCATCCCTATAATGCTCCTCCAGATACTTATTCGCCTCATCACTCTTGCGGCCTACAGCCGTCGCCTTATATCCCCTATAGCTTCCGCTGGGATCCGTCATCAAGACCTTTGAACCCGTCTTGTCGACGCCCGCGAAGATCATGCTGACACCGAAGGGTCTGACACCTGCATGCTGAGTGTAAACCTGTATTATGTCGCCGATCCTCCTGGTGAGGGTCTCTATGTCGACAGGCTCGTCATAGAGGAGCCTGTGTTGCTGGCAGGTGATCCTCGCCTGATTTATGAGAACCCTAGCATCGCTGCTGAGGCCTGCGATGGCTACTCCGACGTGGTCGTCGAGCTGGAATATCTTCCTGAAGTATTTAGGGTCTTCAAGCCTGCTCTCAGGTGTCTCATTGGCCGCCAGGACGGCTCCCTCTGGGGAGGAGACGCCTACGATGGGAGCCCCCCTCTTAACCAGCTCCATCGCATATTCAACCTGGTAGAGGCGGCCCTCTGGGGAGAATATGGTGATCGCCCTGTCATAGGCCCTTGGCATGAACAACCCTTATCTCCACCAACCTCGAAGGCGTTTAGGCTGTGAATCACATCTAACTACTTAAACCTTTTTAAAAGGGTTTTCCGGCGTGAAGCCCTATGGGAGCTGAACTATAGGAGCTGTCAATGCTATGGCTCCTGAGGCTTTAAATAGGTAGAGGGGAAGGCTAATCCTCTGAGGATTAGGAGTCCCCATTTACGATGCGGTTGTTAGCTGAACAGGGTTTTAGGGCTGAGTCGCTTTGGGGTAGGGCCATCAAAGTTAGGGATGTGAGCAGCGTCAGGCCTACATGGCCCTTATAATACGTCGCCTCCATTCTCCCCCGACTCCCTAAGTCTCCTGGAGAGGGCTTCATCGAAGAGCTCCTTGAAATATTCGGGATTCAAACCATATTCGAGGCAGAGCTTAGCAACGCTCTCCGCATAGAAGCCTAAAAGCTCCTTGACAACCTCCATGATCTGCCTCGGCGAGAGCTCCTCCCTCGGCGTCAACAGCAATATGAGCCATCGACCGAGGAAGGTGGGGGAATACCATTTAACCCAGACGGCTCGGCCGTCGACCCTCCGCTTCTCCATCCCCTCCTCCACGAGTCCCGCATCGGAGAGCATCCTGAGATATTTGAGAACCGACTTCGTCGAGTGCTCCCCAAGGGCCTCTAGGAGCTCCCGCTGATAGGTTCTACCCCTCAGCCTCATGCGGCCGAGGAGCTTCAATGCGATCTCGGAGCTGAAGGCTGTGAGCAGCACCCTATACTGTTCAGCCGGCTCCTTAGGCAGTGGCAGTATGAAGGGCCAGGGCTCCTCGGGAACCATCGATTGGTGATCGCCTCCCCTGGGGATAAGCCTTAAGTAATGTATTGTAGATTTGGAAAAGGCTTTGGAGAGATGGAAAATGAGTGGCGGGGTCCTCTCAACTCGGGACATCGCCCTTACAGCCGTCTTCGCAGCCCTATCGGTTGTCATCATCATGTTCGTCCCAGGGATACCCATCGTCGGCATGTCCGGCGCTCGCATAACGCTTGACGCAGCGATAGCCCCCATCTACGGCCTCATCATAGGCCCATACCTCGGAGCCTTAGCAGCCTTCCTCGGAGGCATCATAGTTGCAGGATATAAGGGGTGGCACCTCTTCTCCATCCTCACCTCCTTCTGCCCAGCCGTCTCAGCCCTCGTAGCCGGAGCATTGACCTCCAAGAGACAGAGATCGGTGAAGGGCTGGATCATATCGGCCATCACCCTCATCATCCTCATAGCCGGATGGTATTGCACAGATGTGGGGAGGGGGGCGCCCCTCTATCCGGTGCTACACCTCGCGGGCCTGGGTCTCATACTCCTCCTCAGGGGCTGGGCCTCGGAGCTCTTCAACAGTGGAGGCTGGAAGCTCACCCTCGCCGTGGCGGCGGCCAGCTACTCAGGCATCATAGCTGACCACATGCTGGGGAACCTCATCTTCATCACCGGCATAGGATGGTTCATACCCCTGAAGGTTGTGGAGGGATGGCTCAGCGGTATGGGTCTGCCATCAGTGTCGGCGCTCTTCATGTATATGCTCCCAGTCTCAGCCGTTGAGCGGTTGACGATGACAGCCGTCGCCACCATCTTCGGAGTCGCCCTAATCACAGCCCTGAGAGCCTCAGGCTTCATGCCGAGGGAGGAGTAATCATAATTCTTTATTTCCTTTAAAAATGCGGAGGGGAGGGTCATTCTCTGAGGAAGATGTGTTCTGGGTCTATATGCTCCCTCAGGAGCTCCAGCTCTCTCTCCGTTGGTGGTTCAGCTGGCTCAGCTTCGTCGACCTTGATGTCGAAGGAGGTGTTCCGCTTTATGTCCTCGGGTGTAATGCCTAGCTCTGCGTAGTAGGATTCGACGTACATCTCCTTCGTCTCCTCGTCGAAGCGCATCACGCCCATGGTTGAGATAACTGCCTCTGGGCCTCCCCACATACCCAGCTCCCATCGGGGCACAAGTCTCACCCTGCCTCGGCCATGCTTGAAGTCGTGGAGCCAGACATACCATCCAGGGCTTGTGATGTAGTCGACGCGCTCGACGAAGCGGCGGCGCTCATGCTTCATCATTATGATCACCCTATTCGCCATCGACGCTATGTCAGCAGCCCCGCCGCTACCCTCGAAGCGTTTACCGAAGACGTAGTAGCCATCTCTGAGCTGGACTCCGACGCCCGTTGAGTTTATGTTCCCATACTTATCCACCTGTGCTCCGCCGAGGAAGCCGAGGTCGATTCGTCGACGCTGGAGCAGTGAGAACATGTAGGACTGTCCAGCGCACCAGGTTGAGCCCACATACCATCTGGAGTCTCCGACGGTCATGGGTATATGTAGGAATCTTGAATCCCAGAAGCCGGCCTCGCAGCAGAGGATGGCGTTGGGTGCATGTAGATACTTGGCCAGCATCGAGGCTATCATCGGCAGCCCTGTGCCGACGAAGACGACCTCCCCATCTCTGATCATCCTTGAGGCTTGGACGACCATCATCTCCAGAGCCGTGTAATCAGCCTTCCCGTTCACGTGCTTCACCTCCTTATGGTGGTGGAGGCATCTCATGGAGCCTCCTCGGCAGCTCCGGAGCATAGCCCAAGGCTGGGTCGGCCCTCAGGGCCAGTAGACGCCTCAGACCAAGCTTCTCCAGGTAAGCATCATGGCTTTCAACGCCGAGAACCCACTCCTCCAGCCATCTTTTGAAGACCTCTGGGTTCCTCTCCCCCTCCCTCGTCACCCTCACCAACTCGTTGAGGAACCAGGGGTCATAGTCATAGTAGCCGAGGCATGACCCTGGATGAGCTCCATAGGGGACTTGGCAGACGGCGTCGACATATACGCTGGGTATCAGATTCATCTCAGGATTCACTGCCAGCGTATCCCTGGAGACTATCTGCTCACAGGTGATGATGACATGGTCAGCCGCAGCCGCGTGGACGAAGTCGTCGAAGTGGGCGCCTAGGATGCGGGTTGTCCCATCTGGAGCAGCCATCTGGGCGTGGATTATGGTGACGTCGGGGTTTATGGCCGGAAGCAGCCTCACCAGCTCGCCCTCCTTGAAAGGGTTCTCGATGACTGCGAACTTCTTAGCTGCAACCTTACGGCGCTTACCCCTCAGATCCCAGAGGTTGTCGAACTCTGGGTTCCATAGGTCTGAACCCCTCGCCGTGTAGGTTGGTATGAAGGGAACCCCAAGCCATCCGGCGACGAAGCGGAGCGACAGCATATAGTGAGACTCATCGTTGAAGCGGTATCCCGTCTCCTTTGGGCCACGTTCAACGAGGTTACGCCACATGTAGGGATGCCCGAAGAGCTCATAGCCATGCCAACAGCCCTCAACGACGCTGGCGGAGCCAGCTAGGGCGAGGAGTATCTGGGGCATACCAGGGGCGATGTCGATGAGATGGAGGTCTCTTATGCCTAGCCTTATGATCTCATAGGCCGCAGCCATAGGCCTACGGCAGAGGGATATACCGCCAAGGCAGAGAACTGAGCCATCCCTCACATAGCGCTTCAAGGCCTCCCTAAGCCCCATAACCTTAGACATATCAATCGAGAAGAATCAAAACAACCCTTAAAACTTAAGATAGCATTCTTGAAACCCAGCTCATGTAAATCTACATCGCTCGGAGAGCAGCATTCGGAGAGCTCCATCAAGCCTTATGGGTATATCCTCCTCTCCCTCCAACTCAAAGAGGCGCTTCAGGGCCTCGGATACCTCCATCAAATCCTTTGGGCTAAGTCTGATGAGCATCCTCAAAGCCTCACTCCTAGATCTGAACACGCCGGATCTCACAGTAGATCGACCTACCTTACATTCCCCCTGTCGAGATGGATGAGGAAGACCCGTGATACATAGGCTTCTAGAACTATTAATATTTTGAATTTTTCCTTTTCGCAAACCAAATATGTGTTATACAGATACTAGACAAGAAAGATATCATATGCACTCTAACATTAATATGAGCTTTAATTAGAGCTTGAAAATTTATTAC
>JAGHBJ010000008.1 GCA_021161045.1 Candidatus Bathyarchaeota archaeon
CCTTCCTCCCCTCCCTATTCTATCTCCTCGCCAGGTCAACCCTCTACCCCTACTATTATGGCTACTATGCCGAGAGGAGGCGTGGAGACTACTCTGCTCTCGCCTTGGTGGGCGCTGCCTCGATGTTCATCTACTTCATTCTCCTCCTCTTCACCCTAGCCTTGAGTAGGTTGAGGGAATACTATGCCGATCAGCATAGCGCCTCCATCGTCGATGATGGGGCGAGGAAGCTGGCTGAGGCGCTGGCGAAGATATCAACCTCGACTAGCAGGATGAGGCGGGCTGAGACGATGGGGCTGGGGAGCTTCAAAACCCTCTTCATCTCAGACCCTGATAGGGCCTTGACCGATGCCGCTGATCTCCAGCGACTCCGATATGGTGGGAGGGATGATGAGCTTGTGAGGAGGCTGCTGGAGCGGAGGCTAACCTGGTTTGATAGATTTATGGAGCTCTTCTCGACGCATCCGAATGTCGTTAAGCGGATCAGGGCGCTCCTCGAAGCCTCCTGAGAATTCCCCCTAGAACCCTGAAGTCGTCCTCCAAAATCCTTAGAAGCTCCTTTGCGTAGAGGGCTGCGGCTGGATGGTAGAGGGGGAAGAGGAGCACCCTTCCCCAGGGGGCTTCAGCCTCGAAGCATCTGCCGTGAACCCTGCTTATCGAGGGGGCCTCGTAGCCGAAGCGTTTCAGGAGGTATCCAGCGGCGGAGTTTCCCATGGGGGCTATCACCCTCGGCTGGATGATGGCGAGCTGCCTCTCCAGATATGGGGTGCAGGCCTCCACCTCGTCGGCTCTCGGCCTCCTATTTCCAGGGGGTCTACACTTCAATATGTTCCCGATGTAGACATCCTCCCTCCTCAAACCTATATCTGCTAAGAGTCTGTCTAGGAGTCTTCCAGCGGCTCCCACGAAGGGTCTGCCCGTCTCATCCTCAACTCTTCCAGGGGCCTCGCCGACGAGGAATAGCTCAGCCTCCAGGCTCCCCTCCCCCACGACGGCGTTCTTCCTGAGGCTTCCAAGCCTACACTTCCTGCAGCTCCAGACTTCCTCCGCCAGCTCCCTCATCAACTCCTCCTTCGATGTCATCCCCTCACACCTATATGGCTCCCATCTCCCTAAGCCTCTCGATCTCCTCCGGCTTCAATCCGAGGATCTCCCTTAAAACCTCCTCCGTATCCCCGCCCAGCCTTGGGGCTGGGCTTCGGGGCCTAGGCCTCGTCTCCGACATCTTGATCGGCGACCCTAATAGGTTGACCCTGCCCAATCCAGGCTGGTTGAGGTGGATGACCATCTCCCTTGCCTTGGCTATATGCTCATCCTCGACGATGTCCTTCACCGTGTAGATTGGAGCCGCTGGAACCCCATGGCCGTTTAGGAGCTCCACGATCTCCTTGACACGCCTCTTAGAAGTCCAGGCCTCTATCTCCCTCTTCAACTCCTCATGGTGTTCAACTCTACTCGGATTCGTCTTGAATCTCTCATCCTCAGCGAGATTTCTCAGTCCAGTGGCCTCTATGAAGCGCCTCCAGATTCGATCGTTGGCGACGCCTATGATGACCCATCCATCCAGCGCCCTGAAGGAGTCGTAGGGGTAGACGAACTCGTAGCGGTTGCCGATGCGCCCTGGGATGACGCCCTCCACAAAGTATCTCTGCGGAATGTTCTCCAGGGATGCGAAGACGGAGTCCACCATGGCGACGTCGATGAGTTGCCCCCTGCCGGTCTGCTCCCTCACCCAGAGGGCCGCCAGGATGCCTATACAGCAGAAGAGGGCTGCGAGGATATCCCCTATCGCCGTCCCAACCCTCGTCGGCGGCGAGTCCGGCCAACCCGTGACGCTGAGGAGGCCTCCCATCGCCTGAGCTATTATGTCGTAGGCAGCCCTATGCCTATACGGCCCAGTTCTACCAAAGCCTGATATGGCCGCATAGATGAGCCTTGGATTCACCTTCTTGAGGGTTTCATAGCCTAGGCCTAGGCGCTCCATGGTTCCAGGCCTGAAGTTCTCCAATAGCACATCACTCCGCCTCACAAGCTCTAGGAAGATTCGTCTACCCTCGGGATGCTTCAGGTTGAGGGTGATGCTCCTCTTACCCCTGTTGAGGTTTATGTAGTAGAGGCTCTCCCCATGTAGGAAGGGTGGGAAGGCCCTGGAGTCGTCTCCCCGACCAGGCATCTCAACCTTAATCACCTCCGCCCCAAGATCCGCGAGGATCATCGAACAGTAGGGGCCGGCTAGAACCCTACTTAGATCTAGAACCCTCACATCGCTTAAGTCCATCATGAAGTAGATCCCGCGGTCAAATCGTTTAAGTGCGGTGATGAGTCCCTTAAGGTATTAAATTTATAAATAGGTATCTTATTTATCTAGATAGCATGCATCACCATTCCCGCCATCACCACTATATACGTCTCCCTATGAGGGGGCTTCTCCACATCGTCATCCTCAGCATCCTCCGTGATGGAGAAGTGCATGGAGCTGAGATTGGGCGGCTTCTCGAGGATAGATATAATATCATGGTGCCAAGGGCTATGGTCTATGGCCTATTGAGGCGTATGGAGAGTCATGGCTTCGTCTCTTCAAAGTGGAGTGTTGAGGGGAGCGGCCCCGCTAGGAGGATATACCGCATAACGGAGGAGGGATTGGACTATCTTGAAGACTACCTGAGGAGGCTTAGGAGGGTTAAGTCTCTTATAGAGCGTCTCATCTCTGAGGGCTGATCTAGGAGGGTTTAGCCCTGCCTCGAGATCGGGAGAGGGGCTGGAGGGAGACTCTGAGGACTGCCAGGCGTCTCCTAGGCTACATCACCCCCTACTGGCAGCTGAAGGCTATACTGCTGCTAATCATAGTTACGAGCATATTGGAGATATTCTCGCCCATCATCATCGGCGGCGTCGTCGATCTCGTTGGCGCCATCGCCGTTGGGAAGTCCCCTGCTGAGAGAGGTGTCGAGGCCTTCATCTATCGGTTGGCTAAACCCCTATCGCTTTTCGTCTCCCATCTCTTCTCTCTCAGCTCTAATTATGCTCTCCTACTCGTTCTGTCCCTCTCCCTCATCATCCTCGCAGCTGTCACGGGTTTAGGAAACTATCTGAGGAGATATGCGTCAGCTTGGATATCTCAGCGTGGCTCCTTCGAGCTTAGGAGAGACCTCTATGATGCTCTTCTGAGACAGTCTTTCCGCTTCTATGATCGGCAGAGGACGGGGCAGCTAATAGCGAGGGCGACGGGTGATATAAGGCAGATCGAGCGATTCCTCGGCTTCGGCCTCCCAACCCTCCTATCATCGCTTCTCATCACCATACTAGTTGTCTCATCTCTTCTCGTCCTCGATTGGAGGCTCACCCTCCTCTCAGGTGTCATCCTCCCCCTGATAGTGCTGACGGCTAGTAGATATGCCATGGAGATCGGCCCCCTCTGGTCCGAGATCCGTGAACGCTTCGGTAGGTTAACCTCCATCGTCCAGGAGGTTTTGGCAGCCATCAAGCTGGTGAAGGCCTTCGCCAGGGAGGACTATATGATGGAGCGCTTCTCCAAGGAGTGCGATGGATATCTCAGAGTCCTCATTGACACCGCGAGGATTAGGGCCTTCTATCTCCCACTCTCAACCCTGCTGGCCACCCTTGGGGGAGTCCTAGTCATCTGGTATGGCGGCTTGGAGGTCATGCGTGGCGCCCTCACCATCGGAGGCCTCGTCGCCTTCTATCTCTACCTCACGAGGCTTCAGTGGCCTATTAGGAGTATAGCCTTCCTCGTGGGGATGCTTCAAAGAGCCGTCGCCGCCGCTGGGAGGGTCTTCGAGGTTATAGACGCCAGGGAGATGGTGAAGGAGCGGCCTGATGCCATAGAGCTAGGCGAGATAGAGGGAAGAGTCGCCCTCAAGGATGTCTGGTTCAGCTACGACGGAGAGCATATGGTGTTGAAGGGTGTCAGCCTTGAGGTGAAGCCAGGTGAACGGGTGGCGATCCTCGGCCCCCCAGGCTCGGGGAAGACCTCCATCATAAACCTAATCCCAAGATTCTACGACCCTCAAAGAGGCTCCGTCACCATAGATGAAGTTGATATTAGGGATGTGAAGCTGAGTTCTCTGAGGCGTCAGATAGGGATAGTGAGGCAGGATCCCTTCATCTTCTCAACCACCATCAGGGAGAATATAGCCTACGGCGCCGAGAATGCCTCGATGGATGAGATCATCGAGGCAGCTAAGAGGGCGAAGATACACGAACTCATCGAATCACTTCCAGAGGGCTATGAGACCAGGGTTGGGGAGCGCGGCGTCACCCTCAGCGGTGGTGAGCGTCAGCGCATCGCCATCGCCCGAGTCCTTCTGAGGAATCCTAAAGTCGTAATCCTCGACGACTCCACATCGAATATCGACGCCGAGACCGAGGAGGAGATAAGACTCGCCCTAGAGGAGCTCTTCAGGGGTAGAACTGTCATCATCATAACCCACAGGGTCTCGATGGCGAGGTGGGCTGATCGCATCATAGTTCTGAGGGATGGCAGGGTCGTGGAGGAGGGCTCCCATGAGGAGCTCCTGAGGAGGGGTGGCTTCTATTATCGCCTATACATGGAGCAGGTGGGTGATCCCGATGGGTATGGGTCATAGATGGTTTAGGATGCTGGAGGCTGAGGAGCAGCCTCGGCGGCTGCCGGATAGGGTGCTGATAGCGCGGATGCTGAGATATCTCTGGAGCTATAGGGGGAGGCTGCTCCTCCTCCTGGGAGCCGTCATCTCTAATACGGCGCTGAGTCTTCTACCGCCCCTCCTCCTCGCCTGGGCCATCGACCGATACATCGCAGCCCTCAACCCGAGGGGTCTCACCCTCATCGCCCTCTCCCTCATCGCCCTAGCCCTCGCCAACTATCTCTCCCAGCTGTCTCAGAGCTATCTCATCGGATGGCTGGGTGGAAAACTCGAATATAATGTCCGCATAGATCTCTTCAAACGGCTTGAGAGACTCTCTCTCGCCTTCTACTCGGATAGGGAGGTTGGAAGCCTCGTATCGAGGGTTATGAACGACGTCGACAGGATCTCTGAGCTTGTCACCTCTGGAGTGGCCAACGCCATCGCTGATATTGTCACCCTGATAGGCATAGTGGCGGTGATGCTGTCGCTGAACCTCCATCTATCGCTGATAACCTTCACCGTCATCCCCCTCATCGTCGTCTTTATGCTTCTCTGGGGCCGCAAAGCCAGGGAGGCCTATAGGAGGACGAGGAGAACCATCGCCAGCGTCTCAGCCCTCATAGAGGAGAGCGTCAGTGGCGTCAGGGAGATCAAGGCTCACACACGGGAGGAGGCGACTAGACGCCGCTTCGACCTTGTCAACGTATCGAATCTGGAGGCTAATGTCGAGGCTGCGAGGGTTATGGCGGCCTTCTGGCCCATCGTCAACGTCTTCGGCGCCCTCGGAAACTGTCTCGTCCTCCTCTTCGGCGGAGTCGCGGTTATGAGGGGCACCTTAACCATAGGCATCCTCTTCGCCTTCATGACCTACCTCCAGAGATTCTTCCTCCCCATCAGGGATCTCAGCCTCCTATGGAACAACGTTCAATCAGCCCTCGCAGCCGCTGAGAGGGTCTTCGACATCTTGGACTCGGAGATGGAGGTGGAGGAGAAGCCCGACGCCGTGGAGCTCCCACCCATTAAAGGCTTTATAGCCTATGAGGATGTGACCTTCGGCTATGACCCCTCTAAACCCGCCTTGAGGGGCGTGAATCTCGCCGTAAGGCCTGGTGAGCGAGTCGCCATCGTCGGCCCAACGGGGGCTGGGAAGACGACCCTTATCAACCTTCTCTATAGGTTCTATGACCCCCAGAGGGGGAGGATAACCATCGACGGCTATGACCTGAGGGATGTAACCCTCAAGTCGCTGAGGAGGCAGATGGCCTTCGTCCCTCAGGAGCCAATTCTCTTCACGGGAACTATCATGGATAACATCCGCTTCGGAAGACCCGACGCCTCGGATGAGGATGTGGTGGAGGCCGCGAGGATGGTGGGCGCCCACCGATTCATAGAGTCCCTTCCCAGGGGCTATGAGACGGAGGTTGGTGAGCGAGGTGTGAGGCTGAGCGTCGGGGAGAGGCAGCTCCTCTCCCTCGCCAGGGCGGTTTTGGCTAACCCCCGGATCCTCATCCTCGATGAGGCGATGTCCAGCGTTGATCCCTACACAGAGGCGGAGATTAGGAGGTCTCTAAGAGAGATTTTCAAGGGTAGAACCACTATCATCATCGCCCATAGATTGTCGATGGCGAGGGACGCCGATCGCATCATTGTCTTGGAGAATGGGAGAATCGTTGAGGAGGGGACACATGAGGAGTTGATGAGGCTTGGAGGCCGGTATCGAAGGCTATATGAGAGGCAGCTAGGAGTCTGAGGATGCCTTGCGTCTGACGATCTCTAGGTATCTTTCATATCTGGGTTTGAGCATCAACCCCTTCTCGGTTATATCATAGTAGCATCTCCTCTCTCCCCCTGGATTGTCGACTCGCCTAACCATCTCCATGGCGCAGAGCTCCTTCAGATGCCTATAGACATTTCTTATGTCACCGTCGTCGAGGTAGATGTGGAAGTATCTCTTGAGGTCTCTCCAGATGCCATAGCCATAGGAGGCATCTCCCCTTTCCCAATTGTAATGGATAATGGCGAGTATCTTCATCTTCGTCGATCCTGTGGTTCCCCGCGGCTTCGTCAAGGTGTCTCGGAAACGTTTATAAGAGCGGTGAATATATATAATTTACGAATAGGTAAATTATCCCCATTACTCCGGCCCAGGTGATAGAGATGAGCGAGGAGAGAGTGAGGTGCCCCCGCTGCGGGAGCTATGAGTTGATACTAGACCCAGAGGCGGGGGAGGAGGTCTGCAGCCGCTGCGGCCTCGTCGTCAGGGAGGGCATAGTTGACCCAGGGCCGGAGTGGAGGGCCTTCACCGTCGAGGAGCGTGAATCCAGGGCCAGAACGGGGTTAGGCTCTTCCTATACCATCTTCGATAAGGGCCTCTCAACCGCCTTCTACGAGGACAGGGATGCGAAGGGAAGGAAGCTCGACTTCGACACGAGGCTGATGATGAGCAAGCTCAGACGCTACGACAACAGATCCAAGATGGATGAGGCCTGGGGTAGGAACCTAAGCATAGCCATGGCCGAGCTGGATAGATTGGCGGCCAGACTTCACATCCCTGATGGGGTGAAGGAGGAGGCAGCCCTCATCTATCGCAGGGCCTTGAAGCAGGATCTCATCAGGGGGCGCAGCATCGACGCCTTTGTCGCCGCCAGCCTCTACGCCGCCTGTAGGCTTCAGCGTATACCCAGGTCTCTGAAGAGGATCGCCGAGGAGAGTACGAGGGACTACTCCGAGATAGCCAGAACCTATAGATTGTTGATCCGGGAGCTGAGGCTTAAGATGCCCATCGACGACCCGATGAAGTTCGTCCCCAGCATCGCCTCAAAGTTGAAGGTTAAACGGGAGACGGAGCAGTATGCCATAGAGATATTGAGGAAGGCCCGTGAACGCCACGGCCTGGCGGGTAAGGACCCAAGGGGCCTAGCAGCCGCAGCCCTCTATCTCGCCTGCCTCGAGACAAATGATCGGAGAATCCAGAAGGAGGTGGCCGCCGCAGCCGGAACCACCGAGGTGACCCTGAGGAATAGGCTTAGAGGTCTCGAGGCAATCTTGGGGGATTCCCTCCCCCATAGGGGGCTAAACTAGATAGGGCTTCCTAACTTCCATTCTCCCTAAAATTATTAAAAGATTTAAAAGAAGGTTTATGAAAGGCTACTCCTCCGAAGCTTCAGCCTTCTCTATCTCCGCGAGCGCTCTCCGCTCCTTGATCTCCTCGTAGACTATGAAGGCTGGCATGAAGACCCATATGGCGACCATGACCCAGAATAGCACCATATCCATGTCCACGGTGCTTCACCTCCTCCAGAACTTCAGTGAGAACCTCCTCTTCCCCGCGAACTTCATCTTCGGCGCCGTCCTCCAGTCAACCTTCACTCTCTCCCTGACCAGCTTCGTGTAGTTGACGCCTGGTATGTATAGCAGCTTCTCAGGTATCAGCCCATCGGGTCTGAAGATCATGACGACGATCAGCAGCACTCCGAGGAGTATCTGCTCGAAGTAGCTTATTGGGAAGAAGAGTATCTTGTCGAAGAACCACTTGTAGACGATAATGACCCTCCGCATCGCGATGACGAGGGCGCAGCCCAGGAAGGTTCCAGCGTTGTTCCCTGGGCCTCCGAGTATGAGCATCAGCCATGACCAGTATGTCCAGTAGGCACGCTGATACATGGCGTCGACGACGTAGGAGTAGTAGTAAGCCGTCATAACGCCTGGTATGGCGGTGATAGCTGAGGCGAACATGAGGATGTTCCTCCTTATGCCTACGACGTTCTTCCCAACGCTCAGGCAGGTGACCTCGTTCTCCCTTATAGCCCTCATCAGCCTTCCATAGGGGGAGTTAAGCATGGTTCTGAAGATGAAGAAGCAGATGAGGCCTATGGCTAGAGTTACGACGGCCGTGATGACGCCCCTGTCACCTGGATACCAGGCGAAGACGTTTGGTATCCAGATGCCGAGGGTTCCACCGCAGATGTAGGGTATGTTCCTGCCGAAGATCTGCGATGCATCAGCCATAGTGATGAGGGTGATCATTAGATAGGTGGCTCTCAGCCTTATGGCTGGAACCGAGATCACCCAGCCTATGACGGCTCCCAGAACCATGGCGACGGCTATGGAGAAGAGGAGCAGCGAAACTCCAAGGAGCGGGTGAGTCTTGAGGTAGTTGTTCACCGCGACGACATTTAACTGGCTGTTATAGAGCCAGTCGTAGGCTGTCTGATATGGGAGGAGCTGTATACCAGCCTTCTCGACCAGCCAATAGGCGAGTCGGAGAGTTATACCGCTTACGGTGAAGCCGCCTACGATGACTTGGACGGCGCATCCGAAGTTGGGGATACCCGCGTTTCCATACTGGAAGTTGAGGGCCATGGCGACGATGACGAAGAGGCCGAAGTACATAGCTATGTCTACGATGAGTCTGCTCATTCCGGTGATGGCGGCGACGCTAGAACCGATAACGGCCAACATCTTTCATCCCTCCACCTTAATCCCCAATTTTGATAATAACTCTATCCCTTTCCTACTCGTTGTCAGCCATTCATAGGCTCCCTGTAGGCCTCTAGGCTGGATCAGCAGCACGGCGATGAGGAAGAACATCGGTATCAATGGCCTATACTCGCCTACCCAAATGCCAAAGGTTGCCTGAAGCCTATTTGTCAGCAGGATCTCTGAGAGGCCCACTCCGAAGCCTCCAACTATGGCTCCATAGACGCTCTCCATTCCACCTAGAAGGCTGCCAGCCATGATGCTTGTAATGATAAAGGCTCCAGAGGAGGGATTGGACTGGAACCACATTGGATACATAGCGCCGGCGAGGGCTGCTAGGCCTCCGGTGAGGAACCAGGAGTAGAGCTGAGTCCTATATACGTCGATGCCCAGAACCGAGGCCAACTCCGGATCCTCGGCTACAGCTCTCATAGAGACGCCAATCCTCGTCTTCGTCAAGAAGGTGTGGAGGAGGATCACCGTGACAATACAGATGCCGAGGGAGACATAGAAGATTCCTGGTACACCCCAGAGTTGGATGTCTCTTTCCTTCAATATGAACTGGATCGTATAGGTGTGGTAGACGCTTCTTAGCCAGTAGGCATAGATGTAGAGAATGGCCGTGAGGAAGATGTCGATGGCGATAGTGGAGATCGTCAACACTATGGCTCCACTACCCATCTTCGTGAGAACTCCAATTACAAGCATGTAGACGATGGTCCCTATGCTACCGCCGACGAGGAAGGCTACGGGGAAGGAGATGTAGGGGTTTAGGCCGAAGATCTTAGAGATCGTGTAATTAACGTAGATGCCGTAGCCAGCGTAGGTGCCGTGGGCGAAGTTCGGTATCTTAGCCGTCAAGTAGGTCATTGTGAAGCCGATGCTGAGGATGGTGATTTCGCAGGCATATACTATCGCGGCCATCAAGAGTGGTGGTAATAGCATAACTCTCTCACTCCCATAATGAGCCTTTCATTCACTTAAATAAATTTTTTTAAGGAAGGGAGTGCGTTTTAAGCTGCTTCTATGCTATTAATTTAAATCTGGTTATTTTTAGCGAAAAATTTTAAAAAACACATCTCCAAACTGATCCTTTCAACTCTAAAAACTTATATAAGGATCAGTAACGATACTAAAAATTGCGAAAATAAAAGAGGTGAAAACTTTGGAGCGAAGTGCTATCGCTCTTGCTGTGGTATTATTGATCGTTGGCCTAGGAATCGGTGTCGGTGTTGGCAGATACACCGCTCCAGTGAAGACGGAGGAGGTTACCAAGACAGTCACCGTCGAAGTCAGACCCCTCGAGGGTAAGACTATCCAGTTTGGTGATATAGTCGCTCAGACATCCGACCTAGAGACCTACAAGCCGATTCTCGACAACATCATCGTCCCTGACATAAACAAGTATGCGCAGCTCCTAGGCTACGACGTGAAGTTTGAGGCCCTCCTCGACGATGCGCAGGCGCAGGCAGCCATCCACCTAGAGAAGGTTCAGAGCTTCAAGGCTATGGGCGTGAACCTACTCATCTGTGGTCGATGGTCGTCCCAGGCTCAGTCCGCCCTATCATACGTCAACGAGAACGACATGATCATGTTCAGCCCCTCCTCCACCTCTCCGCTGCTGTGGATCGAGGGCGACAGGCTCTTCAGGATGTGTCCAAATGACCGAATCCAGGCTCCAGCTATCGCTAAGATGCTTTGGAGCTGGGGGATCAAGGGCGTCATAGTGATTCAGAGAGGAGACCCGTGGGCAGATGGTATATACAATATCTTCGAGAAGGAGTTCCCAAATCTTGGTGGTGAGATCCTCGCCAGAGTGCGATACGCCGCTGAGGTGACTGAGTTCAGCAGCTACCTAGAGCAGATGGAGGAGGTCGCAAAGGAGGCTGTTGAGAAATACGGCGCAGAACATGTCGGCATCTTAACTATCAGCTTCAGCGAAATCGTCACCATACTAACTCAGGCTAAGGACTATTCAACTATATACAATCTAATGTGGTTCGGCACCGATGGTACAACCTTCGTCGCACAGCTTGTAGACGATGCACCAGAGCACGCTGATCATTGCAAGGTGTTGAGCACTCTAGCAGCTCCAGCGGCATCGCCAAAATGGGATTACTTAATGGAGAAATCCTATGAGGTTAGGAACATGCCTGCAGATTACTACACGGCGTGTGCCTACGACATCTACCACGCTTATGTCCACATAATCCTAGAGGAGCAGACCGATGAGCCGAGTGAGATCGCCGACCATATCATACCATACTGCTATGACCTCTTCGGAACCACCGGCTGGTGCCAGCTCGATAAGTGTGGAGATAGGGCTGCTGCCAACTATGACATATGGGGCTATACCATCGTCGATGGGAAGTGCACCTACGTCAAGTACGGCGTCTATAATAGCGTAACCGGCGAAGTAAAATGGCTTGAGAAGGGAGTAACAACGGAAGGGGTAGAGGTTCCAGGGCTAACTCCACCTGGCCAAGGCTAAACCCACCTTTTTTGAGTTCTCCTTCTCTCGGAAAATGGGTGAAAAATATTTAAGGTTCTAATTGGGGTTAGTATGGTTGGTCGAAGGGGATGACCGAAGTCCTCAGGCTCGAGAATGTGAGGAAGTTCTTCGGCAAATTCGCAGCTGTCGACGGCGTAAGCTTCACCCTCCATGAGGGGGGTATATACCTCCTCGTCGGCCCTAATGGATGTGGGAAGACGACGCTGGTGAACTGCATCTCAGGCTTCTTCAAGCCTGAGGAGGGGCGCATCTACTATAGGGGTGTCGACATCACCGATGAGCCGATGTACATCAGAGCCAGGAGGGGATTGGTGAGAACCTTTCAGATCGCATCCCCCTTCATGGCGCTCACAACCCTTGAGAACATGCTCGTCGCCCTCCCCGACAACGCGGGTGAGAACATCTTCCTCTCCCTCTTCAGGCCCACCTGGATCGACAGCGAGATCAGCGCGGTGAGGAGGGCTGCGGAGCTCCTGAGGGTTCTCGGCCTGATGCACGTCTGGAATAAGCCGGCTAAGACCCTCAGCGGAGGTGAGCTTAAGCTCTTGGAGATTGGGAGGGCGTTGATGAGCGGCGGTGAGACCATCCTCCTCGACGAGCCGGTTGGGAGCATAGACCCGAAGCTCTGCCACCAGATCTTCAGTCACATCATTAAGCTGAGGGATGAGCTGAACATCACCTTCCTAGTCATCGAGCACCGACTGGAGGTGGCAGCCCAATACGCCGACTGGGTCTTCGCCATGGATAGGGGCAAACTCGTCTGTCAGGGCCGAGCTGAGGAGGTGTTCGAGGATCCAAGGGTTATCACCTCATACCTAGGGGAGGAGTGAGAAGATGGGAAACGTAATTGAGACTAAGGGTTTAAACGCGGGTTATGGGCCTATCCACGTCCTCTACGACCTAGACTTCGAGGCTCCAGATGAGGCTGTAACCGTCATCGTAGGCCCCAACGGCGTCGGCAAGACGACGCTCCTAAAGGCCATAATGGGATTGGTCACCATCTACTCCGGCAAGATCTACTATCAGGGGAAGGATATAACGAAGATGCCGCCCCACGAGAGAACACGTATAGGGATAGGATACATGCCTCAGGTGGGCAAC
>JAGHBJ010000084.1 GCA_021161045.1 Candidatus Bathyarchaeota archaeon
CACCGGCGTCTCCGTGAGGGTTCTCTCCGACCTCGATAGGATAGACGCCCCCGAGTCTAGGGCCGTTCTCTGCACCGCCATCTGCGACGACATAGTCTCCATGCTTCTCATCACCATCCTCTTCGGCCTCTTGGAGACGGGCTCCCTGAAGCCCCTCATAATTCTGAGAACGGTTCTAACCTCCACAGCCTTCATCCTCCTCACCCTCTTTCTAGGCTCTAAGGCAGTGCCGAGATTGATGACGGCGCTGAACAGGATACCCATGAGGGGGACGCTTCTATCCTTCGCCCTCTTCCTGGGAATCTCAACGGCCTATATAGCAAGCCTAATAGGGTTGGCCCCAATAATGGGGGCCTTCATCGCTGGTATGCTCCTCGCGGAGTCGAGGGAGAAGGAGGTCATCGTCGACGATCTAACACCCCTCAGCCATGTCCTCACGCCGATGTTCTTCGTCCTCATCGGAGCCGCCGTAGATGTGAAATCCATACCGCATCTAATCCCCCTCGCCCTCCTCTTCATCCTCATCGCCATAGCCTCCAAGACCTTGGGCTGCGGCTCCACATCGTTGCTGGCGGGCTTCAAGGGTTCACAGGCCCTCATAATAGGGCTGAGCATGATACCCAGAGGTGAGGTAGGCCTAATATTAGCGAAGAAGGGCGTCGACGTAGGCCTAATTGATCAGAATCTCTACGCCCTCATCGTCTTCATGGTCTTAGGAACCACCTTGGCAGCCCCCCTCCTCCTCAGACTCCTCATAAAACATGAAGAAGCCGAGGGGAGTTAGCCTTATTCCCTAAACGGCCTCTTGAAGCTTGATGAGGGTCATCACCCTACTCACGGACTTCGGCCTAAGAGACTCCTATGTGGCGGAGATGAAGGGCGTCATCCTCAGAATAGCTCCGAACGTCGTCATAGTCGACATCACACATGAAGTATCCAAGTTTAATGTGGAAGAGGGAGCCTTCCACCTCGCCAGATGCGCACCCTACTTCCCTGAAGGTACCATCCACGTCGGCGTCGTAGATCCAGGCGTCGGAGGATCGAGGAGGGGAATCATCATAGAGGCTGAGGGAGCGATCTTCATAGGCCCAGACAACGGCCTCCTCGCCCCAGCGGCTGAGAGGCTCGGTGTGAGAGCCGTCTACGAGATCAAGGCCTCAGAGCTGCTGCCGAAGAGGTTTTCGGAGGTCTTCCATGGCAGAGATATCTTCGCCCCAACGGCGGCTCACATAGCCAACGGTGTTCCACCCTCGGAGCTGGGGGTGGAGCTCCAAAGCTATGTCAGGCTTCCAAGCTATGATGTGGAAGTGGAGGACGGCCACCTCAGGGCTAGGGTGATCCACGTAGACGGCTTTGGGAACGTCGTCCTCGGAGCCACGGATCACGATTTGAAACTCCTCGGCGTCGAGTTTGGAGACTTCCTGGAGGTGGAGTGGGAGGATAGACGGCTCAGGGTGCCCTATGTCAGATATTTCTCAGCCGTGGAGGAGGGCGAGCCGCTGCTGCTCCTGGATAGTGGAGGCTACTTGGAGCTGGCCATAAATCTGGGCGACGCCTCTAAGCGGCTGGACTTAAAGAGGGGGGATGAGGTGATCCTCAGGCCCCTTTAGACTCCTCCTCAACCAGCTCCCTGTAAAGCTGGTGGGCCTCCTTCGGCGTCGCATCCTCATGAATTATAGCCCTCACAGCCCTTATCATGGCTGTGGGATGCTCATTCTGCCAGATGTTCCTCCCCATGACGACGCCGGCTCCACCAGCCTCCAGAGAACCATAGATGGTCTCGAAGACATCCATCTCCGTCTCCATCTTAGGGCCTCCCGCTATGAGCACTGGGACGGGACAGCCCTCAACGACCTTATCAAAGCCCTCGCAGTAGTAGGTCTTCACGAATCTGGCTCCCAGCTCTGCTGCTATTCGGCAGCAGAGGGCTAGGTATCTCGCCTCCCTCTTCTCCAGCTCCTTCCCAACGGCCGTGACGGCGAGAACCGGAATCCCATATCGTTCGCATCCGTCAATGAGCTTTGCTAGGTTCGTTAGGGTTTGATGTTCATGCTCGGTGCCGACGTAGATGGAGAGTGATACGGCTGAGGCGTTCAGCCTTATGGCCTCCTCCACCGACGTTATGATATCCTCATCTGACAGCGATGGGCCTACTATGCTCTGGCCTCCTGAGACTCTGAGGATGACTCCCTTATCGAAGTTGGGGTCAACGCAGTTTCGGAGGATTCCCCTCGTCAGCATTATGGCGTCGAGGTAGGGTATGAGGGGTTCAAGGGTCTTCCGAGGGTTCTCAAGGCCGGTTGTGGGGCCGAGGAAGTAGCCGTGATCTATCGGGATGACGAGGGATCTCCCATCTCTCGGCTGGATTATCCTCGACAATCTATTTCGCATACCCCAATCCATGGAGTTCACCAAGGGTATGTGGACTTGAGGGCTTAAATCCTTCACCATGGCAGCCCTTATAACCCTCTGGCGTGAAGTGAAGCGGAGGATGTATCATCCCCAGGGGGTTCCTAGAAGCCTCAGCTACCCTGAAAGGCCGCTATACGAGATCCTGGAGAACTCGGCGGTGAAGTATCCGTGGAGGACGGCCCTCATCTATTATGGCCGTAGGATCAGCTACTCTAAGCTCTGGGAGCAATCCCTCAGAGTAGCCTCCACCCTCGCTGAGAAGGGCTTGAAGAAGGGAGATAGAGTCGCCCTAATGCTGCCGAATATCCCCCAATTCATCATCGCCTACTTCGGCATACTCGCCGCGGGATGCGTCGCAGCCCCCCTCAACCCCCTAAACCCGAGGGAGGAGATTCAACGCGAACTCTCAGAGCTTGAGGCCAAGATCCTCATAGCCCTCGACAGATTCCTGGATAAACTGCCTGAAGGGAGCTGGGAGACCTATCTCGCCGAGGCTGAGAGCTACCTCCCCTGGCATCTAAGAGTCCTAAGCCATCTTAGGCGTAGAGGCTTGAGGGAGGGGGGAGACATCCGAAGATTTAGGGAGCTCCTAGAGATGCCTCCCAGGAGGATTGAGGTTGAGATCAACCCCGAGGAGGATTTAGCGGTCATACTCTACACCGGCGGAACGACGGGGCCTCCAAAGGGTGTTATGCACACCCATTACAGCCTCATGGCCAATGCCCTCCAGACCTACTATTGGACTAGGGGTTGGTGGCGCTATCATAGGCCCTATCCAGCTGGATGGCCCTACGTAGTCTCAGCTATCCCCTTCTTCCATAGCTATGGCCTAACCGTCGCTCTACATGAACCCATCCTCGCGGGGGCCACATTGATCCTCGTGCCTAAGCCCAAAGCCGAGGAGATCATGAAGATCATACAACGCTATAGGGCAACCCATCTACCTGCTACCCCCAGGATGATCAGGGAAATCGTAAACCATCCCAGAGTTGGAGACTATGATCTAGGGAGCCTGATATTATCTGTGACTGGGGGTGCACCCCTTGAATGGGAGACGGCTGAGAGATTCATGAAGCTAACCGGAGCAAGGCTGCATCACGGCTATGGACTAACCGAGGCCGGACCCGTCACCCACTGCACACCCGTCGACAGGGAGCCGAAGCCAGGCTCAGTGGGTTTTCCGCTGCCTGACACGGAGTTTAGGATCGTCGACCTGGAGACTGGGAGATATGATGTCCCCTCCGGTAAGCCTGGTGAGCTGCTGGTTAGGGGGCCTCAGGTGATGAGGGGTTACTGGCGTCGACCTGAGGAGACGGGGAGGGCTTTGAGGGATGGATGGCTATACACGGGTGATGTAGCCATCCTAGATGAGGATGGATGGCTGCGCATCCTTGGGAGGAGGGAGGAGCGGATAGTTGCTGAGGGCCACGCCCTCTGGCCTGAGGAGGTTGAGGCCCTGCTGAGGAGTCATCCAGGCGTTGAGGAGGCAGCCGTCGTCGGGGTGGCTGATCCCATGAGATGCGCCATGGATGTCCAGGCGCTGATAGTCCCCAAGGCTGGATATGGAGGGAGAGAACTAGTCTCATCGCTTCTATCCCTATGCCGTGAGCATCTAGAGCCGTATAAGGTTCCATCGAGGATCCTCATAGTCGAGGAGCTGCCGAAGACACCTCTCGGCAAGATCGATAGGAGGGGGGTGAGGAGGCTGCTGGAGGCCTCACCTGGATTTGAGGGAGGAGAGGGTGAAGGCCCCTATGGAGAGGAGAACCGTTAGGGCGCCTGGGGGCAGGTCTAATAGATAGGAGAGGGCGAGG
>JAGHBJ010000029.1 GCA_021161045.1 Candidatus Bathyarchaeota archaeon
GCGATACACTCCGCCCCCTCAACGCCGAGCCTCATCAATCTATTGATGGTGTTGTTTCCACATCCACCCACGCCC
Source organism: Candidatus Bathyarchaeota archaeon (assembly GCA_021161045.1). GTDB lineage: Archaea > Thermoproteota > Bathyarchaeia > TCS64 > B23 > B23. Next base: position 76 of record JAGHBJ010000029.1, read on the forward strand.
ACGATGGCGATCCGGCATTCACCGGGTTTCTTAAGGTCCTCTCCCCTCCCCCTCCTAAACTTAAGAGCTCTCTCCATTAACACCTCTTTGAACCTCCATAGATGTCGCATAAATTCCGGATGTTTCTATGAGGTTCAATAATATCGCGATTGAATAAGACTTAGAGATAGATAACCTCTGGGAAACGAGTCTCCGACGAATTTTATATTTTTGAATCAATTTTCTAAACTATATTATGGATTATTGTTTAGATCCTGTTGAGAGCGTGGGGCGAGGCATCATCCGAGATTCGAGGATGGTCGTATAATAGTCTATTATGGAGGTAATAGGGGACATCCCAAATCCTCCAAGTTAATTGATACATCCAAAGGGGAGATCACCCCATCTCCGAGGCCATAAAAATCTCCCCGATGAGAGGCCTTTATCTTAGAGCCTCACCACACCAATATACGACTTGGCGAGGATATACGGAGAGGTCTACGGCTGCAGCATGAACATGGCGGACTATGAGATCGCCCTAGGCCTCTTAAAGGAGGCTGGGCATGTCGTTGTCGAATCTCCAGAATCCGCCGAGATCCTTATGATCTTCACCTGCATCGTCAAGACGCCGACGGAGAGGAAGATGCTGAGGCGGATCAGGGAGCTAAGGACTCTGGGTAAGCCCCTGATCATCGCTGGATGTATGCCCGAGGCTGAGAGACCTCTCATCGAGTCCGAGGCCCCTGAGGCTTCTCTCCTTGGGCCCGACGACCTCCTCAGCGTCGTGGATGTGGTGGAGGCCGCCCTCAGGGGAGAGCGGCGGGTGCTTGTCGGAGGGGAGATGAGGAAGACCCGTCTCCCAAGGGTGAGGAGGAACCCGGTCATCCACATCGCACCCATAGCATCGGGCTGCCTCGGCGAGTGCAGCTATTGCATAGTGAAGCGGGCTAGGGGGTGGCTGAGGTCTTATCCCGCCGAGGAGATCGTCGAGGATGTCAGGAGGGCGCTGGGAGAGGGCTGTAGGGAGATCTGGGTTACGGCTGAGGATACTGCCGCCTATCGATGGAGGGGGCTAAGGCTTCCAGATCTATTGGAGATGCTGTCGGGTCTTGATGGACGCTTCTACATCAGAGTTGGAATGATGACGCCGAATCAGGCTTTGGAGATACTCGACGAACTCATCGAGGCGTATAGGTCGCCGAAGATCTTCAAATTTCTACATCTCCCCGTTCAATCCGGCAGCGATGAGGTCTTGAGGCGTATGAGGCGTCGATACACCGTTGAGGATTTCAAATATATCGTCTCCAGATTCAGGGAGGCCCACCCTGAATTGACGCTCTCAACAGACGTCATCTGCGGCTTCCCAGGTGAAACCGAGGAGGACTTCCAGGATTCTCTGAAGCTATTGGAGGAGGTGAGGCCCGACGTCCTCAACATCTCTAGGTTCTGGCCCAGACCTGGAACGGAGGCCGCCGAGATGGAGGGGCAGCTCCATGGACGTGAGACGAAGCGTCGCAGCCGGATAATGACGGAGCTGTGGAGGCGTCTCAGCCTAGAATCGGGAGCCAGATGGATCGGTTGGAGAGGTGAAGCCCTCGTCGACGAATATGGGAGGCGTGGAACCCTCGTGGCGAGGAACTACACCTACAGGCCGATAGTCCTCAAGGCTCAGGTCAAGCTGGGCGAATTCATAGAGGTGGAGATAAAGGAGGCACGGGTCGGCTACCTGGTAGGTGAGTCCCTGAAACTGGGTTAAAGCCACTTCAACCTTGATGCATTAATAGGCTGTCTTCCTCCCTAGGGATGTGGAAGACCCCTTTGGAGAGGCCCTATGGGAATATCATCAGAGGGGAGAGGCTCGATACCTTATCCGTAGAGACGACGGCTACGTTGATGAGGTAGACGTAAAGCTCTACTTCCAGGGACCTGAGGACTGGCCTGAGGTGGAGCGGAGAGCCCTAACGAGAGTGAGAGGGAGGATTCTCGACTTAGGCTGTGGAGCCGGCCGTCATCTCCTGCTGCTTCAGAGCCTAGGCCACGAGGGGGTGGGCATAGATATCTCGCCCCTCGCCTTGAAGGTTTCCAGGGAGAGGGGCGTCGAGCACTGCGTATTGATGGATGCTCGATATCTAGGGTTTAGAGCTGTCTCCTTTGACTCGGCGTTGATGATGGGAAACAACTTCGGCATAGCTGGAGACCCCGAGAAGACGATGGCGCTCCTCAAGGATCTTCATAGAATCATGAGATCTGGAGGTATGCTCATAGCCACCTCCATAGATCCCCTTGAGACCGACAATCCAAGCCATCTCGCATACCATGAGCTGAATAGAAGACGAGGCCGCCCAGTGGGGCTAGTCACCATACGCATAGAGTTTGGAGACGAGTATAGTCCCTGGTTTAATCTCTGGCTGGCCACGCCGGAGGAGATGGAGCGGACGGCCAAAGAGGCTGGCTGGAGAATGTTGGAGCTCCATAAAAGCCATAGAGGTCTCTACTCAGCGGTTCTAATACGGATGTAGTTAGCATCAACTCTTCCCATCGTTTATGATTTCAGAGAGCCTAGGGGTATCGTCGGTCTTCTTACATCTCTTCCAGGTTAATGATGGGAGGATTAGGCTTCTCCACCTATAACCCCCTTCTTCCTCAGCTCCTCCAGCTGCTCCTCGGTGTATCCGAGTAGGTCTATGAGGATCTCCCTATTATGTTGGCCTAGGAGTGGTGCAGCCGTCGGGTGGGGTGGGGAATACTTCGAGAATTTCACTGGGAAGTTCGTCGTCCACACCTTCCCCGCCTTCGGATGCTCCACCTCTATGAACATACCCCTCTCCCATAGATGTCTATCCCTCACCACCTCGTCGACGTGATAGACCGGTGCGACTGGGACACCTATGGAGGCGAAGAACTCCACGGCCTCATCCCTCGTCATCTCCGCCACTCTACTCCTCACGAGCTCCTCGGTGACCTCCTCCACCATGAAGGCCTCCCTCAAGCGGTCGAGAATCCTAGGCGAGTAGGCTGCCACCCTTATCCACCCTCCATCCCTCGTCCTCATCAATCCTCCCACGCTAGGTGAGGGATACTTCTCCCTCATCTCCCAGGGCTTCAAGCCAGAAAGCAGATAACCCGTTATGGCCGTGTTATAGGCCACCATGCAGTCGAGCTGAGCAACGTCGATCATCTGCCCCACGCCGGTCTTATCCCTCATCCTGAGGGCTGCGATGATGGCCATAGCGGCCATGGTTCCAGGGCCTAGGTCTCCATAGGCCTGAGCCATCTCTATCGGAGGCCCCTTTGGATCGACGCCGTCCCCCGTCAGCCTCGTATGCCCACTCATCGCCTCAGCTATGGCTGCATAAGAGCCTCTGCTGCTGTAGGGGCCATACTGGCCGAAGCCTGAGAGGGCTGCATAGATGATCCGTGGGTTCACCTCCCTCAGGGATTGATAGCTCAATCCCAGCCTCTCCATCGTTCCAGGTCTAAAGTTCTCCACCACGACATCTGAGATCTCGACGAGCTTCAGGAATATCTCCCTCCCCTCGGGATGCTTGAGGTTTAGGGTTAAGTCCTTCTTGTTGAGGTTTAGATGGTGGAACGTATAGGTGACTCCTCCGAAGAGGGGGCCGAAGCCCACTCGGTCTATAGCTCCCCAGGGAGGCTCGATCCTTATGACCTCAGCCCCCAGATAGGCTAGCATCATAGTACACCAGGGGCCGAACCAGACGTGGGTGAGATCTAAAACCCTAACATCCTCCAAGGGGCTCCTCATCTCAAATCCTCTCCTGTATGAATCTCCGATATAAAGGGTGATAACTCTTTTAAGAGGCTGAGCGGAGAGTTTAGGGAAATGATCGAGATCCGGTTTCACGGCAGAGGTGGACAGGGAGCTGTGACGGCCTCAAGATTGATCGCCGAGGCCGTCGCGAAGGAGGGGAAGTATGCCCAGGCGATACCGATGTATGGAACGGAGAGGAGAGGAGCTCCTGTAACGGCCTACGTCCGCATCGACGACAGACCCGTTAGGCGTAGAGACCTCGTCCATGAGCCAGACATAGTGATAGTCATCGACCCGATTCTCAGCAAGAAGCCCTCCGTCGCGGCCGGCATCAAATCCGGAGGGCTGCTCC
>JAGHBJ010000078.1 GCA_021161045.1 Candidatus Bathyarchaeota archaeon
CCATCAGTGTCCCCACGGCTGCGAGGAGCTTTAGACCCGCCTCTTTGAGGAGTTTAAGGGCATCCTCATAGTTATAGAGGCGGATCCTGCTGAAGATGGGGTCGCCCTCCTCTCCTAGCTTCAGGTATAGCCGTCCCCAGGGGCTTTCCGTGTTGATTATAAGGAGGATGAGGGATCCATGGGGCTTTAGGCTGATCCTTAAGGCTTCCAGAGCCTTGATCGGTTCTGGGAGGAATTCTAGTGTGGCGACCATGTAGATGAAGTCTAGGCATCTAGGCCTGAGGGGTGGATGCTCTGCGACGCCTAGGATGGATGGCAGCCCCCTCCTAGCAGCTCTCCTCAACATCCCTGGGGAGGGGTCTAGGCAGATGATTATCCTGTCATCGCTTAGATGTTCTGCGAAGATGCCGGTTCCAGCACCCACATCGATGCCTATCCCCCGCTGTGGGAGCATCCTCTTAAGGCCTTCAAGCTCGCAGCTGAGGGCGTAGCGTCCCATGGGGGTCTCATACCAGCTGTCATAGTTCTCTGAGGCTTCGTTGAAGACCCTAATGGTCTGGGAGACGCCTAGCCAATCCGAGGACGACATCGACGATCTCCTCCGGATCTCTACCTAGAATAGTGGTGGTGGCCTCTATGCCCACTGCTCCAGGGTGGAGGTAGGCGTCATGGAGCTCCCCAGCGGCCTTGAGGTGATCCGCCACGGGGCAGGGGCCATGGCCCTCCGCTGGTAGACGTTTAACCTTGAGACCCATCTCCCTTAAAGCCTCGGCGATGTCCTCTCCCCCTCTAAGGTTTATGGCCGCCCTCATCTCTGGGTTGAGCTTCATCGCCTCTAAGACGACGTAGGCTAGATGCCTTGACCCCCCGTATATGACCTCGCCGCAAATCCTCGGCTTTCCGAGGCTGACGATCACTCTACCGCTTAGGCCTGCCACCTCCTCTATGGATCGAGCTCTAGGCTTCGCATAGACCATGTTTAGGCCTACCTCTGGGATTAGGGCTGCCACCCTAGGCTCCTCCTCCAGCCTCCTGAGGCTTCTCTTCAGGCTTGATATGATCTCGTCGACGCCTACGACGAGGCCGTAGAGTTTATCCAGCTCCGTCCTCTCAACCCCCTCAATCCTCACGCCATCTATGTATGCCCTCTCCCCCTCCCTCACCTCGCCGATGATGGTTAGGGGATATCCGACCTCAAGGCAGCTCTTCGAGGTCTCCTCCATGGCATCGGGGTCTAGGAGGGCGATGAGGACGCCATAGCTGGGGGCTGAGAGGGGGTCAATCCCAATCTCTTTTACCCCCTCCTCCAGGGGGATTCGGCTGGAGTCCACCTCCAGCCTCAGGCGCCGCGTCTCAGCGATCTCATAGAGGGCTCCCCTCACCCCTCCCTCGGAGACGTCGTGTAGAAGCCTCACCCCCTCAACCTTCTGTAGCCTTAGGAGTGCAGGTAGGGGTGTGAGCTACCTCCATCCTTCATCTCTTCGCCCCTCGGCGACGGCCCTCAGCCAGAGGCTCTCCCCGCCTACTCTCCCCACCAGGGCTATTAGGTCTCCAGCCTTGATTCTCCCAGTCTCCCTCATCCTCTCCCCTATGCAGGTGGCTGAGACTAGGGGGAGCTCCAGCCCCCTGTAGGTGGCTGTATGTCCAGCTATGATCTCGACGCCGTATTTCTCCGCCTCTGAGCCTAGCCCCTCAACTATGGTTTGGAGCTCCTCCTCGCCGCTGTCGGGTGGGAGGTAGATGCCGACTATGAGGTATCTCGGCCTGGCGAAGAGGGCTGCGACGTTGGAGGCTGCGTAGTGGAAGGCGAAGAAGCCTAGGGTCTCGATGGGGACGCCTATAGCTGGAGCATGAGCCACGGCGGCTTCACCTCTCAGCCTTAAGACTCCGCCATCGAGGCCTGGCTCCACCTTTAAGAGGTGGGGGAAGACTAGGCGCCTCAACTCCTCTAGGGAGAGTTTTCCAAGCCTCAGCCTCCTCGGCTTAGAGGAGTCTCTCGACATCAAGGCTCCTCCTCACGGCTGCGACCACCGCTATGGCCGGTGGTATGAAAATGGCGTCGACGATGGTCATTAGGGTTATCATCGCCATCCCAGGGCCGAAGAGTATCCAGTCCGCGATGAAGAATCCCAGGGTCTCCCAGAGAACTCCTATGATCATGGATGCCACCTCCCATCTTGATATGGTTCTCGCAGGTGGTCTAAGCCTGGTTAGAATGCTGATCAATAGGGCCTCTAACCCCCTGACGATCATGGCTCCAGGGATGAAAACCGCCGGCCAGCCATAGATCGCCGCCTTATAGGCTGTTCCCAACCCCTGGGCTATGGCGATGATCACCGCCGCGTTTATGGGGCTGACGAGAATGCCTATGGCGTAGGTGAGGATGGGTGAGAGGTCATATTCGGCGAGGGGTGGAGGCATCGGTATCATGATAAGATTCATGAGAGTTGTCACCGCTATGAGGATCGAGAGCAGCGCCGCCCTTCCACTTAAACTCTGGAATCTCGACATGATCTCAGATGGGAGATATGTGAGTTATATAAGAAGGTTATGGCTTAAACCCCTCCTGAGGAACTCCCCGCACGCCGAGGCTAACACCCTAGCACATAGGGTTACATCTCTAATTCTAACTCTCTCCTCCCCTGAGTGGGCGTGGTGGAGCTCCCCTGGGCCATATATGACCGATGGGATTCCAGCATAGTTGAAGAGGGTGTTGGCATCAGTCCAGCTTCTAGCTGCTGAGTATTCAACGTATCCCAAGACCTCTCTGATGCTCCTCTCCATCAGCCTAACTATCGGCTCTCGGCGGCTAAGCCTATAACCCTCATCGCTCTCCAACACCTCCAGCTCTAGGGCTATATCCCCCAGCTTTGATAGATGTCTCCGGAGCTCCTCCACCACCCTAGAGGTGGGGAGTTCGGGGGGTGTTGAGATGAGGATGTCCGTCTCGCAGAGGTGGGGGACGATCCAGGAGTTCTCTCCACCTCTGATGATGCCTATGTTCAGCGCTGGCCTCACCTCCTCATTTAGCAGGGGGAGGTGTTTGAGATGTTCTAGGACCCTCATCATAGCCTCCACGGCGTTTACTCCCTGTTCAGGTGTGGCTCCATGGGCTGAACGTCCATGGGTTCTCAGCCTCACCTCCACATATCCATATTGGGCTGTGCATAGCTTGAGATCCGTCGGCTCGCAGACGATGGCGGCGTCTCCCCTTACGCCTCTAAGTAGCAGTGTGATTGTTCCCATCCCCTGATTCTCCTCGTCGACTACGAAGGTTAGAAGTAGCATATTCTCCGCCTCGACGTCGGCGAGCTCCTCCGCGGCGAGGATCATCGCCGCCAATCCCCCCTTAGCGTCGCAGGCTCCTCGACCATAGAGGACGCCGTCTTCGATCCTCGCCTCGTAGGGATGTTTCATCTCATGTGGTGGAACCGTATCCATGTGGCTGTTTAGAATGAGGGTCTCGCCGCCATCGCCGATTCGGCAGAGGAGGTTGAAGCCGCCGCAGCCTGGAACCCTCATCCTCTCCGTCTCCAGCCCTCGGGACTCCAGCTCCTCGGCTATTATCTCAGCTATCTCACCCTCCCTACCCGATGGACTAGGCGTTGAGATCAACTCCCTAAGTAGCTTCTCAGCCTTCTCCTCGGTGATGTTGGTCTTCATCTCTTCTTTTAAGCGTCTCATCAAGCTAAGGGCATTGAATCTAAAAATCTTTCCTCAAATCGCCCCCAGAGCTATGCCCAGGAGGAGTATGAGGAGGACTAGAGCGGAGGTTATGGTCAGCTGTATGTCTCTCTTGATGGCTGAGAGGATGGCTAGGGAGGCGACAGCCATTATGGGGGTTGAGATGAGGGTGATGAATCCCAATTGTATTACAACGTCTCCAAGCCTCCATGAGGGGGCTGTAAACCTCATCGAGAGGCCTAGGCTTAGCAGCAGGGC
>JAGHBJ010000057.1 GCA_021161045.1 Candidatus Bathyarchaeota archaeon
ATTCTATCCGACTCTTAGCCGCAGCCATCTTGGCGACGTCGATGACCCTCCCCCCTCCGACGCCTACCACCACCTCAGCCTTCATATCACCGGCCTCCCTAGCCACCCTTCCAACGGTCTCCAAGTCAGCCCTGAGAGCCTGGGTCGCCTCCACATCTAAGCCGCTACGCCTCAAAATCTCCAGGGCCTTCTCACCCGCCACCTTGAAGGTTTTCCTACCAGAGACTATGAGGGCCTTGCTGAATCCCAGCTCTAGGCAGATCTCCCCCAACTCCTCTATGACTCCCGCGCCGACGAGGACGATCCTCGGCAGCTCTATTCTATGGGGCTCCCTCAATCTCCTCGCTAGAATAACTCGCCCTTTGGAGTTAAAGGGTTTAACGAGAAAGGTTTTTAAAGAATACCCTTTTATGATACATGACCCTCCTTCTAGGAGATCATCCTTAGAGCATTACCTCTGGGGAGATGAGATGCATCGCTTGGAGCCCTTGAGGGGGACGACGACCGTGGGAGTCGTCTGCAGCGATGGAGTGATATTGGCAACTGACACCAGGGCGACGATGGGAACCTACGTCGCCAGCAAGAGGGCGAAGAAGGTCTATAGGATCACGGATCGCCTCGCTATGACCGTCGCGGGCGGCGTAGCCGTTGCTCAGAGGGTTGTCGAGATACTCCGCGCCAACGCCCGCCTCTTCGAGCTGGAGAATGGCCGACCCATGCCCGTCTCAGCCGCCGCCCGATTGGTGTCGAATCTCCTCTTCTCAAATCGAGAGGAGGGTATGCCGCTGCCCCTCCAGGCCTTGGTAGCCGGCTTCGACGAGTCCGGCCCCCACATCTACTCCCTAGACCCCTACGGAAGCGTCACGGAGGAGAAGGTGGTCTCCACCGGCTCTGGTTCACCCATCGCCTACGGCGTCCTGGAGGATCAGTATCAAGAGGGTAAAACCGTTGAGGAGATGCTCCCCATCGTCATCAGGGCTGTAGACTCCGCTATGAAGCGCGACGTGGCAAGCGGCGACAGCTTCGATGTAGCCGTGATCACGAAGGAGGGTTTCAGAGAGCTGACGACAGAGGAGAAACGCGCCCTGCTGAGCTGATATGAAAGCCGCTCAGAAGCCTCAAGGCCTATCCTATGCGGAGATCAGGAATTCCATACTTGAGAATATCCCACAGGAGATCGGCATCACGAGGATAGAGTTCGAGGGGCCACGTATAGCCATCTACACCAATCGCCCAGAGATGCTCATGGAGAGAAGCTACATCGTCGCCGACATAGCCAGCTCCATAAAGAAGAGGGTCGTAATACGCTCAGACCCATCGGTTAGGGTATCGGAGGAGGAGGCCGAGAGAGTCATCAAAGAGATCATCCCAAAGGAGGCGGGGTTAGTTCATATCTACTTCGACCCAACCCTCGGAGAGGTCAGCCTAGAGGTGGAGAAGCCTGGCATCGCCATAGGGAAAGGCGGGTCACACCTCCTGGAGATCGTTAAGAGAACCCGTTGGAGTCCGAGGGTTGTCCGCTCCCCCCCGATTCCATCGTTGACGATCAAGCAGATCAGGGGCTTCCTCTACTCCAAGAGCCGTGAACGGGAGCGCTTCCTGAGGGAGGTTGGAGAGGCCATCTTCAGGCCTATGTTCCAGCCGGCGGGGGATGTCAGGGTCACCTTCCTGGGAGGGGTGAGGCAGGTAGGCCGATCAGCCATACTGGTGAGGACTAGGGAGAGCAGCATACTATTAGACTGCGGCATAAATCCGGCGACTCTCAACCCGATAGAGGCCTATCCTCGGCTCGACGTCGAGGAGTTTGATCTCAGAAGCCTAGACGCCGTCGTCATCACCCACGCCCATCTAGATCACTGCGGCTTCCTCCCTTACCTCTTCAAATACGGCTATGATGGGCCGATTTACTGCTCAAAGCCGACGGCCAGCTTGATGGTTCTATTGCAGAGCGACTACCTCGACGTAATGAGCAAGGAGGGGAGGCCGACGCCCTATAGCCCCGAGGACATCAGGAAGGTGATACTTCACACGATTCCACTGAGCTATGGAGAGGTAACTGACATCGCGCCGGATGTGAGGCTCACGCTGCATAACGCAGGCCACATCCTAGGCTCCTCCATCGTCCACCTCCATATAGGAAGGGGTCTCCATAACATCGTCTACACCGGCGATTTCAAGTTCGGCTATACCCAGCTCCTCCAGCCGGCTGCGACGCAGTTTCCAAGGGTTGAAACCCTGATCATGGAGAGCACCTACGGCGCTCCCGAGGATGTCGCTCCACCTAGGGTGGAGACGGAGGCGGAGTTCGTAAAGATCGCGAATCACGTCTTGAAGAAGGGGAAGGTTCTGATACCGGTTCCAGCCGTGGGGCGAGCCCAGGAGATCATGATGGTCATCAACAAGTATATGGAGATGGGGGAGCTCACGGAGGTGCCGGTCTATATTGAGGGTATGATCTCAGAGGCTACGGGAATCCATACGGCTTACCCCAACTATCTCTCAAATGAGATTAAGGATCAGATTCTCCGTGAGGGGCGTAACCCCTTCGAGTCGGATTACTTCACCGTGGTGAAGCAGCCGGATATGAGGGACGAGATCGCCGAGGGAGGTCCCTGCATCATATTGGCGACGGCTGGCATGATGGAGGGTGGCCCCGTCATCGAATACTTCAAGAGGCTGGCGCCGTGGGAGGAAAATGCCCTGATCTTCGTCAGCTATCAGGTGGCTGGAACCCTCGGTAGACGCATCCAATCCGGCTTGAGGTCTGTTCAGACGATGAATAGCGAGGGGAAACTGGAGGTGATCAACGTCGAGATGCAGGTCTACACCGTTGAGGGATTCTCGGGGCACTCGGATCGACGTCAGCTTTTGAGCTATGTGAAGCGCATCAGGCCTACGCCTAGGAAGGTTCTAATCGTCCATGGTGAGGAGTCGAAGTGTGAGAGTATGGTGCGGGCGCTCTCCAGGTTTAGGGGCTTAGAGGCCTATGCTCCAAGGCTTCTTGAGACCTCTAGACTAGCTTAGCGCTCCCTACCCCTCCATATTCTAACCGTTCGAGGCGTTAAGATTACTCGCTCCTCTCCCAGACGGGCTATGTCTCCCTCTATCAGCTTCGCATATTCATTCAACTCGTTTATTGCTCTCTTCACATCCTCTATACTCCTCTTCGCCAGGGGGGCGACGTTTGTGATGACAATGTTCCCAGCTCTAACCTCAGCCTTGATGAGGTCTACATCCTCATAGGCTCTGAGGGGGATGGCTTTGATATATATCTCTCTTGAACCCCCCTCCTCACGTTTCCCTATAAGTCTATTCATCACGCCCTTCATCTCATCCCCCTTTATAGGGATTCGCCTCGATTGATCAACAACCCTCAACTTAATATCTTTACCGTATCATTCTGAGGGAGGCATAGGGAGAGGCCTCTATGAAGCTTAGAAATAGGCATAGATTAAGGAGGAGGGAAGTTAGAAGACTAAGGGAGGAGGCTGGAATCCTCCTCCCCGAGGTCGACAGCCTGGAGGAGGCTGAGATGGAGGATGGAACCATCGTCTATCTCTCAGGAGACTCCATGATACTGGCTAGGAGGGGGGACGATCTCTTCCCGACGCTTAGATCCCCGATCCTCGACTCCCTACCCTCCATCATCGTCGATATGGGAGCCGTCCCCCACATATGTAATGGAGCCGATGTGATGGCCCCTGGAGTCATCGAAGTCAAGGGGGATTTCAAAGCCGGAGACCTGGTGGTTGTGAGGGATGAGCGACATGGAAAGGCCCTAGCCATAGGCAAGGCTCTAGTAGACTCCGAGGAGTTGAGGTCTTTAAAGCGGGGTAAAGTGGTGGAGAATCTACACTACGTCGGAGACAGGCTCTGGAGGAGTGGATAAGGCTTTATACCCTCGCCTAGGTTGAGGTATGAGATGAAGGTCGTAGAGGGGCCAAGCTCCCCCGAGCTGGGTAGGAGGGTTGCCGAAGCCCTAGGACTTGAACTCGTCGAGTCCACGGCGAAGAGGTTTCCAGACGGCGAATTCTACTTCAGATATCTGGAGCCTCTATCCGGTGAGGAGCTCCTCATAGTTCAGAGCCTCTATCCGCCGCAGGATGAACATCTCCTTGAGCTCCTAGCCATGATCCACACTGCTAGAGACCTAGGCGTCTCCAATATCACCCTCTTCGTCCCCTATCTCGCATATAGCAGACAGGATGAGAGATACCTGGAGGGGGAGTGTTTAACCTCGGATCTAGTTAGACAGCTATTGGAGGATGTTGGAGCCGACGCCCTCTACACGGTTGACGTCCACAGCATGAAGGTGTTGAGGCGATACAGGATTCCAGCCCACAACCTGACGGCGGCAGGGGAGTTGGCGAGATACTTCGCTGAAAAGGGGTTGAGGGATCCCCTAGTTCTCGCCCCCGATGATGAGGAGATGGCGAGGCAGCGGGTGAGATACGCGGCTGAGGTGATCGACGCCGAGTATGACTGCCTAAGAAAGGAGAGGGATCGATATACGGGTGAGATAAAGACCTATGCCAAGGAGCTATCCGTGGAGGGGAGAGACGTCATAATAATCGACGACATCATAAGCACGGGGAGAACCACGGCCAACGCAGCTAGAATTCTAAAGGAGTTGGGGGCATCCAGGATCTACGCGGGAGTCACACATCTGCTTCTGAGGGGGAACGCCCTAGAGCTGATTAAATCGGCTGGGGTTGAGGAGGTTGTAGGCACCGACAGCGTCCCCGGAGACCTATCAAGGGTGTCGGTGGCCCCCCTCATAGCGGAGGCCCTAGAGCCGTAAGATTTATCTCTATGAGATCGGTGAAGCGGCGAGGGAGCGTATATGGGACTACTCGACGATGTTAGGGTTCTAGACTTCACCCACGTCTACTTCGGCCCCTACTGCACCATGATCCTCGCCGACTTGGGAGCCGAGGTCATAAAGGTGGAGCCGCCGTGGGGTGAAGTAGCGAGATTTTATCCCCCACTAGTCGGCGGCGTAAGCCCCGTCTTCCTCTACTTCAACAGAAATAAGAAGGGGATCGTCCTCAACCTTAAGCATCCAAAGGGGCGTGAGATCGCCCTGGAGCTGGCTAAGAGATGCGACATCCTAGTGGAGAACTTCAAGCCTGGAACCATGGAGAAGCTAGGTCTCGGCTATGAGGACATTAAGAAGGTTAAGCCTGACATCATCTACGCAAGCCTCAGCGGCTTCGGCCTCTCAGGCCCCTACTCCAATAGACCCAGCTTCGCCCCAATGGGATCCTCCATGAGCGGTTGGTATAGGTTGACCGGCGACATCATCGATCCCGAGGGGCCTCCGATCAGACCTGCGGAGTGGCATGGAGACCTAGATCCAGGCCTCTGGGCCGTCATCGCCATCTTAGCAGCCCTTAGACATAGAGATAGAACCGGTGAGGGGCAGCTCATAGATGTCGCCCAGCTGGACTGCATGATCGCTCAGACAGGCGTAGCCATCACCCAGTATACGACTACCGGTAAGCTTCCCTGGCAGATAAGGAAGGAGTATCACACCCTCACCACCTTCGGCATGTTCAAGGCTAAGGATGGATGGGTCTACATCGGCGCCGACCCCAGAATGAGGGATCGCCTCTGCAGGGCGATGGGCGTTGAATCCATAGAGTCAACGGAGCAGCTGGAGCGGTGGGTTGCCGAGAGGACTGTTCAGGAGGTCGTCGACGCCCTCGTCGACGTGGATGTCCCCGTGGCCCCAATACTACAGATAAATGAGACCCTAGAGGATCCACAGGTGAAGGCGAGGGGCATCATCAAAACCGTGAGGCATCCAACGGCTGGGGAGGTGAGGCTGCCCGGATTCCCCGTGAAGATGAGCGGCTTTGAGGCTGAGATCAGGAGACCTGCCCCACAGCTCGGTGAACACACCGAGGAGGTGCTGAGAAGCCTCCTAGGCTACGGCGACAGGGAGATCGAGGAGCTGAGGAAGGAGGGGGTTATAAACTAACCCTTTATAGGGTCAGCCCCTATCTCTCTTGATGCCCAGCTTCGAGGAGCAGCGTCGAAGGATGGTTCAGAGATACAGGGAGCTAGGCTACATCAAAACAGATTCCATGGCGAGGGCTATGCTCAAGGTTCCAAGGGAGGAATTCATGGATCCCGCCTACGTCGAGTACGCCTACGTCGATCAGCCCTTCCCAATACCCGGCGACGGCCGTCAGACCATCTCAGCCCCCTACATGTACCCCGTCTTCTATGAACCCCTCCAATTGAAGAGGGGGGACAAGGTATTGGAGGTTGGAGCTGGATCAGGCTATGGAGCCGCCCTCGCCTGGGAGCTCGTCGCCCCCGACGGCCTAGTTGTCTCGATGGAGATAAACCCCGTAACCTATCGCTTCGCGAAGGAGAATCTCAAAAGGACGGGTTATGATAAGGTCATCCTCATCCTCGGCGATGGATCACTCGGCTATCCCGAGGAGGCCCCCTACGATGCGATATGTATAACGGCCTCCTGCCCCGAGATCCCTCCCCCACTGATAGAGCAGCTGGCTTCACCTGGCAGGTTGATGGCGCCGGTGGGAAGCCCCCTAAACCCCTTCGGCCAGGATCTAGTGCTCCTGGAGAAGGATGAGAGGGGTAGGATTCAGAGGAGGAAGCTGATGAAGGTGGCATACGTGCCGCTTATAGGGAAATATGGCTGGTCAACGAGGTAGAAGAGGATGAGATTCGGCCTTATCTCAAGAATGGATCTCCGAGAGGCCCTGGAGGTGGCGAGGAGAACCTTAAGCCACCTCAAATCTAGGGGCATCGAGACCCTCGTGGAGGAGAAGACCGCCGATGCCTTGGGAGTGGAGGCCACACCTCTAGGCGAGATGGATGTCGACATCCTCATCGTCGTCGGAGGCGATGGAACCATATTGAGGGCGGCGATGGGGTTAAGGAATCCATCGACTCCCATTCTCGGCGTCGATATGGGGCGTAAAAGCTTCCTCGCTGAGGTGAGACCCGAAGAGGTGGGGGAGGCCATCGAGCGTATACTGAGGGGGGATTACAGGGTGGAGAGATGTCTAAAGCTCTCCTCCAGATGCGGTGATCAAAAGCTGCCAGACAGCCTAAACGAGGTGCTCGTGGCCACGTCGACGCCCTCTAAGATGGCTGAGATGGAGATCTATATCGACGGCGTCCATCTCCTCACCATCGAGGCGGACGGCGTGATGGTGGCGACGCCCACCGGTTCGACAGCCTACAACCTCTCAGC
>JAGHBJ010000035.1 GCA_021161045.1 Candidatus Bathyarchaeota archaeon
ACCTATACCGCTGTCTCCGGCCTACATCGGGGAAGATTATCCGGCTTCGAGGCATCTTAACCCCCTCCGCCTCATCGGGCATCTCCATCGGCGGCTCAAGGGCTTTGAGGCCTGAGAGGGCCTTTAGAAGCTCCGGTGGAGGCTCAACCCTCCTCTCGAAGGGGCCCTCCCATCGATAGGCATCATGGTTGTAGATGGCTAATCCAACTCTACATCCACGGCTTAGATAGAAGTCGGCTAGCCCGAGGGCGGCCTGGACGGCGTAGTCTAATGCGCTTCGAAGCGTGGTTCCAGCCGCCATGTGGGGGGCTGAGTCTAGGAATATCCATACGACCTTCCGCCCCTCCCTCTCATACTCGTTGACCTGAAGTGGACTCGGCGAGGCTGAGAGCCTCCTAGCCGTCGCCTTCCAATTTATCATCCTATAGGGATCACCTGGGGCGTAGTCCCTCACCTCTAGGAAGTCTGTCGTGGGAATTCCGAATCGATACTTAGCCTCAGCTGGCATGGGGATAGCCGAGACGGCCTCCCTATGCCTAACCCGCCTTACCAGTAGGGGTCTCGGCCTGACGGTGATGATTCTAGGAGCCTCCACCAGCCCGATCTCGGTTTTCAACATCCGTAGGAAATGCCTGGCCTCATAGTGGACTCCCTCCAGGTGGTATAGGCCTCTCCTGGCGCAGGTGGCTGTATAGCTGATGGCTGCCTCCACGTCGCCGACGCCCTTCCAAAGAGCCTTGAAGTTGGTTCCATCCTCAAGGCTGAAGGAGGCTGGGAGGACATCGCCGATGGTTACGATGCCTATGCCTCCTCTAACCCTAATCCTAATGGTCTCGGAGAACTGTTCATCGACTAATAGGCTTTGATCCTCCCCTATACGCTCCACCTCCACCTCCTTGGGTGGGGGGATGAGCAGCGAGAGGGCGACGAAGAGGAGGGGGAGAAGGCCGACGAGGATGAGGATCACGTTGCCTAGAAGCATTCCAAAGACTATGAAGGCGAAGGAGGTGACCGCAGGCTCCAGCGCCTCCCGAGTTGACAAGCGGGCTTCACCTACGTAGGAAATCCCTGGGAACCTCGATCTTATCGAGAATCTCCCTTATGACATCGCCAGGCGTCACCTTACCCTCAAGGGCATACTCCATCCTCAGGATCAGCCTATGCCCGAGGGCGTCGAGGGCGAAGAGCTTCACATCATCAGGCGTGACGAAGTCTCGACCCGAGATGGCGGCATGAGCTCTTGAGAGTTTAAGGAGGGCGAGGCCTCCCCTTGGGCTGGAGCCGACCTCGACGGCGTAGTGGCTGCGGGTAGCTCTGACTATGGCGGTGATGTAGTCGATGATCTGATCGTCGACGTAGATGCTCTCCTCTATGAAGCGCTGCATCTCGACGAAAGTTCTCTGATCCGTCACAGGCTCCATCAGCGATGTTGGATCATCCTTCTTCCATAGGATTCGCCGCTTCAATATGAGGCTCTCCTCCCTCTGGGTCTCGACGTAGCCGATGGAGAGCTTCACCAGGAACCTATCAAGCTGGGCCTCGGGCAGGGGATAGGTTCCCTCCAGCTCTATCGGGTTCTGGGTGGCGATGACGAAGAAGGGTTGCTCCAATCGATGGGTCTCCCCCTCTATGGTGACCTGACGCTCCTCCATCGCCTCCAACAGGGCTGACTGAGTCTTAGGCGGTGAACGATTGATCTCATCGGCCAGTAGGATGTTGGTGAAGATGGGCCCCTTCTCCAAGACGAAGCGGGCCTCCCTTATACGCCAGACCCTGGTTCCAAGGATGTCCGCCGGCATCAGATCCGGAGTGAACTGTATGCGTCTCCAGCTGCATCCCGTCACCCGCGCCAGGGCCTTGGCGAGCAGCGTCTTCCCAAGTCCAGGGTAATCCTCGAAGAGGACGTGGCCGTTGGCGAGGGCGGCTGATAGAAGCTTCCTCAGCATCAATCTCTTCCCGACGTAGAATCGATTCACCTCGTCCAGGATCGCCGTGGCTAGATCCCTAACCTTCTCCACATTCACTTTGCCTCTACCCCCTCCACGCTGATGGGTCTATGACTTAGGGTTGTGATCCTCTCAACCACCCTCTCCAGAACTCTGCTACGCCTCTCGATGTCCCTCCTCTCCAGGGATTCCACTCGTCCCTTGACGGAGAGGAGGGGTTTAGGCCTCTCTCTATGCTCTAGGAGGGGGGAGAGGATCTGCTCCACCTCCCCTTCACCTAAGCCCTCATCGTGGAGTATGAGGCTTAGGAGGAGGATGAGCCTCTCCTTCCTACCCTGAGTTATGAACTCCTCCATGGCTGATGTCAGCTCCGACAGCCTCTCACCCCTATAAGTGGAGACCTCCTGTATATGCCTAGCCCAATCCCCAACCCTGTCGAGGGCTGAAACCTCGATGGATCTCCTGGCGCCCCTATAGACGAGGGCGGCTAGGGCTGTGATCACCATCCACTCCAGATAGGGTGAGAGAGGGGAGAGACTCGGCAGGAGCATCGACAGACTCTCCCTATAATAGCCGAAGTAGAGGACGACGACGATGACGGAGGGAATTATGATATGATACTTCGATGAGGCCTCACCTATCGACGCCAGGGTATTACTCCTAGAGCCTTTAAAGGCGGAGGGGAGGGTGAGGAGGGCTGAGGCTGTCATGGCCATATAGAGCAGCCTGGAGAGATCCGGTGGTAGCAGAGATGGGGGATTTCTAAGGGCGATGTCGATGATCCTAGATATGGCAAGGCCCTCGATGTAGATGGCGGCGCTGGCGGAGAGAGCCCTGAGGGATAGGAGGCCCCTAAGCTTCAGGAGGGTGGAGGCGACGTTGTGTAGGATTAAGGTGAGGAAGGAGAGGAGGATGTAGAGGCCGAGGGAGCTATAGACCTCCGAGCCTGGAGCATATATGAGGGGGAGGCTTAGGAGGAGAGCGAAGCTCGCTGCGTAGAGGCTACCGACGAGGAGCTCCTTAGCGCTGCCCTCGAAGACAGCTCCGATGATGCTGCCGGCGTAGAAGGTGGAGGCAGAGGCTAATAGGGAGAGGAAGAGGGGGGAGAGCTCCATGGAGGTCATCTTGGCAGGCAGATTTGGGAGCAACGAACTGAACTCCCCGAGGGTTGGCCTCCAGATCAGCATGGCCCAGAGGAGTGGGAGCACTATGGAAGCGTAGAGCAGGGTGTTCCTGATGACGACTCTCTTAATCCCCATGCTCCATCAACTCTATCAAGACGTCTAAGGCATCCCTACAGCGCTCAAACTCCCCAGCCGTCGGCTCCACTCCGCCGTAGTTGGCCTTCTCGAAGGTTGAGACTAAAACCTCAAGGGGATATGCGGCTCCATCGGGTAGATGCCTCAATAGGAAGGCTTGGAGCTCCCGAGGCGTCAAGTTATCCCCTACGCCGAATCGCCTCTTAGCCCTAATATATAGGCGATTATAGAGCTTTACAACCCCCTCCCTATAGGTGTCATAGGTGAGCGGCGGCTCCTCTAGGGGAGGCTCCACCTCTACATCCGGCTTCTCCTCAGCCTGAGCCTCCTCCTTACCCCTCCTCCCAATCATCAGCGCCACGGCTATTAAGCCTCCAGCCGTCGCTATTATTAGATTGTTGGGGAAGCTGAGTAAAACCGCTATGGGGGAGCTTCTCCTAGGCTCTATCTGGAGGGTGACCCTCCCCTCCGATGGTAGATAATACTCGGAGGGTGGAATCAAAAACCTGATGATCTTCTCCCCCTCCATTTCAGGTGTGTAGGTGAAGGTGAAGCATCCCTCCCCATCGGTCTCCACGAGATAGGTTTCGCCGTCCACCTCGACGGTGAGGGTGATATTCGCTATCGGCTTACCCGTCAGGGGGTCTCTAACCCTCCCCTTGATGACGGCCTCCTCACCCAGATAGGCCTTATAGGAGGACTCCACTATCACCTCAGTTCTCGACATCAACTTAAGCCTCGGATCACTCCAGGACTCCATATAGACGGCGTTGCCTACAGCTCTCGCAACCACGTGATAATCGCCGACATCAGCCTCCGGCGGAACCCGACAGGAGACGTTGAAGAGGCCGTCGTGAACGACTCCCATGCCTACGAGGAGGCCCGTCTCATTCTTATTCGGCGTCAGGAAGATCTGAACCTCCATATCGGAGACCGGAGTCCCATTGAAGGTCTCGACAATCCCCACGGTGATGAAGCTTCCACCCCTAAGCGCCGTGGGGCTACACCAAGTGATATTCGTCACCGTTGGAATACGGCTGGACTTACCTGGAGACTCCCTAGTCTCCTCCGGAGTGGCATCGAAGATGATCCAGCCTAAACCCTCGAAGGGAACCTCCACATAGGTGTGAGCATGCTTAGGCGTCACCACCTGATACTCAGCGTCGGGAGAAACGAGATAACCCATCACAACCCTAGTAGGTATGCCCAGGGTTCGAGCCAGAAGGGCGAGGGCGGAGTTGAAATGGCTGCAGGTTCCCCGCCGCTCATAGAATAGGAACCACTCTATCGGGTCTAGATTACTGGGTGGAGGCGTATAGTTGGCGTCATAGATGTAGTTCTCCTTCAGATATGCCTCTAGGGCCTTCAGCTTCTCATAGGGAGTTGAGGCGTCGCCCACGGCGTTCAGCGCCAGCTCCCTAAGCCTCTCCTCCATCTCCTCTGGGATTTGTAGACAGTGGGTTACGGGTTTGACACGAGCCTTTGAGAGCTCCTCCTTAGAGTATTGATAATGCCTGTAGGTTACCCAATAGACCTGGGGGAAAACCCCCTCGGTGTAGAAGACCTGGAGGGAGGGGTATTGAAACACATCGCCGTCAAATACGAGACTCTCAACGTTCAAGGTGACCGGTATATAGCCGGTGAGATTCACAAGGGGCTTCACATAGAAGATATAGTCCTCATAGGGGAGGGGAAGGGAGACATTATGCTCAACGGCTCCCCCCTCATAGGGAAAGGCCCTACAGCCCTCATGGAGATGCCATACACCTCCATCATATATCTCCCCAACCTGACATCGGAGATACCTCGTCCCCGTCTGCATGTGAATCTCGAAGAGGGCGCCTCCACCGGAGGGGAGCGCCTCAACGGGGACTCCACCCCGTCTCTTAGGCCCCTCCTCCCCGACGCCGGCCTCACCCGTCTTCCACATCCTCAATCCACCTAGATCCACCTCGGATAGGTCTCCGAGGAGATGAATGGTGGAGGTCAGCATCATGACCGATAATAGGAGGACTGCGAGGTAGAGCGCCGCCCTCCGGTAGGCACCCATCGAGGGTGATCTCCCCCTCCGCCTCATTTTATCCTTTTTACACTTCCATCATCGATTTAGAGGGGTGTAAGAGCCTCTAGAGGCGGAGAGCTTCATCCATATATGCTTATACATCGATGGGGAAAACTCGATCTTTAAAGACCCCTGTATAACCCGCAAGTCTTCAAGGGCCTTGAAGCCGTCTCTAGGGGGTTTAAGCCTTATATTAGAAGTGTCGGAAGCAGCGTTCATCGGTGAAGACCATGGCGATCCCATACTCATTACAGGCCGCTATGACCTCCCTATCCCTGATGGAGCCTCCAGGCTGGATGCAGGCTGTGACGCCATACTCAGCCATCAGCTCTATCGAGTCGGTGAAGGGGAAGAAGCCATCTGAGGCGAGGACGGCTCCCCTAAGCTCATCGCCATGCCCCTGAGCCACGGCCTTCTCCAGGGCCAGCCTCACAGCTGTCACCCTATCCTGCTGACCTGCGCCGACGCCGAGGGTTGCTAGGTCTCTGGAGACGACGATGGCATTGCTCCTGACATTCATGCAGATATACCAGGAGAAGAGGAGATCCCTCATCTCCCTCTCGCTCGGCTGCCTCTCGGTTACAACCCTCACATCCCCTGAGCCTCTAACACCGGTTAAGAGGGGTGTGGAGAGGATGATGGAGCCGTCGGCCAGAACTCTGAGGCGGGGATAATCGACCTCGTCTCCTATGTATCTTGGAAGCAGCCTTGGGTCACCAACCCTCACAACCCTCAGATTCTTACGCCTCTGGAATATCTCCAGGGCCTCCTCCTCATAGGCTGGGGCTGCGACGACCTCCACGAAGGTTGAGACTATCTCCTCCGCCGTCTCGGCGTCTACCTCGACGTTGAAGGCGACGACGCTTCCGAAGGCTGCCTGTCTATCACAGTCCCTCGCCCTGACATAGACGTCTCTGAGGCTGTCTCCAGGCCTGCCAGCGGCTACGCCTGAGGGGTTTAGATGCTTCATCACGGCGCAGGCAAGCTCCTCGAAATACTTCAATATGTTGAGGGCGTTATCCACGTCCTCCACATTGGTTTCGCTGAGACCTCCCTTCCCAGTCTTCAGCAGCTCTAATCCTCCGACAATGGCGGAGCCATCCCTCGGTCTATATAGGGCGGCAGGCTGATGGGGGTTCTCCCCATATCTTAGGCTCATCGCCTTCTCGTAGACGAGCTCCTTCTCCCCGAGGATCAGCCTGATCTCGCTGGGGTAGCTCTCGGGGGTTGGAGTTCTGTAGCGCTTCCTCATTGACCCCATCCCAAGGCCTCCAGATAGCTGACTATCATCTCATCGTATCGAGCCGTCCTCTTAAAGGCCTCTAGGGTGAGACGCCTCCTCAGATCATCTGGTATCCTACCCCACTTCTTAAGGGCCTCAGCCACCTCCCCATACTGCGCGGGATCGACGACGACGGCGATGTCATCCCTCAGCATCGAGGCCTTGGCGGCAGCCCTAATCATCGCGGGGCCTCCGATATCTATAAACTCGGCGGCCTCATGGGCCTCAAGACCCCTCGAGGCAGCCTCCTCGAAGGGGTAGAGATTCACGACGACGAGGTTGAAGGACTCTATTCCATATCGCGCCATGTAGGCCTCCTCCTCAGAGTTGTCTGGATCTAGGAGTATGCCGCCGTGAATCTTGGGGTGGAGGGTCTTTAAAAGCCCCCTCGGACTCTCAGGCTGCCCGGTGTAGGCTGAGACCTCCACGACATTGTCGTAGCCAAGCTCCCTTATCCTCCTAGCCGTCCCCGATGAGGCGACGATCTCGACGTTTAGACGCCTAAGCGCATCGATGAGGATTTCGAGATCACTCTTATCGTAGACGCTGATGAGGGCGCGTCTAATCATGTCATTTAGCATAGGGGTGGAGGGGATAAAATGTTCCCTCTTTAGGGCCTCTTCTCCGAGCCTGGTAGGAGGATGTCATGGGGCTTAAGCTCATCAGCCCCCCTCTCGGTGACGAGGGCGAGCCTAGCCTTCTCCCACATCTCAGGTATTGTTCTGGCGCCGACGTATCCCATCGCGGCCTTAAGGCCGCGATGGGATACGTCGGCGCCAGAACAATACCTGAGATGTGGGAGAAGGCTAG
>JAGHBJ010000115.1 GCA_021161045.1 Candidatus Bathyarchaeota archaeon
CTCCAACAGAGCTGGAAGCCGAGCTGGGAGAGGAGATCCTAAGGAGGCTTAAAGGGGCGGAAAAGATACGTTTCACACCCTCAGGGACGGAGGCCATCATGCAGGCTGTTAGACTTGCAAGGAGCTATACGGGTCGTGAGAAGATCGCTAAATGTGAGGGTGCATACCACGGCTCCTGGGAGTCCATGGACATAAGCGTCACCCCTCCCCTTAGGGAGGCGGGGCCGAGAAAGTCTCCCAGACGCGTCCCCCAGTGTGAGGGTATACCAAGATGCGTGTTAGACAACACCCTGATCCTACCCTTCAACGATGCTGAGGCTGCTGGGACGCTTATTCGAGAGCATAGAGCCGATCTGGTAGCGGTCATAGTGGAGCCTGTTCAGAGGGACATACCCGCTAAACCCGAGTTTCTCAAAACGATTAGAGAGGCGACTGAGAATTACGATATTCCCCTCATCTTCGATGAGGTCATAACCTTCAGGCTCAGCCCAGGCGGCGCCCAAAGTCTCTACGGCGTGGAGCCTGACATAACCACCCTCGGAAAGATCATTGGAGGCGGCCTACCCATAGGGGCATACGCCTTCAGAGAGGCCCTATCAAAGCCCTTAGAGATACCTGAAGCCTCCTTCCCCGAGAGTGGTAAGCCTCGAATCGGCTTCTCAGGAACCTTCAACGCCCACCCCCTCTCCATGGCCGCCGGCATCGCCACCCTAAGAGAGCTTAGACCCCAGGTCTACGAGCATCTAAACAGCTTGGGGCGCCGTATCCGAATGGAGGTTAAAGCACTACTTGATGAGAAGGGCGTAGTGGCTCAAGTCATCGGTATCGGCTCCCTATTCAACATCCTATGGACTAATGAGGAGGTCTGGGACTATCGATCCGCTGCCACCAGTGATATGGGCCTATCCTACTGCCTATCCCTCGCCCTAATCAACAGAGGCATATACCTCCGAGCTCATCCCAACGTCTCAACTGCTACGACGGGTGAGGATGTAAGGAGATTTCTAGAAGCCTTGGGCGATGCTTTGGAGGCTTTGAAGCCGATCATAGCGGGGAGGGCGCCCCACCTCTTGGAGCGTAGGTAGGAATCGTTATCTCCATGAATCTCCCATAAGATTTGATGCGTCAGAGCTTCCGCTTCATCGGGCGTAGCACTCCGAGGATGGATGGAGTGGCGAAGGTGACTGGGAGGGAGATCTATGCCTCTGACATATACCTCCCAGATATGCTCTATGCCAGGGTTTTGAAGAGTCCCTATCCCCATGCACGGGTGAAGCATATCGATGTCTCAGGGGCTGAGAGGCTTGGAGCCGTGGTGGTCACCTATAGAGATGTCCCAGATGTGGTCTATTGTCCGAGGCTTGTCAGCACTCCTGAGGCCACTTATAAGGATTGGAGGGTTCTAACTGGTAAGCCGCTATATGTGGGTGATCCCATAGCGGCGGTGGCGGCGGAGTCCGAGGAGCTGGCTCAGAGGGCTTTAGAGGCTATAGAGGTTGAGTTTGAGGTTCTAGAACCCTCCTTCGACCCCTTGGAGTCAATGAGGCCTGGGAAGCCGCTTCTACATGAACGCATCAGATATATGGGTGAGGAGGTGGAGGTTGAGAATAATATCGCCTGCACCATGGAGATTGAGCAGGGAGACGTTGAACGCGGCTTCGAGGAGGCTGATGTAGTTCTTGAGCGGGAGTATCGAACCAATCGGCGATACCACTGTCAATTGGAGCCTAAGACGGCTGTTGTCAGACCTGAGCCAGGCGGCGGCGTCACCATCTGGACTACGACGCAGTCGATCCATAATACGAGGCTGTTGATCCACGAGATATTTGGCATACCCGTTGGGAAGATTAACGTCGTCAAGACTGCGCTTGGAGGAGCCTTCGGCTCCAGCATCCAGACAAATATCGTCGTCCCCATAGCCGTCGCCCTAGCCCTTAAAGCCCGCAAGCCGGTTAGGTTGGCTTATACGAGGGAGGAAGACCTCCACGAGCACTGCGCCTACCAGATGATCTTCAGGCTCAAACTCGGCGCCAGGAGGGATGGAAGGCTGACAGCCGGCAGCCTTGAGGCCATCCTCGACATAGGCGCCCATCAGATTCAGGCCTATCCCCTGCTCGGCTGCCTCGTCGGATGGTGGGTCTCCCTCTACAAGCTTCCAAATCTCAGGTATGTGGGGAAGGCTGTTTACACGAATAAGGTTCCAAGCTGCGCCATGAGGGGGTATGGAAACCCCCAGATCACATGGGCTGTCGAGTCCCTGATGGATGAGTTGGCCGAGGAGCTGGGCCTCGACCCCCTAGAGTTCAAGCTTCTAAACCACGTCGGCCTCGGAGACCTCTTCTGGGGTCAGGGGCCTACGGTTAAATCTATCATCAAGAGCTCCGGAGTCGAGGAGCTCGTCCGACGTGGAGCCAGGCTGATAGGGTGGGATAAGAGGCCTAAACCTGGAGCGCAGAGGGGGCGCTATCGAAGGGGTATAGGCTTCGGAAGGGGCTTCCACACCTCCAGCGCCGGAGCACCGGTTCCAGGAACCGTCGTCGACTATACTGGGGCTATGCTCAAGGTCAATGAGGATGGGACTTTGGACTACGTCACGGCCATGATGGACTGTGGGGGTGGAACCCTTACGGCTCATGCGAAGATCATCGCCGAGGAGATAGGCGTCCCCCTAGAATGCGTCAACATCGTTAGGGCGGATACGCAGACGACGCTCTATGATGTCTGCACACATGCCTCAAGGGGTGTCTACGCTGGGGGCGCCGCAGCTCTACAGGTGGCGAGGGAGGTGAAGAGGAAGCTTTTAGAGCTGGCGGCGAGGGTTCTCGACGCATATCCCCACGCATTGAAGATCAGGCCTGATGAGGAGCGTGGTCAGGGCGTCATATATGTGGAGGGCGTTGAGGGGCGTGAGATCACCATCGGCGAGCTGGCCTCCATGGCGAGGCATAAGAATTGGGGGACCATCGCAGCCGTGGCCAGCGTTAGGCAGGGTAGCTGTCCACCGCATTTCACGGCCTACTTCGTCGAGGTTGAGGTGGACACGGAGACGGGTAAGGTGAGGCCCATAAGGGTGGTGGCTGGAGCAGATGTTGGGCGGGTCATAAATCCGAAGCTGGCTGAGGGCCAGATACATGGAGGCTTCGCCATGGGGTGGAGCATGGCCCTCCTAGAGGATACCCCCTACGACCCAAGGAGTGGAGACTTGTTGAATAAGGGGTTCATAACAGACTATAAGCTTCCAACGGCGAGGGATCTCCCACCCCTGGAGGATTTCCAGGTCTTCTTCGTCGAGACTGAGGAGCCTACAGGCCCCTTCGGAGCTAAGGGCCTCGGGGAGGGCGCTTTAAACCCCGTCGCCGGAGCTATAGCCAACGCCATCTATAACGCCATAGGTGTGAGATTCTATGAGCTTCCAATCACGCCGGATAAGATATTGAAGGCTCTAAAGGGAGGTGAGAGGCGATGAGCATGTGGATAAACCGCATAGACACCCACATCCTCCCCATAAACTTTCAATATCACGCTCCAAAAACCCTGGAGGAGGCCCTGAAGCTCCTCGCGGAATACGGCGATGAGGCCAAGATACTCTCAGGTGGAACGGATCTGCTGGTGAAGATGAAGCAGCGTCTCATAGAGCCGAGGCATATAATCAGCCTCAGAAACCTCACTGAGCTGAGAGGCATAAGAGAGGTTGAGGGGGGCATACACATCGGGGCGGCCACAAAGCTGAGGGAGATAGAGCGATCACAAATAATCGCCGAGCGTCTCCCCCTTCTACATGAGGCTGTCAAGGCTATCGGAAGCATCCAGATCAGGAACATGGGAACCATAGGCGGCAACCTATGCAACGCCTCACCAGCAGCCGATTCAGCCGTCGCCCTCATGGCTCTCGGGGCGGAGCTCCACGCCCAGAGCATAGAGGGTGAGCGCATCATCCCGATAGAGAATTTCTTCAAGGGGCCTGGAGCCACAGCCCTAAAGCCGGTGGAGCTCCTCACTGCCATACGCATCCCCCCTCCACCGGAGAATTATGGATGGGCCTTCAGGAAGATAGGTAGAACCAGCCTCGACATCGCAACCGTCAACGCAGCTGTCCTACTCACCCTCCGTGGAGGTCGAATCGATCTATGTCGAATAGCTCTGGGAGCCGTGGCCCCTACACCGGTTAGAGCTGTGAGGGCTGAGGAGCATCTAAGGGGGAGGGAGCCGACTCCGGAGCTTATACAGGAAGCCTCAGAGCTGGTGGTGGAGGATATAAGTCCAATAACCGATGTTAGGGGAACCGCCGAGTATAGGGTTGAAGCATCAAAGGCCCTGGTTAGAGACGCCCTCAACCTCTCCATCGAGAGAGCTGGAGGTGGAGGGAGATGAAGATACGCTTCAAGCTCAACGGTAGAGAAATCGAAGCAGAGGTAGAACCAAATACGCTGCTCCTAAACCTCCTCAGGGAGCATCTCCACCTAACAGGGGCAAAATATGGATGCGGCATAGGGGAATGCGGAGCCTGCACAGTCCTCCTCGACGGCGAACCCATCCTATCCTGCCTCACACTAGCCGTAGAGGTCGACGGGAGGGAGATAACAACCATAGAAGGCCTAGCCAGAGACGGGGAGCTCCACCCACTACAGAGGGCCTTCCTGGAGGAGGGCGCCGTCCAATGCGGCTTCTGCACTCCAGGCATGATACTCACAGCTAAGGCCCTACTCGACGAGAATCCAAACCCCTCCGAGGAGGAGATTAGAGAGTATCTAAAGGGGAACCTATGTCGATGCACGGGCTACGTCAACATCGTTAAGGCTGTTAAGCGGGCGGCTGAGGAGATGGCAAGATGAGGCTCTCCGCCGTCATCCTAGCGGCGGGGAAATCTGAGCGTATGGGGCGGAACAAGCTCCTAATAGAGTTCGAGGGCCGCCCCCTCCTATCATGGGTCTTGGATGCAGTTGAGGCCTCAAGGGTGGATGAGACCCTCGTCGTCCTCGGCCATAAACCCCAGGAGCTCCAGCCGGTCTTAAGGGCCTATAAGGTGGAGATGGTGTATAATCCGGATTATGAGCTTGGCATGACCACCTCCTTCCAAGCTGGACTGCGCAGGGCCTCTGGGGATGCGGCCTTCCTCATCCTCGGAGACCAATTGGGTTTGAAGCCGGAGCTCCTCGACGAGATGGCGAGGGTGATGGAGAGAGACCCCGAAGCCCTACTGGTCAGCCCCCGCTATCAAGGTCGGAGGGGTCATCCCGTTCTCTTTCGTAGGGCACTCTTCCAGGAGATATTGGCCCTGCCGCCTGGCACCCCCATTAAGGTTGTCGTCGACCGATATGATGCCTATCACCGATACGTGGAGGGAGACCTCTGGTGCGTCTTCGATCTCGATACCCCTGAGGATATTGAGAGAGCTAGGCTCCTCTTCTCACCTTGATTAACTCCGCGATGATGCTTACGGCGATCTCCTCTGGGGTCTCAGCCCCGACCTCTATGCCTATCGGCCCCCTGATCCGCTTCAGCTCATCTTCCGTGAAGCCCTCCTCCCTCAGCTTCGCCTTATGCCTCTCAACCTTATGCCTGCTTCCAAGCAGCCCTATGTAGGCTGGATGTTTCCTCAGCATCACCCGTAGGGCTGCGAGTTCATAGGGGGTTTCACCATGGACTATGGCTACGTAATCCGTCGCCCTAACCTCCAGTCGCTTAAGCTCCTCCTCGAAGGGGCCTGAATGTATCTCGGCGTAGGGGAACCGCTCCTCAGTGGCTGTTGGGGCATCATCGACGATGACGACTTCGAAGCCCACCATATGTGCGAGGTCTGCGAGGGGTTTAGCTATGTGTCCCGACCCTATGATGATGAGCCTTGGATCGGGCTGTATGACGTCGATGAAGACCTCCACCGTCCCCCCACACTCGGATTTGAGTGGTATCATCCCCTCTCTGGGTTCTATGCCGAGGGCGAAGGATATGCTTCTGGGCTTCCCCTCCCTCAGGGCCTTTAGGGCTTCGTCGACGATGATCCTCTCCATCTCGCTTCCCCCTATGGTTCCAAGGGTTCTCCCCTCCTCGTCGACCAGCATCTTGGCCCCCACCTCCCTTGGGCCATAACCCCTCTTGGAGATGAGGATGCAGAGAGCCGCTTTTCTCCCCGTCTTCAGAATTCGGTTTAGCTCCTCGAAGAGTTCGCTAGTCTTCACTCCTCAACCTCTCCGAGGCATCGAGTATGGCCTTAACTATGTTGACGTAGCCGGTGCATCGGCATAGGTTTCCGGCGATGGCTCTCCTTACTTCCTCCTCCGAGGGCTTTGGATTTCTGCTCAGCAGCGAGTAGGCTGAGATGAGCATTCCAGGGGTGCAGAAGCCGCATTGTATGGCTCCATCCTCGACGAAGGCCTCTATCAGCTCCCTCATAATGGGTTTATCCCTCAAGCCCTCCAAGGTTTCGACGCTCCTCCCCTCCACGAGGGGGGCGAGCAGCAGACAGGAGTTCACGGGTCTTCCATCCAATAGAACGGTGCAGGCTCCACACTCGCCGACGTTGCATCCCCTCTTAACGCTCTTAATCCCCAACTTCTCCCTCAAAAGGTCTAGTAGGGTCTCGTTATGCTCAGCCTCGCATTCGATCCATTCTCCATTCAGTTTGAATCTCAGCATCATGCCTTGCACCTCCTCCAAGCTTTCAATAAGACTCTACGGCTGAGAACCCTCGACATCTCCCTCCTATACCATGCTGAGGCCCTGATGTCGTCGATGGGTCTAACCAGCTTGCTGCAGAGGGCTGAAACCTCCTCGATGAGCTCCTCACTCAGCTCCTTACCCCTCAGCATCTCTTCAGCCTCCCCAAGCCTCATAGGCCTATCCGCAACGGCTCCTAGGGCGAGTCTCGCCACCCTACAGGTCTTATCCTCCACCTCGATGTAGGCTGCGGCGTTCACCAGGGCCAGGGTTACAGCCTTTCGACGTCCGATCTTCTCGAAGGCCGACCCAGCGCCCTGAGGTGGAGTCTTAAACCTCACCTCGGTTAGGAGCTCATCCTCAGCTAGGCTGTTCACCTTAGGCCCTGCGAAGACCTCCCCGATGGGGATGCATCTACTCTCGTCTAGCGACCTGATCTCAGCCTCGGCCTCCAATGCGAGGAGAGGCGGCCCTAGATCGGCTGCTGGGGATGCGTTGCAGAGGTTGCCTCCTATGGTGCCTCTATTCCTTATCTGGGGGCTTCCCATGGAGGCCGCCGCCTCCCAGAGCGCCGGAGCCTTCGAGGCGATGAGCTCTGATTCCACTAGGTCGCTGAGGGTTGTGGTCGCCCCGATTCTGATGTAGCCTCCCTCCTCCCTGATGAAGTTCAGCTCCTCTATACGGCTGAGGTCTATGAGATGCTTGACATCGACCTTCACCTCCCTCATCAACGGTATCAGGTCTGTTCCGCCGGCTATCGGCTTGGCCTTCTCTAGAGTCGCCAGGAGCTCCAACGCCTCCTCCAGGCTTTCGGGTCTGTGAACCCTGAACCTAGGCAGCGGCCTCATGGCTTCTCCCCCCTAAGCGCCCTGTAGAGTCTCTCAGCCGTTATTGGAAGCGTCCTAAATCTTATGCCCGTGGCGTGGTAGACGGCGTTGGCTATGGCTGAGACTATGGAGATGATCGCTGGCTCTCCAACGCCCTTAGCTCCGAAGGCTGAGTGTCTATAGGGCTTCTCAACGATGATTACGTTTGAGACCCTCGGCATATCCATGGATGAGGGGATTACATAATCCTTGAAGTTTGGATTCAGAACCCGCCCCTCCTCCACGATGAGGTTCTCCGTCAATGCGAAGCCTAGGCCCTGGGCTATGGCTCCATGGATCTGCCCCTCGATCAACAGAGGGTCTATTGCTCTGCCCACATCCATCGAGGGCCAGACCTCGACGACCTTAACCTCACCCGTCTCTGGGTCAACCTCAACCTCCGCGACGGTGGCTGCGAAGGTGTAGACGGGATAGGCGACTCCAAGCCCTGTCTCCGGATCGAAGTATCTGCGGGGTGGCGCATAGAATCCATAGGCCGCCGGCGACACGCCTCTAATATACATCTCCCTCGCCAGCTCCCTGAAGCTGACGCTGTTCTCCGGTCTACGCCTATCATAGGCTCTTCCATCCCTAAGCTCCACATCCCCCTCATCGCAGCCCAGCATCTCGGCGGCCACCTTAACCATACGGCTTCTCAGCCTCAACGCCGCGTCGGCGGCCGCTGATCCTCCCAGCATGAGGCCCCTACTCCCATGGGTCGGCCTCGCATTAGGCGTCGAATCGGTGTCAGGCCCCTCAACCCTTATGGATTCAAGGGGGGCGCCGAGTATCTCGGCGACGATCTTCGCATGTCCAAACTGTGATCCCTGACCCAATTCGCAGATGCCGGTTCTATAGGTGAAGGTTCCATCCTCATTTAGGATGAGAGAGGCGGCTGACCAGTCTGGGGCGCCCCTGCTGGTGCTTATTCCATGATGGGCGCAGGCCACCCCCAATCCCCTCAGCTTTCCCTCAGTCCTCTTCACCCGTCTTCGTCTATTCCACCAATCTGAGGCCTCCGCCACCCCCCTGAGGCACTCCTCCATGCCGACGGAGTGATCTAGAAGCTGATTCGTCGTCGTCCTGGAGCCTGGTCTCAGGACATTCTTCAGCCTGAACTCCAGGGGGTCGAGGCCCAGCTTCTCGGCTAGCATATCCATCTGAGATTCAACGGCGAAGTGCATCGCAACATCGCCGAATCCCCTGAAGCTCCCTCCAAAGACCTTATTCGTGTAGACAGCCTTCCCGTCGACGTGGACAGCCTCAACCTCATAGGGGCCTGCGGCGTGAGCCGTCATCCTCCAGAGCCAGAAGGGCGCCCTATTGGCGTAGGCTCCGCAGTCGACGGTGATGTCGACCTCGGCCGCCGTCATCCTCCCCTCGGCGTCTGCTCCAGACCTATACCTGATCCTGGCTGGATAACGCTTGACGGAGTAGGCTGCCGACTCGTCTCGATCGAAGATGAGGGCCGCCGGCCTCCTCAGCTTCACGGCTGCTAGGGCTGCCTTGGCGCAGACCAGCGGCCCCATATCATCCTTCCCCCCGAAGGCTCCCCCCGTTAAGGCTTGGATGACCCTAACCTGGTTTAGGCTCCATCCGAGGATCCCAGCAATCTTCTCCCTAACCAGGAAGGGGCTCTGCATCGTTCCGATGACCGTCACCTTGTTGTGGCCCTCGGGTATGGCGTAGGCCGCCTCTGGCTCGATGTACATATGCTCCTGATAGGGCGTCTCATAGATGTCCTCGACTATGGCCTCGGCCTTTGAGAATCCCTCCTCTATGTCGCCTTTCCTAACCCTAGTGGTGACGGCGATGTTGTCTTCGCCGCCGTGGATCCTCGGCGCATCCTCGCTTAGGGCCTCATCTATGGTGTAGACCGCCTGGAGCTCCTCATACTCCACCTCTACGGCCTCGACGCCCTTGAAGGCTGCCTCCTCGTTCTCGGCGCAGACCAATGCGATGGGGTCGCCGACATAGTGAACCTTAACATCGTTGAGCAGCGGCTGATCTGGTAGGGCATATCCGATCTGGTTCTCGCCTGGTATGTCTCTCGCCGTGAGGACAGCGACAACCCCTGGAATCTTCAGTGCCTCATCGATGTTGATGCTTTTGATAAGGGCGTGGGGTAGGCTGCTCCTGACAACTTTAACCACGAGGGCGTCCCTCTCAACGTAGTCTGCCGTGAACTTCGCCCTTCCCAGCGCCTTATCGAGGGCGTCGAAGCGTCTTATGCTTCTGCCGATGACTAGGAAGCTCTCCCTCTCCGAGAATCTCTCGAAAACCTCCTTAGCCTCCATCCTCCGCGATAAGTAGTTATCTCGCTATTTATCCTTTCACGCCTCTGGAATCACCTCTATATCGCCATCCTTGAAGATGAGGATTTTCAACGGCTTTATGGTTTTGACGCCCCTGACGCATTTTCCAGCTTTGAATCTTATCTCGTCGTATATCCTGGTGAAGTTGGCTCTCAGCTTAACACCCGCCTCATCGGCGGCGTCGATGACCATTCTGGGGATGTCGACGAGATGTGTTTCAGGTGGAACCTCAACCGAGGAGGCGGCCACCAGCTCCCTATAGGCTCTCAGGGTCTCCTCAGCCAGCCTCAGATTCCTCTTAGCCCTCCGCTCTATTATTGAGATGTTCTGCCTCGTCGTCCCAAGTCTCTCAGCCACCTCCTCCTGGGATAACCCCTCAAGCCTAAGCCTCAGCACCTCGAACTGGGTTGGGGTGAGCAGTCCATATCTACGCCTAACCATACATCGAAATTAAAGGCGTGGAGGCGTAAAACGATGTCGTCTTCCCCTTGAAATCGAATATGTTTACATATCATCCATAATTTTATAAAATGTAAAGCTGATCCGGTTAAGGACATCATGAGACGACTCCTCCCCCTAATCATCGTCCTCCTCATAGCCCTAGCCGCAGCTTCCTCCTATCTCATAATCCTAAGGCGGGGTGGTGGATGGAGGCTTGAAATATACATCGATGGAGAGAGGAAGGCTGCCTACCGACTTGAGACGCTTAAGGGGTTATCGGAGGCCATCACCATCGAGAGTTGCGGGGGGATCTCAGCCATCCCCCTCCTAGGGCTTCTAGGATCCAGCGGCGTCGACCTCGATAGAAATATCGTATCCTCCATCACCCCCTATGGTTCTGATGGTTATCATCGGACGGTGGAGGAGGCCTATCTCTATCTCTTCGATGCCTATATCCAGATCGTAGAGGAGAACATCGCCGATTACGGCCCCCTGAGGATCGTGATAGCTGGGTTACCAAGGAAGTATTGGGTTCATCACCTCGTGAAGATCGATGTCAAGCTGGAGAGTTGGAGGCTCACCCTCCTCATGGATGGCGCCGTGAAGAAGAGCTGGAGCGTCGAGGAGCTCTCAGCGATGCCTAAGGTCTCCATAACCCTGAATGGAGAGGAGGCTGAGGTGATCCCCCTCACCTCACTGATGGAGGCAGCAGGAATAAAGATAGGTGAGGAGACCACGATCAGGGCCATCTCCACCTATGGAGCGTCTGTGACTCTAAGCTCTGTAGACATCCC
The DNA here is from genome assembly GCA_021161045.1 of Candidatus Bathyarchaeota archaeon. Lineage (GTDB taxonomy): Archaea > Thermoproteota > Bathyarchaeia > TCS64 > B23 > B23. Next base: position 11,071 of record JAGHBJ010000115.1, read on the forward strand.
CCACGTCTATGTGCTGGTCATCGAAGGTTCAGCCATCTCTGATTTCGGCCGTCTTCGCCTCTTCTCCCCTGGAGGTTTGTCTCTCGATCATCTAGTTGCCTTGGAGGTGTCTGGGTGAGACTTGAGTCTAGGGCCATCTCCCTCCTAGCCGTCTTGACGGCCCTTCCAACGGCTCTCGGCTACGTCCTAGGCCCCTTAACTCACAGCCTCAACGCCCTTCTGGGACTTGTCCCTTTCCTGCCGGTTAGATTCTCCCTAGGCTTCATACCCCTCGTCATCTCGACGATCCTGGCTAGGGCCTACCTCGGTAGGGGTGGAGCGGTGGTTGAGGGGGTTCTACTCGCCGTTACAGGCGTCTTCCTCCATCCAACTCAGCCCGCCCCCATCCTTCTATTGAGAGACGTCCTACTAGGCGTCGGGGTTGAGGTCTCACTCATCCGAAGCAGCGATCTAGTCCTCTCATCCATCCTGTTATCTAGCCTTCTCGGAGGCTTGGCCAGTTATCTCCCCTACCTCCTCTACGCTTCCCCGCTCTCAAATCCCCTCCTCATCTACTCCTCGTGGGTCATCTTGATGTCGAATAAGCTCCTCTCAGCCCTCATCGGCGGCTATCTCTCATATCTAATCCTCAGAAGACTTCCAGCGGTGTGTCAACTAGGGGGTTAAACCTAGATCTCTGAGAATCCCCTCCAAATCTCCAGCCCTATGCCTAGAGATACTTCCAGCTCTACCGCTTAGGAGCTCCTCAACTCTCTCAGCCAGGTCGTCTCTACAGCTATATATGGCGGCCCCTCCCCTCTGGAGGCTCTCAGCCACCTTCATCGCTCCCCCATAAAGTCCTAGGCCCCTGGCCTCCAGCCTCCCGAACTCGTCGACAAAGATGACGGCTCCCCTATCCAGCTCCTCAGCCTCTTCCATGAGGACTTGATTCCCCCAATTGAAGGCTTTAGGCGAGAAGGCGTAGTGGAGTCTCCCATAGCGAAGCCAGCTCTCCTCAGCCTTCTCAGGAACTCTACATAGGGGGATGCGTTCACCGGTTGAGACCCTTAAGAGGTCGTAGCCGATGAGGCTGTCATCCTCATAGACTCTCGGCGAGATGAGGCCTAGGACTTTAAGACCCTGCTTCCTAAGTTTCTCGGCTAATCTGAGGCAGGTTAGGGTCTTCCCGCTTCCTATTGAGCCATATATTATGATGGCTCTCCCCCCTAGGCCGTCTCCCCTCTCCATCTTTAATAGTAAGAGGCGGGATGAAGGTATAGCCGTAATGGAGACTCTTAAGGAATCGACAGCACCCGGCTGTCCCCTTTAAATGGCTTGGCTGCACAGCGGGTCGCCTCGACGATCCTCCCAAAACCTAGTTATTATCTAAACATTTTGAGACATTTTAACAGCGAAAATACAAATTATCCCCTTCAAAACCCATTTAAAAAGAATTAATGCCCCATATATGTAACACAATCATAATATATCTCCCACGAACCTATAATGAATTGCCCAAGCAGGGGAGCACGCCGAGAATACATGCATCGAGGCGATGAGCCCATCGGTCGAAACGGCTGAAGACCGGTGGGCGCCAAAGACGTCGCCCCGATGGGCCGGACATGTATTCGAGGCTTAGACCCTGCTTGGGCATTCTTCATTTTAGAGATCCTCCATCATTGAGCGTCCTCATACTCCTTTGGAAGATATCTCACCATGCCCAGGCCCGCCGTTCTCCCGCCTCCAACGTTGCTATACTCCGCGAATTTTAGAAGGGCATCCGTGATCCTAGCCCACCTCTTCAGGTATAAGTCATCGGGCACGCTGAAGTGGACTATCCCCTGGAAGCCGACGACGAACTTACCCGTGGTTCTATGCTCATAGAGCCTCCTAGTCCTTATGCCCCTCGGGAAGCCTGATAGGGTGATGCCCATAGCCGTAATCCAGGAGAGATATCTCCTATAATTGAAGGAGACATCGGCGAATTCATTCCAGAGTCTCACGAGACTTCTCATCATCGTTATGGGCTCGGGAAGCGGATGAAATCTCCTAGCCCTCCTAATTCTCTTGTCGCTCACCCCTCCAGCCGGCCTCCGAGAGGGGAACAGCCTGGAAGCTAGGTAGGGTGAAAACCTGAAGTAGGTCGGGTAGAATTTCACCTAGAGAATTGAAAGTAGAAAGCTGAGTTCAGCAGGCAACTCATGGCTGAAATTTGAAAATTGAAGTATAACACCGTTATAATTTTTCAAGCATGTTAATGGAACCATTAACGGTTTTCACATAGAGGGCTAAAGGGTGTTGAAGAGTCCTGTTGAGTCGCTGCCTTATGATGGCCGACGCTTATAAAGTGAGTTGAGGGTTTCTTTGGAGGTGATTGTCTCCGCTCTGTTTTTATAGAAGACCTTAATTGTGGGATGGGACACTTAATTAGGTGGGTAGTGGGATGATCGTCAGGATGGACTCCAAGGGGCGGGTTCTAATACCTCTAGAAGTGCGGTCTAGGCTTAAGAGCAATCTCCTATCTCTTGAGGTGGAGGGGGATAGGATAATTCTCACACCCCTTCCCAGCGTTAGAAGACTGAGAGGCTTGATCAAGGTTGAGGTCAGCGTTGAGGAGGCTGAGGAGAGAGTTGAGGGGTTCATCAGAGCTGGACTCATCGAGGAGGTTGCCGAAGGAGTTTCTCCTTGATGCGGATGTCCTTTACTCCTATCTCTCAGATGATGTTCATGCAGATCATGCTGAGTCCCTCCTCCTAGCTATACAAGAGGGGAAGGTGAGGGGATATGCCTCCAGCGTCTTATTGGTAGACCTGATCCTCGCCTATCGTTCGATAGGGGTCTCCATAGATGCGTTAATCAGCGCCATGAAGGAGTTGGAGCTCCTTCCCCTAGAGTACATACCTCTCACGCCGAGTATAGCTAGGTACGCCCTCTCCGTCTACAGAGAGCATGGAGGCCCTCGCAGACTCCATTTCTTTGACTCCTTCCACGTCGCAACCGCCAAGTCTATGGATCTCCCACTGATAACGACCGATAGATATATCCTGAGTTATCAGAGGAAACTGGGGATTACAGCGATAGACCTAGATGAGATTTGACGATGAGAGTATCAACCGTTTGAGATTGATGACTCCCAGATTCCAAGGGGTGTTCTATTCCCTTGAACGGTCATTCAAACCCATAGTATAATAACCCTCATAGCACCGGGTTCTCGGTGAGGTGTTTAGAGAATGAAGCCTGATTGGAGGCAGATAGAGGTCCTGCTGATCTGCATCTCCATAATCGCATCCGCTTTGATACTGGCGCAGGGATTGAGGCGAGGGGGATCGGCGATGGAGGTATCATTATCTACGCCTACCCTGTCGACGTTGACGAGGATGTCTGGAGAACTAAGCGGGAAGACTATAACGGTCACGGGATTTGGCGAAGCCTCTGGGAAGGCTGATCTAGCGGTGATCACCCTCGGCGTCGAGACCGAGGACGCCTCAGCGGGCGATGCGGTTCAGGAGAATGCCATGAGGATGTCCAATGTCATCGAGGCCCTCAAGAATCTCGGCGTCGACGAGGACTCGATGGAGACCAGCTCCTTCCAAGTGTATCGAATCTACGATGATCAGGGAAATCCGAAGGGGTATAGGGTGATCAACAGCCTCAAAGTGAAGACGATGAAGCTGGATCAAGTGGGGAGAATCATAGACGTCGCCATAGAAGCCGGAGCAAACAAAGTCGAATCCATACACTTCACATTATCAGATGAGAAGATGGAGAACTTGAAGAGAGAGGCCTACTTAAAGGCCGTTAGGGATGCGAAGGAGAAGGCGAAACTGATCACCGAGGAGCTAGGCATAAAGATAACCGGCATCTACTCAGTGAGCGAGAGCCTCTACAGACCCTACACCCACTACGACATGAAACTAAAAGCCATAACAGAAGCAACATCAACACCAATAATCAAAGGAACAATAACAATATCAACCTCAATCCAAATCATCTACAACATAGACTAAAACAAAAACCCATACAACAAAGCCCACAAAACGATGATGAAACCCCCCTCCCCTCCAAAAACCCACACAGAACATAAATGATGGGGTCGGCCGGATTTGAACCGGCGACCACGTGGGCCCGAGCCACGCATCCCACCTAGCTGGACCACGACCCCAACAGCGTCTAAAACTCTAAAGCCCCCCTTTAAATTTCTTAGTCCTAGTCCCTAATCTCCTCGCCGATCGTCAGGTTCAAGACTATCTCAGCTATGTCGCTCCCATATTCGGCTGTTCGCCTTATGCTCTCTATAATAAGCCTCAGGGTGGGAACATCTTCTATGGGTGCATGCTTTATGACCTTTTGCACCACCCTCGCCTCCATTTGACGCGTCTCCTCCGCCTTCTCGAAGACCCTATCGGCTGAGGCGTAATCCCATTTGAAGAGGGCCTCTATGGCGTCCTCAAAGACCCTGAGCGCGGAGTCGCTCATCGCCTTTATCTCCCCTAGGAGCTCCCTGCTGAGATTCATAGGAGTCATCATGAGGCTATTCTGAGCGATATTAGCCGCGTGATCCGCCATCCTCTCTATGGACTTCGTGATCAACCTATAGCCCAGGCATTCCCTCGGCGAGGACAGCCCTATCTCTCTCAAAACCCTCCCATCCGAAACTGCCATCTTCAACAGCCTTATGATGTAGAGGCCGAAGCGATCCACCTCATCATCCATCTCTATCACCTCCCTAGCCAGCTCGGGGTCATCGCTCATCAACGCCGCGATGGCATCTCTATGCATCGAGGCGGCTATGACGCTCATCCTCCTGAGGGCATCCTTCACCGAGAGCTCCCCATGGCCGACTAGAACCTGCAGCGTCAACTCCTGAGGCAGATCCGATAGAAGCTCGATTCCTAGAAGCTTCTTACGGATGAGATCCTTGATGGCGTATCTCTGCGTAGTGGCGATCCTCCTCTCAGGATTCCTCACCTGTATGACGTTATAGCCGACGAGGTAGGCTGAAACCACCTTCCTAACCAGGCTCTCGGGCGTCGTCTCCGATGAGACCTCTATGAGGATCCTCCTCTGACTCGCCTCCTCCTCGCTGAGGGGCTGGATGCAGAGGTTTTTCCCATCCCTATAGATGAGAACCCTGCTCCCCTTATCGAGGCCTAGATCCTCCACCCAGCGCTTCGGTAGGGAAACTATGTAGGTTGAACCCCCAGTCAGCTGTATTCGCCTTATCTCCTCCATCAGTATAAAGAGCTAAATAGAGCCATAAAAGGCTATAGAGCTTTAAACCGCAGCCCGCCCTCAGCCGAATCTCCCCTCGATGTAGTTTCTAGTCAGCTCCTCCCTAGGTTTCTCGAAGATCTCCTCTGTCGGAGCCATCTCCACCAATCGACCCATGTAGAGGAAGGCCGTGTAATCTGCGATCCTCCTCGCCTGCTGAAGATTGTGAGTGACTATCACCAGTGTGAGGTCATTCTTAAGTCTGGTTAACAGGCTCTCGATCCTCCTGGTCGATATGGGATCTAGAGATGAGCAGGGCTCGTCGAGTAGGAGGACATCTGGGCCTACGGCCAGCGCCCTTGCTATGCAGAGCCTCTGCTGCTGGCCTATAGATAGGTTGAAGGCCGAGTCTCTGAGCCTCTCCTTAACTTCGCTCCATAGGCCAGCCCTCTCAAGGGCCTCCTCAACGGCCTCGTCTAGGACGACTCTATCATCTATGCCTCTAACCCTAAGGCCGTAGGCGACGTTATCGTAGATCGACATGGGTAGAGGGTTGGGTTTTTGGAAGACCATTCCGACACGGCGTCTAAGCTCCGCTGGATCCATGTCGCTGTCGTAGATGTCTCTGCCGTCGAGGAGAACCCTCCCCTCAACCCTCGCCCCTTCGATGAGCTCCACCATCCTATTGAGGGACTTCAGCAGAGTCGTCTTCCCACACCCCGACGGCCCTATTATGGCTGTGATATGTCTCTCCGGTATAGCTAGCTTCACATCCTGTAGGACGTGGTTGTCGCCATACCAGACGTTTAGGGAGTTTGTTTGAATCTTGATCCTCACCACCTCTTCACACCCCTATACCTAAACCTCAGGATGAGGGCTGTCGAGTTCAGGGCTACTATCAGGAGGAAGAGAAGGAGGGCGAGGGCGAAGATTACCTCTAGGGGGGTGTCACCCGCCTTGGCGACGATGAGGATGTAGAGGTAGTAGGTGAGCGAGAGCACTGGATCAAGGGGAGACCTTGGAAGCCCCCTCATGGTGTAGAAGCAGGAGGTGAGGAGGATGGCCGCCGTCTCACCGGCTACCCTGCAGACTCCGAGGATGACTCCAGTGGCTATTCCAGGGGCGGCGGCGGGGAGGACGCATCTCGTTATCGTAGTCCACTTTGATGCTCCGAGGGCGAGGGAGGCCTCCCTGATGGACTTTGGAACCATCCTCAGGGCCTCTTGGCTGCTCCTCACGATTATGGGGAGCATCATACAGGCGAGGGTGAGCCATCCGGATAGGAGGGAGATGCCGAAGCCGAGGAGCTTTGAGAAGAGGGTGAAGCCGAAGAGGCCGTAGAGGATGGATGGAACCCCAGCGAGGTTCTCCACAGCCCTCTCCACAAGCTCCGTGAGCCAACTCCTCGGGGCATATTCGACGAGGTATATGGCGGCCAGAACTCCGAGGGGTGTGGCGATAGCTGTCGCCCCTGAGAATAGGAGGAGAGTTCCGATGACGGCCTCGTAGACTCCTCCCCTTAGGATGCTGCTGGAGATGAATCTCCAGCTCAGACCTCCGAGGCCATGATAGGCGATGAGTGATGTGAGGGCTATGATGGCTGCTATGGGTATTAGGGACAAAGCCGATGTGATGTAAGGTGTGAGCCGCTCAACTCCCCTCAAATCCTCACCTCCCCCCTTGGAACCTTCCTGATGAGGAGCCTAGTGATATTGTTGACGAGGGCTGAGATGCATAGGAGAATGAGGGCTAGGGTGTAGAGTGCATGATAGTGGAGGCCTCTGAACTCGGCCTCTCCCATCCCGATGGCGATGGCAGCCGTCATGGGATAGACCGGCGATAAGAGGTTCCAGGGTGGATTCGGTATTGCGGCGACGCATCCTGAGGCCATCAGGACGGCTATAGTCTCCCCTATAGCCCTGCCGAAGGCGAGGAGGATCGAGGCGAATATCCCAAGCCTCGCAGCTGGTAGGACAACCCTCCAGAGGGTCTGCCATCGATCAGCCCCCAAGGCCAGGGAGGCCTCCCTATAGGCCATGGGAACCGATGAGATCGCCTCGCTTGAGATGCTTATGATCGTCGGCATCGTCATTATCGAGAGGATGAGGGAAGCGGTTAGGGCTGTCCGCCCGAGGGAGAGATGGAAGACCGCTGCGATCCAGGGGGCGAGGAAGAAGTATGCGATGAAACCATAGATGATGGAGGGGATGGCGGCGAGAGTTTCGATGGCGCCCCTCATCACCTCCCCAATCCATCGAGGCGCCACCTCCGATACGAAGATGGCCGAGGCGACTCCGATGGGGGTCGAGATGGCGAGGGCCCCAGCGGTCACTATGATGGAGCCGTAGAGGAGGGGAAGAAGCCCATAGCGGTTGTATTCAGGCTGCCACCTCGCCCCAAGGAGGTATTGAGGCCTCAGAAGCATCCAAGACCCTTCATGGATTGTGAAGATGAGGATTGAGGCGAAGATCAGGATTGAGATGAGGGCTGAGGCAAGCGTCAAGGCTTCACCTCCCTCCCTCACCTTCAAGAGGCGTTGGAAAAAGCTGGGGCGGGACATGGCGGCTACCCCAGGCCGATGAAGCCCTCCTCCTCGACGATCTCCTGCCCCTCAGGGCTGAGGATGAAATCTATGAACTCCTCGATGAGGCTTCCAGACTCCGGCTCCCCATCGGTCACGAGATATAGATATCTCATGATCGGGTAGACTCCAGCTCTCACGCTCTCCTTCGTCGGCTCATAGTGGGTTTTACCCTCGGCCTCGGCGAGTGGGAGGGGGACGACATCGGAGGTGATGAACCCCATTCCTATATAGCCTATTGAGTATGGGGTCTTCGCAACGGCATCTCTCATCGCAGGATTTCCATGCTGGACGCTTGCATCAGCTCTCACCTCAAGTCCGAAGGGCTTAAGGC
>JAGHBJ010000034.1 GCA_021161045.1 Candidatus Bathyarchaeota archaeon
AAACCCATGCCAAAGGAGAGAACACAGGCGCTTGAGGAGGTATTGGACTCGATATTCAAGCGATATGATCTAGAGAGACCGAAGGTGTAGGGATTTTTGATGGCGATTTAATAACTCAGCTCCTCCTCAACCATCCCTTCTTCCAATCTCCTGAGAGATCTCGTCTATAACCATGGGGTAGCGGCATCTCCTTCCCGCTGAGGTCTCTGGGAAGCCTCATACCGAGAGGATCCTCGTTGGTGGGCCCGGGGAGATTCGAACTCCCGACCGACAGGTTATGAGCCTGTCGCTCTACCAAGCTGAGCTACGGGCCCCAAATTATCTCGAATCCAGCTGGGATATAAAAGGTTCTCGAAATCATTAAAGCCTCGGGTTTTATTCCCCTATAGGTTGATTGGGGAGCTCCTAGATTTCGCCCTGTATCCGTTGATCCTCGGCTTCCTTGGAGGCTTCGCAGCAGGCTTCCTCCTTCGGAGGCTTGGGAGAGTCGTCGCAGCCGTCGCCGCTATAGGCGTCTTCATCCTAAACACCATTCCATTCCTAAGGCTGATGGGCATACAGCCCAACATAGAGTGGCTTAAACGGCTGGAGGAGCTCCTGCCGACGCCGCCCCTAGAGGCCCTAGAGGGCTTTAAGGCTTATCTACCCCTCCTCCTCAGCGCCCCCCTCCTCATCGGCTTCATCCCCGGCCTAATAATAGGCTTTAAAGCGGCCTAGGCAAAGGGATTATAAGGCGCTCCTCAACCCAATTCATATAGGCTCCGGTGGTGTAGTCTGGACAAACATAACGGCCTTTCGAGCCGTTGATCCCGGGTTCAAATCCCGGCCGGAGCACGAGGATGGGCTGAGATAAACGCTGAGACCAGGGCCGCATCCTCAAGGTGGGTTGGAGCTCCAGATCCTGACGCAGAGCTTGGGAATTGAGGTTAAAGCAGCTATAACCTAGGCCCGGCGGGAATTGGAATAACAGCCATTGTTATTCACGTCATGGGGACTTGATCTGACAGCCACTGTCAGAAGACCGAGGCTAGGCACCTAAGTCCTACAGGGACCACCCTCATCGGCCATGTCGGGATGCCTGAGAGACCGAGGATAGAAGTTTCTGTTGGAAGCATGGGTAGCCTTGATGCGAGAGCCATCCTCCATATCAGAGCTCCCGGAAACTCGGCTCCACAGCTCCATCAGCAAAGGAACTCCCTAGAGGCGGAGTTGAGGAGCTCCGAAGAGTGGATGCTGCTTCATAGATAACCGCAGGTGGGGCAGTTTGGATTTCTCTCCACATCCACGATCTCGAAGTGCATCTCTTCGCCGTCGAAGAATAGGAGCCTACCAACCAGCGGTCTCCCGATGCCTGTGACCAGTTTCACGGCTTCGATGACTTGAAGCGCTGCGAAGAGGGCTGGGGTGGCTCCTAGAACTGGGAAGCGCTCAGCTTCAGGTGGATTCTGGGGGAATATGCATCTTAAGCAGGGGCCTTCACCTGGCTTTATGGTGGTCATCTGCCCATAGAGGGCTCTGACCCCTGCGTGGATGAAGGGTTTACGATGCTGGACGCAGTGTTCGTTTACGAGGAATCTGGTTCTCCAGTTGTCTAGGCCGTCGACGATTATGTCTGCCTCTCCTAGGACTTCATCGACGTTCTCCTCCGTCAGCTTTATGGTCTGCGTCTCCACCTCCACGTCGGGGTTGAGGGCCGTCAACTTCTCCTTAGCCGCCTCCGCCTTCAATCTGCCAATATCCCTCTGCCAGCCGTGTATCTGCCTGTTCAGGTTGCTGAGTTCGAAGCGTCCCTCGTCGATTAGGATGATCCTGCCGAAGCCTGCGGCTGCGAGGTAGAGGGAGGCGGGGCATCCCAATCCGCCTACGCCGACGACTGCCACCGTGGTGGACTTCAATCTCTCCTGACCCTCTATGCCTATGCCTGGAATCATTATTTGCCGGTCGTATCTCTCCAGCTCCCTCTCTGAGAGCATCATCCGCCACCCACCGTCTCCAGGATGGAGATGACGTCTCCATCCCTCAATATGCGTCTTAACCCCTCCTCATACTCGTTGTAGTGGCGCCCATTAACCAGGATCATATAGCCTCTACGCGGCGTCGGATCACCATCGGCTTCCATCTCGAAGAGCCTCTTCATCCATAGCTCCCCAATCTCCCCATGCCTCTCCGGTATGATCTCCATCAGTAGGCTTCTCAACTCCGTTCCATCATCCACCGTGTAGGCCTCCTCCCCCAGGCCTATCAGTCGACGGAGGCCTGCGAAGTATCTCACCCTAACCCTGATAGGCATATCCCTTAACGTTAAAAAGGGAGGTTAATTAGGGGTTTCCCATGATGTGGCTTCTCCCCCTCCTGGTAGTCTTCGCCGCCGGCGTAGTTCAGGGTTTGACTGGATTTGGCTTCGCCCTGGTCTCCGCCCCCCTCCTCTCGGTTCTCATGGAGCCTAGGCTCGCTATGCCTATAGTCGTCGCCCACGGCTCCCTCATAACTCTGCTTCTACTTCCAGATGTGTGGAGGTGGATCGACGTGAGGATGGTGATCCCCCTCGCCGTATCGGGTCTTATAGGCATACCTATAGGGGCTTATCTGCTTAGAGTCGTTGAGGGGAATACCCTCAGGGTGTTGGTGGGCCTCCTAGTCATCCTCTTCTCACTTCTCCTACTATTAGGCGTCGAGGGTTTAGGTGGCTCAAGGGGGTGGATGATCATCCCCGTAGGCCTCCTAAGCGGCATTCTAGGTGGCAGCACGACGATGAGTGGGCCACCCGTCATCCTCTTCCTGACTCATAGGGGTGTGGAGAAGAGGGTTTTCAGGGCTAGCCTCATCGCATACTTCACCCTCCTCGGCATAGCGGCCATCCCAACCTACATCCTCAACGGCTTGATAAACATTCAAACCGTGAGGTGGATCATCCTCCTCATGCCCTCCATGGCCCTCGGAGCGGTGCTCGGCGCAAGGCTATCCCGAAGGATGGCTGAGGAGGCCTTCAGGAGGTTCACCCTCCTCCTAGTCATGGCCTCAGGCATCCTATCCCTCCTGACGGGTCTAGGCTTCCTATAGGTGGATCAGAAATGTATGGGCTGAGGGGATGGGAGGAGCATAAGAGGGAGATAAAAGGCTTGAGGGGGAGGCTAGGCTTCCCCGATGGAGATGCGTTGAGCTTTCTAGGTTTAAGGCTGAGCCTCATCGACGGCTCCATCTACGATGAGCTGAGGGATAGAAAGCTCAACCCTTCGAACCCTGAGGAGAAGGCCCTAATAGGAGCCATCTACCAGATACTTTCAGCCTACTCCAAAGCCAAGGAGAAACCCCTGACGGGGAGACTCATCACCTCGAGGCAGATAAGCGGAGGCCAATTCTGCCACATAATGGTTGAGAGGGCGAAGAGGCTGCTCCTTGACACCTTCAGGGATGCGAGGGAGCTCCTCGAGGCGGCGAGGCTAATAGGCGGGGAGGAGGCCAAACTGGATTTGGAGGGTGCCGCTATCCAGATGCGGCCCCTACCCCTAATCCCCGTCGTCATCATATTCAGGGCGGGGGATGAGGAGTTCCAAGCTGAGATCTCCATATTCTACGACGGAAACGTTGAGGGCTACCTCGACCTGGAGAACCTAGGGATCCTAACGCTGCTCTCAGCCATACGGCTGAGAGACGCCCATAGGAAGATGAGGGAGAAGACCCTACTAGAACTCCTGAGCGAACATGAGAAGACTTAATTTACCCCTCAACCCTCTTTCCCATCTATGGAGCGGGGGTTCCCGAGTGGCCAAAGGGGGCAGGCTTAGGACCTGCTGGCTCAGGCCTGCGTGGGTTCGAATCCCACCCCCCGCACCAACCAACCTTATAACGCCCCTAAAACCCGATCTAACCTGATGATGGATTGGTCATAGAGTTGGATGATGAGACCCGCAGACAGCTCGTAGAACTCTTTAAGCGGCTCAGGAACCCCGTGAA
>JAGHBJ010000074.1 GCA_021161045.1 Candidatus Bathyarchaeota archaeon
GGGGGTAGCGCTCCTCGACGAATCTCAAACCCCCATCGGCATAGAACTTATAGAATCTCCCCCGAGGCCCAATCCTAATGGCCCTCGGCTCCTCTGACCTGTAGATGTGTTCAGATGCGTACTCTAGGTCGCAGAAGTAGGCGTCCTCAGGGTGATCATAGCCGTAGACCCTGAAGATTAGGCCCTCATCCGTCACCGGTGCGTCTCTATCCCTGAGCCTCATCATCTCTTACAGCCACTGTAATTCTTATCCCCTCTCCCCAGCCGCCCTGAGCGGGCATCCTCCAGAGCCTTCAGATACCAGTTGGTGTCTTCCTCCACCCATTTCTTAACGTCGAATCTCAGCGGTTTGCCGTCCTCGTCGAGAATTATGACCTCCTCTATACCGGCGTTTATGATGGCCCTACGGCATCTCCGGCAGGGTATCGCCTTCGTATAGTTTCCCTCCGCGTCGTAGCCGGCGATGTAGAGTTTAGCCCCTATGCGATCCTCCCTATTTGAGTTGATTATGGCGTTCTCCTCCGCATGAACCGCTGGACATAGGTCGTAGGCCTCCCCTGAGGGGAGGTTCAGCTCATCCTTTATACAGCCGACCTCGAAGCAGTTGATAACCCCCTTCGCGGGGCCGTTATACCCCGTGCCGACGATGGTGTCCCCCTTAACGATGACCGCTCCAAATTTACGTCGGAGACAGGTAGACCTGGCGGCGACGGCGAGGGCGATCCTGAGGAAATACATCGTCTTATCGGGGCGCTCCAAACCTAAGCCTCAAGTGATCTCCCCTGTCAACTTTAAAAAGGCTTAGAGAACGCTTCAAGTAGGTAGGAGAGGCTTCGCATTCTCTCCAAGTATGGCTTCGAGTTCTTTGATGGGTATCTCAAGCTCTGGGTTGACGGCGTATTGATTGATGGATAGGAGCATCTCGACATATTCGGCCTGCTTTATCCCTGGGTAGTCTGTGCCGAAGACTATGTGATCTAGGACTCCAAGGTTCAAGGCTTTCAAAAGGTCTCTCCATAGGAAGTATCGGTAGCTTGGATGCCTTATGTCGCCGTAGATCCAGCTTATGTCGAGCCAGATGTTCCCATGCTTCCTGGCGAGGTAGAGGGTTTCATCGACCCTTGGATAGCCTAGGTGGGCGAGGATTATCCTCAGCCTTGGAAAGCAGGCGGCCACCACATCGATCTGCTCTGGATCAGTATGCCTCAAAAGGGCCTGTGGCTCCGGCATCCCAGCGTGGTGGAACATAACCGGCATCTCCATCTCCTGAGCCATCTCATAAACCCTGAAGGCCTTTGGATCATCAGCCCTATATCCATCGAGGGTTGGATAGAGCTTCAAGCCATACAGGCCGAGCTCCTCTCGCTGCCTCATCACCTCCTCTGGAGCCTCAGGCCTCAAGGGGTTGACGTATCCGAAGCCTATTAGGCGATCTGGGGCGGCTGAGATGAACTGGGAGACGGCCTCAGGCGGTGTTCGGCGGTCTGATAGTATGACGGCCATATCGAAGCCTGCGGCGTCGAGGTCTGAGAGGAGCTCCTCCCTTGAGATCCTCACTATCCTAGGATGTCTTGGGTCTGTATATTCGACGATGGAGATGTGGCAGTGTATATCGATCTTCAATCCTTCCCTCGGCCTCTCAGCCTTCATCACGGCTTGGATCGCCATGATGGTTCACCGTTAGAAGATGATGGAGAGGCAGGTTAGGGCGCCTTCGCATTTCGTGAATTCGCTGACGTCTAGGGTGATGACATCGAATCCGGCTTCCCTCACCATCTCAACGGCTCTGGGATACCCCTCAGGCATGAGGACGACGTCGCCTATGGAGAGCGTGTTGGCGGCATACCACTCCTCATCTGGGACTATGAGCTTCTCAAAGGGTTTGAGGACGGGGTGATCGGCGTATTTCCTCGTCGTGATCATGATTCCTCTGCCGAGGTAGGTGATGTAGCTCTTCAAGTGGACGATGCTTGGATCCTCTATGGTCTCCACGGGGACGTTCAGCCACTCCCTCATCTGGGCTACTCCCTCAGCGTTAGTCCTCTCCGTCAACCCCGAGATCAACCTATCCGGTAGATGTATGACATCGCCTCCCTCTATGGTGGCCGGCGGCTCAGCCCGTTTCACAGGCATATACTGCCTCAGAACCTCCTCCACAGCCGTCTCCTCCCCCCTCCTGCTGGGCTTAGCCATCCTGCAGATGAGGGCTCGGCCGCCGTGGACGACGGCGTTATCCTCAACGAAGCAGGAGTCCGGATGCTCATCGTCCCTCGGCAGCCTGATGATCTCTAAGCCCAACTCCTCCAATACCCTACAATACTTGGCATGCTGCTTCCTCGCCCTCTCCACGTTGATGGTATGCCTCAATGGATGCGATGATATGCATCTTGGATAGGTGGCTCCAGGCTCCCTAACCAGCGCCCTCTTGGGAGTCATGTTGAATCCTACTCATCAATATGATAAAGGATTTATCTCCAGAACTCTTTTCAAATGGGAGCTGAGATGGAGTTCGGCGCACAATCAGAGTATGGAAGGTTGAGGAAGGTCTTGATGCATAAGCCCTCGGAGCATCTGAGGAGGGTGACACCTCAGACGAAGGATCACTACCTCTTCAGAGACATCGTCTATTGGAGGGAGTTCGTCAGGGAGCATGAAGCCTTCGTAGAGGCCCTCAGAGGCGAGGGGGTGGAGGTCTATCTGCTGGGGGAACTACTCGAAGAGGAGGATAGACGCATAGCGGAGCTGATGCCAGACCTCGTCTACACGAGGGACATCTGCAGCGTCACAAATCTCGGAGCCATAAGGATGAGGATGCGACATCAGGCCAGATACGCTGAACCCCTCCTGGCCGAGAGGGCGATGAAGAGGCTGGGCATACCCATCGCGCTGAGAGTTAGGCATCCAGCCTACCTGGAGGGTGGAGACCTCGTCTACCTCGACCCCGAGACACTGCTCATCGGCTTCGGCCCGAGGTCAGATGAGGGAGGAGTCGAGGCGGTGAGGGAATTGCTGCTTGGCAAAGCCGTAAAGGAGCTGGTGGCCGTCACCCTACCAAGCTTCAGGGTTCACCTCGATGGAGCCTTGATGATCCTCAGCCGAGACCTAGCGGTAATCCATAAACCCTCCCTGGAGCTATACCCAGCCTGGATCTACAGGGGGGACGGGGAAGTGGAGCTGGCCTTCATCGAGGACTACCTTAAGGAGAGGGGCCTCGACATCATCTACGTCGACGATTGGGAAGTTCGAAACTTCGGCACCAACATCCTCGGCATAGGCGACGGGAAATACGTCACCTACGAGTGGAATGAGCGGGTTAAGAAGCTGCTAGAGGAGAGAGGGTTCGACGTCATCGGCATCCCAGGATGCCAGCTCAGCCTCGGCGGAGGCGGCCCTCACTGCATGACCTGCCCCATACTCCGAGTGCCTTAATGTCCTAAATATAACAAAATTTATCTCTCTTTGCACCAATTAGTGCATGATGGCTCGGAGAGTCGTCATCCTAGGAGCGGCCGGTAGGGATTTCCATAACTTCAACGTATACTTCAGGGACAACCCCCAATACGAGGTTGTGGCCTTCACGGCGGCTCAGCTTCCAAACATCGCCGGTCGAATCTATCCGCCGGAGCTGGCTGGTGAGCGATACCCTGATGGGATACCGATACTCCCCGAGGAGGAGCTCCCAAGGCTGATAGGGGAGGAGAGTGTCGAGCTGGCGGTTCTCTCCTACAGCGACCTCCTCTACGAAGATGTGATGAAAAAGGCCTCAGAGATTCTGGCGCTGGGAGCCGACTTCATGCTCCTAGGCCCAGGTTCGACGATGCTGAAGTCTAAGCGTCCGGTGATCTCCATCTGCGCCGTCAGAACCGGAGCGGGGAAGAGCACCGTCACCAGGAGGGTTCTGCGCATACTGCTGTCAAAGGGCCTAAAGCCCGTCGCCATCAGACATCCCATGCCCTATGGAGACTTGGCCAAGCAGGCTGTTCAACGATTCGGAGATTTCGAGGATCTCGACCGCTATGAGTGCACCATCGAGGAGAGAGAGGAGTATGAACCCATCATAAGGCTGGGAGTCCCCCTCTACGCAGGCGTCGACTATGAGGGCATCATCAAAAAGGCTGAGGAGGAGGGAGACCTAATCGTCTGGGATGGAGGAAACAACGATCTACCCTTCTACAGGCCGGATCTCCACATCGTCGTGGCAGACCCCCTGAGGCCTGGACATGAATTGAAGTCCTATCCAGGGACGGCGAATGCGATGATGGCCGACGTCTTCATAGTGAACAAGGTGAACGTCGCAGACAGGGAGTCGATTGAAACCGTCAAGGAGAATCTGAGAAAGCTGAATCCGGAGGCACCCATCATCGAGGCAGAATCCATCATCTCGGTTGATAGACCTGAACTAATAGAGGGTAAACGCGTCCTCGTCGTCGAGGATGGGCCTACGGTCACCCATGGAGGCCTCGGCTACGCAGCTGGATACGTCGCGGCGAGGGAGTTTGGGGCCGCTGAGATCGTCGACCCCCGACCCCACGCCGTCGGCTCCCTGAAGGCCGTCTATGAGGAGTATCCCCAGCTTAGGGAGGTATTACCCTCCATGGGCTATGGCCGTGAGCAGATGAGGGAGCTTGAGGCCTCAATCAACGCCGTTGACTGCGACGCCGTCGTCCTCGGAACTCCCAGCCACCTGGAGAGATTCCTGAAGCTGAACAAACCCGTCGTCCACGTCTCCTTCGAGCTGAGGGAGACAACAAAGCCGGATCTCGAGGAGATCGTCAGCCGCTTCCTCTCTGAGAGGGGCTTAATCTAACCTCCTCCTTTTTACAGCCTCAGCCCATAGGGCATGAGGACTCCATCGATGTAGACTCCGCCCTCACCGTCGAGGGCTATACGCCCCTCAGCGATCATCTGAAGCGTCAATGGATAGATGACCCAGTCCCCATGCCTCTTCAACCTGTTCTGATTCTCCCTCACAACCTTCTCCAGGAGCTCCTTATCCCTCTTTAGGTCTTCGAGGGTTACGCCTTCGGGGAGTATGACGGGGACGGGCTTAGATCTCACCAGTATCTCGCCGTAATCCACCTTCTCCCTAACCACATGCGTCGTCGAGTATAGGTATCGCTCACCGGCGAGGATGGCGTCCCTAACGGCGTGGAGGCCTACATATTTGCGTCTGCCACCCTCCATGATGGATAGGTCTGCCGGATGGACGTTCACGATCCTCCCAGGATACCTATCGAGGAGAGGCTTCGTTATGATGCTCATATACCCAGCTAAGGCGATGACATCAATGTTGTATGGCTCTATCCTCCTGGCCACCTCCTCATCGTATATGGGCCTAAGCGTCAGATCCCTCTTCGTTTTGCGACCGTGACTCCTATAGAAGTCGAGGATGTCTATACACTCATAGGGGACTCCATACTCCTCGGCGATGTCCAAAGCCCTACAACGCTTCTCACCACTTCGATCCAGGCGGTCATCCCTAACATCGGTAAAGATTAGAACTACCTCATATCGGGCATCCTCCTCAAGGGAGCGCTCGATGATCTTCCTCGTATTCGTCCCAGAGCCGGACATGAAGCAGGCAACCCTCATGCGACGCCCGACACTTGGATCGAAGATCGGCGTCACAGCCACTTTCATCCATCCCCCATCATAGAGTGAATCCGCATCCCTTTTAAAAGAGGGGGAGACGCCCAAATTAGGGTTGAAAGGCGACAGCCTCGATATACTCGTCGTCTGTAAGAGATGTGGACATCTAGTCCCCAAGACTCAGCTCTGCATCTACTGTGGAGCTCCAATACTCTATAGGCCTCCAAGGGGTAGGAGCTGAGCTTATATCATGGTTAGGGGCCATCTATATCGAGGGAGTTGAAGGTTTACATATCCATCGATATGGAGGGTATAAGCAGCATCGTCGACTGGAGTCAGGTTGACCCTAGGAATAAGGAATATGAGCGGTTTAGGAGGCTGATGGTCGGCGACCTGAATGCAGCCATAGAGGGCGTCCTGGAGGCTGGGGCTGAGGAAGTTGTGGTCGCTGATTCACATGGGCGTATGAGCAACCTCCCACCGGAGGAGGTTCACGAAGCAGCGGTTCTCATCAGAGGCTCCCCGAGGCCATGGCTGATGATGGAGGGAATCGACGACGGCTTCGACGCAGCCCTCTACGTCGGCTACCACTCCATGAAGGGAACCGAGCGGGGAGTCCTCTGCCACACCATCTCAGGCCGTGTCGTCGATGCGGTTTACATCAACGGCGTGGAGATGGGGGAGTTCGGCCTGAACGCGGCCCTAGCGGGATGGCATGGAGTCCCCTCCATCTTCATCTCAGGAGATCAAGCCGTCGTCGAGGAGGCTAGGAGACTGGTGCCGAATATCAGGGGCGCAGTCGTCAAATGGGGTGTCAGCCGATACGCCGCGAGATGTCTACACCCCGCCAAGGCGAGGAGACTGATTAGGGAGAAGGCCTCAGAAGCCCTAAAGGCCCTCGATGAATTCAAGCCCTTCAAGGTCGAGGAGCCGGTTGAGGTGAGGATGAGATTTGCAACCTCGACGATGGCCGATGTCGCGGCTTTGATACCCTACGCCGAGAGGGTGGATGGCAAAACCATCAGGATGGTCTTCGACGACTATCCAACGGCCTTTAGGGGAGTTAGAACCGCTATCGCCGTCGCCTATCCAGTTGAGGAGCGGTGAAGACTCCCTGGGGAACGGTGAGATGAGGGGAAGGAGACTCGCCCCCATCATCGCCGCCATAGTGATCGCGGTGGCAGCCCTCTACATCCTCGCCAGGCCTAGGGCTGAACATGTAGAGGAGGGGGTCTACATCGGCATGAAGGCTCCAGACTTCACCGTCGTCGGCGTAGATGGCTCCACCTTCACGCTCTCGAAGCATAGAGGCGAGATCGTCGTCATCGAATTCTCCACGATGTGGTGTCCCTACTGCGCGAAGCAGATAGAGGTTTTCAGAAGGCTGTCGGAGGAGTTCAAGGAGGGGGTCTACATCGCCTCCATAGACGTCGACCCCTCAGAGGAGCCTAGTGGGGATTGGGTTAGGAATATGGGTATAAGCTGGTTTTATGGACACTCACCCGAGGCCGGTCTCCTCTATAAGGTCTCCTATGTCCCTATGGTCATCGTCGTCGATGAGAGGGGCATCATTAGATATCGAGGCGCCTACACCCCCTATGAGAAGTTGAAGCTCATCATCCTCCAGCTGAGTGAGTGAGATGGAGGCGGCTAGGCTTCTATTGGCCTTCACAGCTGGCGTTCTATCTCCCCTCTCACCCTGCTCCCTGCCGCTGCTCCCCTCCTACATCGCGTATTATCTCACAGCCGTCGACGCCCATCGGCTTCGAGGTGGACTCACCCTGGCGTTTACAACCCTCCTAGGCTTCCTATCCGTCTACACCCTAATTGGATTCGTCCCATCACTCGCCCTTGGATTCATCCCCCTCAGCGAGAGGGTTTTGAACCCTATCTTCGGCGTTATACTAATCCTATTAGGCCTCATCACCTATCGGAGAGGCGGTCTCACCCTGTCGGGTATGCCGCATCCAGCTCCACCTGAAGCCGGGGGCCTATTATCCTTCTATCTCTTCGGCGCAATCTATGCGGTGTCCTCCCTCGGCTGCTCCCTCCCCGTCTTCCTCCTACTAGTCTTCACCTCCGCGGGGGCAGACCTCAACGCCGTGGCGCCCCTCTACGTCTCCTATGCCCTCGGTTGCGCAGCCCTATTCATACCCCTCTCCCTAGCCGTCGCCTACTCCAAAAGCTATCTAATAGAGAGGATTAGGGGTATGGGGGGAATCATCTCCAAAGCTACGGCTTACATATTGATGGCCGCTGGAGTATACATGGCTCTCTCACCCCTCCTCTATGGGAGTGTATAGAATCGAAGGCGTCGAGATCATGGATGTAGTCGGGAGAGCCGAGTTTGAAAGATTTCTATGGAGATGTATCTCACCTATGCCCTATAGACGATATAGGAGGCGGGGTGAATACCTAGAGAGGGCTATTCCAAGTGAGAAAGGAGATTCTATTCCTCCACGGCGATGCCGTAGGCCAGATCGAGTATGCGCCGCCGGAGGCCTCGGGCTACCCGATAAGTGGAGAGGGATCTGGGTGATGAACTGTATCTGGGTTCTGAGGAGAGCTGGAGGTAGAGGCCTGGGGAGGATGCTCATGAATAGAATGCTGAGGAATATCGGGGAGGCTGCTGGCGTAGCCACCATCGCCCTAGAGGGGCATCACAGCCCCTGGCTTAAGCTGAGGCAGATGGAGTATCTCGGCTTCAAATCCATAGACCATAGGAGGCTTAGGCATAGGGTTAAGCGGAGAGACGTCTGCTTAACCCTCCACCTGATGTGGATGCCCCTGAGACCTGGGGCCAAGCCTCCGGAGATGGATTGGGCTGAGATGCTTAGGAGAGTCGACTTCTGCCTCGCCCATCCGCTATATAGGGCTGAGAGCTGGAGTCTCGACGTCGTCTATGAGCCATGCTGATGGGGCTCGATGACCACCTTCAACGACTCACCGGCCCTCTCCACCAATCTGAAGCCCTCAGCTATTCGACCCAGGGGAAGTCGATGCGTAACCATCTCCTCAGCCTCCACCCGCCCATATCTGATGAGATCAAGCGCCGTCAATAGATCGGATGGCGCCGCCGCATAGCTGCTGGTCATCGTCAGCTGCCTCATCCAGAAGTCGTTGAAATCGAGGGGGAGCTCCACCCCCGGCGGCGTCGGGGCGAAATAGAGTATGCGCCCCCCATCCTCAGCACAGCTGGCCGCAGCCTTAATGGCTTCAAGAGCCGCCGTGCAGACTATCACCCTATCAGCTAGACGACCATCATTTGCCTCCCTAACCTGCTGGGATAGAGGCCTCCTCGCATCGAGAACCACATCGGCCCCGAAGCGCTCGGCAGCCCTCATCCTATACTCATTTATATCCGCGGCGATGATGGGGCCGGCGCCCTTAACCCTGGCCAACTGTATGTGGAGTATGCCGGCCACTCCGCTTCCGATGATGAGAACCGAATCCCCAGGCCCAAGGCCTAGCTTCCTCTGACCCCTGACTACACAGCCCAAAGGCTCTATGAGGACTCCGTCGAGGAAGGAGACCTCAGGGGGGAGCTTGAAGACGCCTCTATCAACGTTGATGCGGGGCACCCTGGCATACTCGGCGAAGCCTCCAGGGTCTATGTTGGTTCTATGCAGCGTCTCACAGGCTGTATGCTCGCCTCGGAGGCATCTTCGACAGGTGTTGCAGGGGACGTGATGCGATACGAAGATTCGGTCTCCGACCTCGAAGCCCTCAACCCCCTCGCCGACCTCCTCGACGACGCCGACGACCTCATGCCCCAAAACCCTCGGAGCCTTAGGCACCCTATACCACTCCATAACATCGCTGCCGCAGATTCCACAGGCTTCAACCCTCATCAGAAGCTCCCCAACCCCTATGCGGGGCAGAGGCATCTCAACGACCCGTATATCCCGATTGTTGTAGTAGAGGGCAGCCCTCATATCAGATGGATAGGGCCGCCAGGCTTAATTCCTTTCCCATAGAGGGAGGGGGTCTATCCCAGGGGAGTCAGATTTAAACTCCTCTTATAATTTGGAGCTCCATAATCCGCCGATTTCCCCTGGATTTCACATCCTTGTTCACGTTTAGAGGGGCCAGTGTATTCGCCTTGAGGTCGTATAGCGCTGCTTCCACCTCAAACCCAACCCGATCTCGACGACCTCTGGGAGTATATGCCTAACGAAGTGTTCACTTGGCCTTCCAGGTTTTATGCCCTCGCAGTGGGGGTCGAGGTAGATGTGGAGGGTTTTACCCCTATAATTGTAGGCTGAGCCGTCTTCACGACTGTATATGGGCCTCATATAGATTCTGAACGGATAGAGCTTGCAGGCGAGGGGCTTCATCGATTGGAGGGTGCAGACCCATCGGCCTAGTATTGGTCTGAGGAACACACATCGATTATCAGGCCCCCTCCTCAGGTAGACCTTCCCCATCCCCACCTCGACGACGTCGTAGCCGTAGAGCTTCGTTATCCTGATATACTCATCCATCTTCAGCGGAACCCTATAGCCTATACAGCAGCGTCCGCAGGCGGTGCACTCCCATGTCCTCACCTCCCTCCAGGGGATGAGGCCCCTCTTCATCCGCAGAGAAGAGAGGGGAGATGCCTAAATATCTTACCTTAAGTTAAAACCTTGATTGAGATGCCCTCAGCCTCACTTCATCTTCCTCGCGGAGACAGCTCTGGCTCTGTCGACGAATCGTAGACTTGGGCCAGAGTCACAGAGAGAGAGAGAGATCAGCCTTAGGATGTTAAGAGGGGGTTCTTCTGCTCCTAGAGATCTTCGTGGTCTCACCGGCCTTCAGCTCTCAGCCGACATACTTGCTTGGCGTGATGGGTCTCGGATGGTGCTTCGACATCTACCTCCTTAGACATCGCTCAGACCCCAGGGCCTTAACCCTAAAGCTCATCGGCGTCGGCGTCCTGGCCCACATACTCTGGCTGCTGGTCAGATGGCTGAATGCCTATGTCACCCATCCCCACCTAGTCACAATCTGCTCAGGCGTCGGCAGGCCCGTGTGACTTCCCAAATCTGGCTGTTGAATCTCTCTGAATATATCGTATATATTTTGAGGCTGGAAATACCGATTTTAGGCGCTCGACTTTTAAAGGCGTCTCAAATTAATTGATCAGAGATGACCTTTCCTGTCGAGAGCGAGAATAGGGCTATGAGGAGTATGCTCATGCTCTACCAGGATCACGCGAGGCTACTCGTAGATATCTTCAGGAAGATTCTGGCGATGCTGGAGGCCATAAACTCCGATGATCCCTGCGACATGAAGGGGCTATTAGGGGAGCTGGAGGATCTCTATAGGAAGTCCCTGGAGCTGAGGGGAATGATGATAAAGGAGTTGAGGGAGGTCGGCCCCTTCCTCGTAGCTAGGGGAGACCTCTACATGCTGACGGCTAAATCCGGCGAACTCATCGATCACATCGAGGGCGTTGGAACCCTTCTAAGGGAGATCGTCGACAGGGGATGGAGAATTCCACGGGAGGTGGCGGAGGGCCTCATGGAGATAGCGGAGGAAGTCTTCAACGCCCTTAAACGACTTAGAGAAGGGGTTTTAGCCCTCTCCTTCAGCCCTGAGAAGGCCGCCTCCATCGTCGAGGACATCGATGAGGAGGAGAGGAAGGCCGACTCCCTCTATAGAAGCCTAGACCTGAAGATCATAACCAGCGGATTGGAGCTCCCCCTAATGCTCCTCCTCAGAGAGGTTGTGGAGCTCCTAGAGGGGACTATAGACAGGGTGAAGGAGGAGGCAGACATCATCAGGGTTATGGCCCTCTAGGTGTCGAGGTTGCCTGAGCCGATAGCGGAGGTTGAAGCCCTAAGGGATAGCAGACTCATTGTCTGGTCTAGGGAGGAGAGCAGACACCTCTACTGGCAGGGATACTATGGCAAGCCCCTCGGCATATCTAAGCCCAAGAGAGATTTCGATGCCCCCCTCCTCCTAGACCCCATCGAGGGCCTCTACCTCCTAGAGAAGGGCCTCATCAGGGTCAGGGGATCCGATGGAGAGATGAATGTAGAAGAGCTGCGCTCCATAGCGAGGGAGACGATGGAGCGCTTCGACGAGAAATACCTCGTCTACAAGGATCTGAGGGATAAGGGCTACATAGTGACCCCAGGCATTAAATATGGCTGCGACTTCGCCGTCTACCGCTATGGACCTGGGATCGATCACGCACCTTACATCGTGGAGGTTCGAAGAGTTGATGAGGAGATCTCCGCCTCGGAGATCGTGAGATCCGGCCGATTAGCGACAACGGTGAGGAAGACCTTCATAATCGCCGCCGTCGAGGGGAATAAAGTTAGATACTTGGGCTTCGAGTGGTGGAGGGCTTGACGCTCTAAATCTCCCTGCTCACACCCCTCTCCCTAGCCAGCCTATAGACCTTATAGGCGGTTCCGACATCCTGTATAGCCAGCCCCGTCGCCTTGAAGAGGGTTATCTCCTCGTCGCTCTCCCTCCCAGGCTTCAAACCCGCGACTATCTCACCCATCTCGGCGTAGACATCCTCCTCCCTTATAGCCTCCTCCTTCAAGGGTATGGCAAAGTCGCCGACGATGAAGGCTTGAGGCTTGAAATCCACAACGATCTTATCAGCCCTCGTTAGGACGCTGGTCTCAAGCTCCCTCTTCGCTGCGGTGTCAGCCCCTATGGCTGAGATATGAACTCCAGGGCTGAGCATATCGCCGCTTAGGAAGGGCCTCTGAGACGGGGTACAGGTGACGATTATATCCGCATCCTTCACGGCCTCCTCCACTGACTCGGCCTCCCTGATGTCTATGCCCGTCTTCCTGCTCATCTCCTCTACGTAGCGCTTCCTCGCGGAGGGGATGACGTCATAGACCTTCACCTCCTCTATGGGTCTGACCTCGCAGAGGCCGAGGAGCTGTGAGCGGCCCTGGACTCCGCAGCCGATGATGGCTGCCGTCTTCGATTTCTCCCTGGAGAGATATTTGGCTGCGACGGCTCCCGCAGCCCCTGTTCTCATCGCCGTGATGTAGGTTCCATCCATTATGGCGAGGGGCTCCCCCTTCGCGGGGTCGTTGAGGATGATGCGGGCGATGACGGCTGGCAGTCCATGCTTCTTTGGATTGTCGGGGTGGACGGTCACCACCTTGAGTCCTGCTGCGTCCAGCGGCTTTATATAGGCTGGCATAGCTATGAGGATCCCATTGTATTTCTCGAAGTGGAGGTAGACTCTCGGCGGCATCTCTATGTTGCCTAAGGCCATCTCCCTGAAGGCTGACTCCACCGCCTCTATGGCTCCCTTCATGTCTAGCAGTGATTCAACCTCCTCCTGTGTAAGGTATAGGGTCATCTAAATGCACCGAAAAATGGTGGGTCTCCCATATCCTTAATACTATCGCTCACTGGGTGAAGCACTCCCCCTCGACGAAGACCCTTGAAAGCTCTGCGTATAGCTCTGTGAAACCCATGTAGGTCTTAGATGAAACCGGTATGGGGGAGAACTCCATCCCAAGCCTGTTGATGATCTCCATCATGTCCTGGCTGATGACCCTATCCATCTCCGAGACCTCTCTGCCGACGGCATCCTGTAATAGAGCCGGATCCTCAGACCAGCGTTGAATCTCCTCCAACTCGGCTTCGCTGAGTAGGTCGGCCTTCGAGAGTATCGGTATGAGGGGTAGCAGAAACCTGTTGGCGATGGCTGAGGCGATGAACATGTTCATCACATAGTTGAGGGGGTTTCGGCAGTAGGTGGCGTCGAAGAGATAGATGATGCCCTTAGGCTCATCGGATAGGCCCTCCGCGATCTTGACGCCTATATCTCTAAAGGCGAAGAGCTCCATCTGTCCAGGGGTGTCGAGGACGACGAGGTCTGGGTCGAAGGACTCGATCTCCCTGGCGAGCTTATTGATGATCTCTATCATCATGTCGCAGGCATAGACCAATCCCCCATTCGGCCCCAGGCCGTAGCGCTCCATCACCTCCTCGACGGTTATGTAGTCCCTCACATCGACGTTCGCCGGATAGGGGACGATGATGGCCCCTGGATCGAGATTGACGGCTAGCACATCCTCCCCCTGGATCTCCAGCCATCTGGTGAAGGATGCTGTCAGCTCCGTCTTCCCCGAACCCGCCGTGCCTATGATGAAGGCGAGGTTCAAAGCCCTCACCCAGATATGAACTCCTCAAACAGTCTATGAGCCTCACTCAACCTGAACCGTTTAGGGGGATTCTTGAAGGCGTAAGCTGAGATGGGGATGATGACTCCGCTTAGACCCCTGTCGAGGGAGAGCTTCACCGCCCTTATCACATCGAGGAGGACGGAGCCGGCGTTTGGAGCATCAACGGTTCCCAGCTTGAGATCGATGGTGAAGGTGGCGCCGCCGAAGTAACGGCCCTTAACCCAGAGGAAGCTGTCCCTGGAGTTGCCTAGGAAGTCGACGTAATCCGTGGAGCCTGAGACTATGGGGAACTCGTAGGGGATTGAGGTGGCGACGGCCTGGGTCTTGATCCTCCTCTTCTCCTCCCTCACCCTGGCTAGGGTGTTGAGAGCCTCCATTCCGCCGCCGACGTCTAGCTGGAAGCTCTCCTCGATGCGGACACCTCTCATGTGTAGAAACTCTAGGAGGGCCATGTGGAGGGCTGTCGCGCCCACCTGGTCTAGGAGGTCGTCGCCCACGAGGGGCAGCTTAGACGCCTCGAATTTCTCAGCCCAGGCTGGGTCGCTGGCTATCTCGGCTGGAGTGACGTTTATGAAGGCGCATCCGGCTTTGAGGGCTGCCTCGGCGTAGAACCTCGACGCCTCTTCCGCTCCACCTGAGATTAGGTTTACCAGCATATCTGCTCCGCTTTTCTTCAGCTCCTCGGCTACATCCACCTCCTCATCCCCTGAGACCATTATGAGCTCCTTTGTGAGGTCGCTTACGCCGTCTAGGACAGGCCCCTTCTTAACCTCGACGCCTAGCCTTGGAACCTCCATGAATTTAGGGGCTTCATTAACCTCGCTGAAGATGGCCTCTGAGAGGTCTCGGCCAACCTTTCTACTGTCGATGTCGAAGGCTGCGACGAACTCGATGTCGTCCACCCTGTATCCGCCGACATTCTCATGTAGCAGACCTATAGGCTCCGCCTCCCTATAATAGTAGACTCCTTGGACGAGGGCTGAGCAGCAGTTTCCAACACCCGCCACGGCAACCCTTATTCTTCCCATATTCCCTCACCTTTGGGGTGGTTAATGATGGGAAGCGGCTATATAAAGCCTCATCTCTCATCGGAGAGGGATTTCTCCATCTTTAAGGCTGTAAGCCCCCAATAGTAGCGTTTCAACATCCCCGTCTCCCTGTAGCCTAGATGCCTATAGAAGGCCTTAGCCCCCTCATTCCCCTCCCTAACCTCCAGCCTCACCTTCTCAGCTCCAAGCTCCCTGAATATGCGCTCGATCTCCCTCATCAACTGCGTCCCGATGCCCCGCCTTCTATAGGCTTCATGAACCGCGATGTTAACCACATGTCCCACCTTAACGCCATCATCCTCCTCCATCTCCCCCATAACATATCCGATGACCCTTCCATCGGCTATGGCGACGAGGAAGAGGTGGGGCGTAACTCTATAGAAGTGGATGAAGACTCCTCTTGACCAGGGCCATAGGAAGGAGCGTCGCTCTATGGCGTAGACCTCATCCAAATCCTCAGGTTTGAAGGGCCTGATCTCGATGCTCATCTCAACACCTTCCCAGGAGGCTTCTCCCCAATTGGAATAGGCCTCCAAGGGTGAAGGAGAACCCCCTCAAGACATCTAGGAGGGGGTAGAGAAACATCTTCCTCATCCTCTTAGACCTAATGGCCGTCCGAGCGTAGAGGATCATGTGAAGCGTGTAAACTGAGACCGCCAGGGTGAGGAGAATCCTTAGAAGCTTAGGTATAAGCGTCAGGCCTAGGGCTAGGAGGAAGATGGATAGGAAGAGGAGGATGGTTGTGGAGAAGAGGTAGGCTGAAAACCACCTGGCGAGGCGGCTCGCTCTCTTATGGATGAGGAGCAAAGATCCACCTCGGCCATAGTTGAAATGCTGCTTAACGAGGCCCCACAGCGTCGTCCTATGCTTATGCCATACAAATACCCTGGGATCAAGTATGATTCGGAATCCCCTAAGGCTGAGCTCCTCAACCGGCTCTAGATCGTCGAAGCCATAATAGATTCTTTCGTCGAAGAGGTCGATCTTCTCAAGGGCATGCCTCCTAAAGGCCATGTTACATCCAGCTGGGAAACATAGCATCTTGAGATCCGTGGTTTCATAGCGGTTTGAGAAGCTTGGAACGGCGTGGAAGAAGGTCTCATCCATATAGACTGATAGGAAGTTATCCCTCCGATAGCCCTTGACGAGGCCTCCGACGAATCCGACGGAGGGATCCCTGAAGTTCTCTATTATGGCTCTAATCCAGTTCGATGGGACGACGCAGTCTCCATCAGTGAAGGCTATGATCTCCCCCTTCGAGTATCTAACGCCGGTATTCCTAGCGGCGTTTAGACCCCTCCCCTCCTCCTCCAACAGTCTAACCGGATATCTCTTAACGATCTCCCTCGTTCCATCAGTCGATCTGCCATCTACAACGATTATCTCCAGTTTCTCTCGATTATATTCAAGCCTCATAAGTGAATCCATGAGTTCCCCTATTGTGTCAGCGGAGTTCTTCACCGGAACGATGATGGAGACGTAGGGCTCGTAGTGGCCCTCTGGCATGCCCATTTAGTTGGAGGGAGGGGAGTTTTTTAAGGTGAGCGATAAATAAACCTCTCTAGGGCTGGCCGCCTCCATCCGCCTCTACATAGCTCACCCAGGGGAACCTTCTAAGGGAGTATTCGTAGACCCCCCTATTCTTATGGTATCTATTCCCTATGAGTAGCGTCTCCTTCCCGAGGATGGCGGCGAGGATGGCGACGTGGAGCCTATCCGTATAGACCCTATCCGCGTTGGCTATGATTGAGACGAAATCCTTGAAGCTCCCCCTCTTGGATATATCCATCACCAGGGGGTTCACAGCCTCGTTTAGGATGCTCCTCCTCAAGTCGCGTGATATCGCCGACTCTCTGTCGTCTCTGAGGCAGATGAGGTCGTAGTCATCCTCAACAGGCTCTATGTAGTCCTCTAGGTCTTCAGCCTCTAGGTAGAGGGCTGTATCCTCGGCGAGGAGAACCTCCACGGATGGGGGGACGCCGATCTCGGTGAGGTGTCTATGACTGTAAGGTTCACGACAGAAGAGAGTGATGCTCCTCCCCCCGCGTAGAAGCTCCATAAAGCCGCTGTCTCTGAACCAGTAGCTCTGGGGGGCGACGACTATCGGCTTATCATGCTTCAAGGCCTCCATCATGAGGGCTGGGCCATACCATAGGTCATTCATATAGCCTCCACCCTCGAAGAGGAGGAGGTCGAAGCCCTCAGCATCTAGGAGTTTGAAGATCCATCTGAGGCCGAGTCTCCAGGAGGCGATATTCATCAGATACTTAAGGCCTAGGAGGGGTCTCCTCCACCCCTCCCTCTCAAGGTTTATAGCCTCAAACTCTATTCCAAGTTCCCTCAGCTTCTTCTCCAATCCCATGTGAATGAGGGTGTCGCCATGATTTCCACCTGGAGAGATGACGAGGATCCTGTCATCGCCGTGGCTGTGGAGATATCTCTCGAAGTTATCCATCAAATTATTATTCAATTTAAACATCTCTAACTGCTATCGTGTCCAGGAGGGGTGGAGGACGTAGGGGGAGGGTAGCCCTCATATTTCTACTCATAGGCCTACTGCTCTTCGCCCTCTACCTCCTCTGGACAAATCCCTTCAAGGTTCTCCTTGAAGCCGGTAGGCTGAACCTCCCCCTCTTCCTCCTCTCCATCCTCATCAACGATACAGGCCTACTCCTCTTCGCCCTCTCATGGCATCTACTCCTCAGGGGTATAGGTGTTAGGGTCTCAGCTCTCAAATCGGTCTTAGCGACCTTCATCAGCCTCTTCGTCGTCTGGCTCATGCCTATACCAATAGGCTCCGAGCTTATCAGGGCCTATCTCATGCGTAATGAGGAGGGGTCAGACCTAGGGAAGGCCACGGCGTCGGTGATGATCCATAAGGCGATGTACAACCTCTCCTTCGGCCTTCTAATCACCCTCGCAGCCGTCATAGAAGCGTGGAGGGGCGTGAACCTCCCAATAGAGAAGAGACTTCTCCTATTCGTCATCTTCTTCGGCGTCTCCACAAGCATCATCTTCAGCCTCCTCCTAACCCCAAGCCTCCTGAGAGGCATCTATCGACGCCTACCAAACTGGCTGAAGGTGAGGGTGGAGAGGGGTCTAAATCATCCACGGATTGGAGCTGGGGGCTTCGAGGTTCTCATCAACGGCGTGGAAGACGCCCTCTCAACCCTCAGATCCAAGCCTCTCCTAAAACTCTCAGCCTTCCTGATGGTGGCCTTCCAGTGGAGCACTGGCTCCATAACCACGTGGCTCGTTGCCATGTCCCTGGGCTGTCGAATTGACTTCTGGATCATCGTCGTCCTATACGCAGCCGTGGAGTTCATACAGCAGCTAAACATAGTTATCCCAGGGGGCCTAGGAATCGTCGACGCAGGTCTCACAGCCTCTCTATGTCTCCTAGGCCTACCGCTCAGCCTCTCCTCAGCCATATCGCTTCTAACTAGGCTCGTAACCTACTGGCTTGAGCTTCTTCTCTGCGCAGCCTTCTCCCTCTACTATGGCTATAGGGAGCTCCTCGGGGAATATCTCTAAAGTAGATGTGGATCCATTATCTCGTGAGAGCTGATCCCCTTGAAGCTGAGGCTGGGCATCATCGGATGTGGAAGGGCCACGACGATGTTCCACCTAAAGGCTGTGGAGGAAGTTGAGGAGATCGAGGTGGTGGCCGTCGCCGACAGGGATCCCAACAGGGCGAGGGGAGTGGCGGAGGACATCGGTGCTAGATGGTATGTAAGCCATGAGGAGCTCCTCGGAGATAGAGATGTAGAGGCCGTCGCCATCAACACCCCTCCAGGCCTCCATGAGGAGATGTCCCTCGAAGCCTTGAAGGCGGGTAGGCATATCCTATGCGAGAAGCCGATGGCGAGGAGCGTTGAGGGGTGTAGGAGGATAGCGGTTGAAGCTGAGGAGAAGGGGCTTGTAGCCCACCCCTTCCATAACTATGCTCACACCCCAATCCTAGACGAGGCTCTAAGACTTCTAGGGGAGGAGGCGATAGGCGAGATAGAATGCGTTAAGATTAGATTGATGAATAATCTCAGGGGCTATAGACCCATGACACCCTTCAGGCTTCAGGGCGACAACGCCATAATCGAGGATCTAATCCCCCATATACTCTCCGTCGCAGGCCTGATCACGGGGTGGAACTTCCAGGTCTTAGATGTTGAGGGCTGGAGGAGGAGCTACCCCGTCGTCGACAACCTCACCTTCCACCTCAAGGCGGATACCATCCCCCTCAAGGGGGAGGCTAGCTGGACGGCCATCATACCAAGCTTCGAGGTTCAAATAGAGGGGTCAGAAGGCTCGATGAGGATGGATTTGATGAGGAATCCATGGACACTCACCCTGAAGAGGGATGGGGAGACGAGGAGGATTGGGGGAGGAGGCCTGAGTCGATATTTCAAGCTTCTCAGGATGAGGCACCCCTCCTTCACGAGGCAGTATAGACACTTCTATAGGGTTGTTAGAGGCTTGGAGGCACCGAGGGTGACGATGGAGGCTGAGACAGCCATAATAGCAGCCCTAAGGGAGATGGGGGAGGTGATGGAGATCCATGGGTAGAATAGCCATCGTCAAAGTCGAGGGGGGCGACGTATACGGAGCCATCGAGGAGGCGGTGGAGCTCCTAGATGGATTCAAAATCAGGAGGGGGGCGAGGGCCGTGATAAAGCCGAACATCTGCTATCCCAGGAATCCCTATGGGATGGTCATCACAGACTTCAGGGTTATAGAGGCCGTCATAAGGCTGCTGCAGGATGAGACGGATGATATAGTCGTGGTGGAGAGCGACAACATCTCTGGAACGGCGGATAGTAGAGCTGAGAAATCCGGCCTACTAGACCTATTGAGACGTCTCGACGTCGAGTTCATAAACCTAAGCAGGGATGAAGGTGAGACCCATAGGATCGGGGAGGTTGAGATAAGGCTGCCAAAAACTGTCCTTGAGGCGGACTACTTCATAAACCTCCCAAAGATGAAGACCTGTGGGCCAACCCTCGTCACCCTATCCATAAAGAACCTCTTCGGCCTCCCCATGAGGAGGGATAAGAAGAAGCTCCACCCATATCTCAACGAGATCCTCCCCTATCTAGCGAAGGTGATTAGGCATGATCTCATCGTTCTCGACGCAATAACAGCTATGGAGGGGAATGGCCCCGTCATAGGGACGCCGAAGGAGATGGGCCTCATAATAGCCGGTAGAAACCCCCTGGAGGTGGACGCCATCTCCACCAGCATCATGGGCATAGACCCCATGGAGGTTGAGCATCTAAGGAGGGCCTACGAGCTAGGCGTCGGAGAGATCGATGTAGAGAAGCTCGATGTCGTGGGGGAGGATTGGAGACGCTTCATAACACCCTTTGAGCGACCCTACTCCCTCAGGGCTTCGGTGAGATCAATCAAGTCAATCCTCAAAACCTTTTCTCGGCTGATTCGGCGATCGCCGAATGGCTAATCGATGCTCAACGAAAACTTATAAATAGTACATGAATATGAATCCATCAATCATCGCCACTGGTGATGGTTTTGAAAACAAGCCGCCCCGTCGGCATAATAGGTTATGGGGCCTATATCCCCATGAATAGGCTCAAGGCTTCCGAGATCAGCAGGGTCTGGGGTGGATGCGCTGAGCCGATAGAGGAGAAGGCCGTAGCCTCCATCGATGAGGACGCCGTAACCATCGCGGTGGAATGCGCCCGATACGCCATAAAACGGGCTAAGATAGATCCAAGGGAGATCGGAGCCATCTATGTCGGAACCGAGTCCAAGCCCTACGCCGTAAAGCCCTGCGGAACCATCGTCGCCGAGGCGATAGGGGCGACGCCCCACGTGACGGCCGCCGACTATGAGTTCGCCTGTAAAGCCGGAACAGAGGCCTTCCAGGCCTGTATAGGATTGGTGTCCAGCGGCATGGTGAAGTATGCCATGGCTATAGGGGCCGACACGGCTCAGGGGCGGCCCGCAGACCCCTTAGAGTATACCGTGGCCTGTGGTGGAGCCGCCCTCATCTTCACCCTCAAATCCGAGAGGACTCTCGCCTATCTTGAAGGCTCCTACTCCTACGTCACCGACACCCCAGACTTCTGGAGGAGGGGCCTTGAGATGTATCCGCGGCATGGGAACAGGTTCACGGGTGAGCCAGCATATTTCAGGCATATCATCGGGGCCGCAAAGGGCTTGATGGCTGAGCTGGGCTATGGCCCCGAGGATTTCAAGTATGCCGTCTTTCACCAGCCGAATGTTAAGTTCCCAGTTAAGGTGGCTAAGAGGCTTGGCTTCAGCATGGATGCCATAAAGCCTGGTCTCATCGTCCCCTACGTCGGCAACACCTACGCCGGCTCCACGCCCATCGGCTTGGCTGCCACCCTCGATGTAGCTGAGCCGGGAGATAGAATTCTCGTCGTTTCCTACGGCTCTGGGGCTGGGAGTGACGCCTTCAGCTTCGTCGTCCAGGACGCCATAATGGAGGGCAGACCAAGAGACCTACCCGTCTCAGCCTTCATAGCTAGGAAGAGATACATAGACTACAGCCTATACTCCAGGATGAGGGGAAAGATCCACCTATGAGACCCGTATACATCGCCGGGGTGGCCCTCACCCCCATAGGGGAACACTGGGAGCTATCGCTGAGAGACCTCGCCTGCGAGGCAGCCCTAAAGGCCTTGGAGAAGGCTGAGGTGGAGCGCATAGATGCGTTATACGTCGCGAATATGGGGGCCGCGCCGCTTCAGAGTCAATTACACCTGGGAGCCTTGATGGCTGACGCCCTCGGGCTATATGGCCTCCCAGCCATGAGGGTTGAGGCAGCCCAGGCCAGCGGCGGAGTCGCCGTTCATGAAGCCAACCTCGCCGTCGCTTCAGGCCTCTACGATAGCGTCCTCGTTGTAGGCGTTGAGAAGATGAGTGACGCCCTGCCACTTGAGGTTCGCTCAGCCCTGGCGATGGCCGAGGATCAGGAGTACACAGCCTACACCGGTGTCACAGATGTAGGCCTATGCGCCCTACTCCATAGGCTCTACATGGAGCGCTATGAGGCTAAGCCCGAGGAGGTCGCAGCCCTCGCAGCCATAAGCCATGAACACGCCGTGGGCTGCCCCCATGCTCAGTATCCCTTCAGGGTCAGCGTCGAGAAGATCCTCTCCTCCCCGATGGAGGCAGACCCGATACATATGCTTGAATGCTCCGGCATAGGCGACGGAGCGGCGGCCCTCGTCCTAACCGCAGATCGCGGCGATGTGGAGATAGCAGCCTCAACAGTCGCCGTGGATCACTTCTTCCTAACCGAGAGAAGCGACCCCCTAATCCTCGAAGCTGTGAGAACCGCGTCCAAGAGAGCTTATGAGAGGGCTGGCATCTCCCCACGGGACATAGACCTGGTGGAGCTCCACGACTCGACGACGATCATAGGTATCCTCAGCCTAGAGGACTTAGGCTTCGTCGAGAAGGGATTTGGAGCTCGCTATGTATCGGAGGGAAATGTCCGGAGAGATGGGGAACTTCCTGTCAACACCTTTGGCGGATTAAAGGCTAGGGGCAACCCCGTGGGGGCGACGGGCGTATATCAGGTTGCGGAGATAGCACTCCAGCTCCTAGGGGAAGCGGGTCGATGCCAGGTGGAGGATGCGGAGGTGGGTGTAGCCGAGAACCTCGGCGGAGTCGCCTCCACCGCCTCGATTACAATTCTACGGAGGCATTAGGATGAGTGTCCCAAGGTATTGGAGGGAGATCAAATATCGCTATAGGCTGATAGGAGAGCTTTGCACCGAATGTGGCGCAATAATCTTCCCCAGGAGACGACTCTGTCCACACTGCGGCTGTAGGGAGTTGGAGGAGTGTAAACTAAGCGAGACTGGGACGGTGCTATCCTGGACCGTTATACAGCATCCCCCTAAGGGGTATGAGAAGTATGCCCCCTACGTCGTCGCTCTCATAAAGCTGGATGACGGCGCTCAGATCCTCTCTCAGGTCGTCGATGTGGAGCCTGAGGAGATGAGGGTTGGCCTCCGAGTTGAGGCCACCTTCAGGAGGGTTAGGGAGGACGGCTCCTCTGGCATCATCGAATACGGATATAAATTTAGGCCGATCATAGAGGAGCCTTAGGGAGGAGCTCCTTATTCATCTTTATATGGATCAACATCAATTCGATTAGGGCTGGATATGGAGGGGAGGGAACTCCACGAGGCTATTATGGAACTCGCCAGGAGGAGAGGCTTCTTCTGGCCCTCCTTCGAGATATATGGCGGCCTCAGAGGCTTCTACACCTATGGGAACCTGGGGACGAAACTGAAGAGAAACATCGAGAAGGCTTGGAGACGCTTCTTCGTCGATCCCCACGGCTTCCTCGAACTGGACACGCCTGTTCTCAATCCCCTGAGGGTTTTCAAGGCCTCGGGGCATCTGGAGCACTTCAAGGACGTTATGGTGGAATGCCTTAAATGCCACAGGGTCTTCAGGGCTGACCACCTCATAGAGGAGGAGGCGGGTCTCGAATACGTAGAGGCGATGGGTGAGGAGGCCATAAGGAGGCTGCTACGGGAGAAGAGGATTAGATGTCCCGAGTGCGGCGGAGACCTAGGCGAGCCACAGGAATTCCTCACCATGTTCCAAACCCAGATCGGGCCTATGAGTGGAGAGCCAGGCTTCGCCAGGCCCGAGGCCGCTCAGGGGATGTTCCTCAACTTCAAGCTCGGCTTCCACCACGCCAGAGAGCGACTCCCCTTCGCCCTCGCCCAGATCGGGAAAGTCATGAGGAATGAGATCTCGCCTCGAAGGGGATTGCTGAGGCTTAGGGAGTTCACCATCATGGAGCTGGAGCTCTTCTTCGACCCTCAGGAGGGTCAATGCCCCTGGTTTAAGGAGGTTTCAGACGAATCCGTCAAGCTCATAACTGAAGAGATGGAGGCTGAGGGCTTCAAGGAGCCGCTGGAGGTTACGCTGGGAGAGGCCGTGGAGAGAGGCTACATAAAAACCGAGTGGCAGGCCTACTTCATGGGGGTATCGAAGAGGTTCATCACATACCTCGGCGTACCCCCTGAACGGCAGCGCTTCAGGGCGCATCTGCCCGAGGAGAGGTCGCACTATTCGACTCAGACCTATGACCATGAGGTCTACCTTGAGAGCTGGGGATGGATCGAGATTGCTGGACACGCCTATAGAACCGACTATGACCTCAAAGCCCATCAGAAGGCCTCTGGAGTAGACCTTACGGTTCGTAGGGCCGATGGATCGAGGTTTCTACCCCACGTCGTTGAGCCGAGCTTCGGCCTGGATAGACTCGTCTACGTAGCCCTTGAGGTGGCATATCGTAAGAGGGATGGGAGAACAGTCCTAGCCCTGCCTAGGTGGATCGCCCCCATACAGGTTGCTGTGATGCCCCTCGTCACGAGGGATGGCCTACCTGAGAAGGCGAGGGAGATATGGAGCCAGCTGAAGGATGCGGGATTGACGGTCGAGTATGAGGAGAAGGGGTCGATTGGGAAGCGGTATGCTCGTCAAGATGAGATTGGAACACCCATCGCCGTAACGGTTGACTATCAAACCCTTGAGGATGACACCGTAACGCTGAGGGATAGGGACAGCTGGAGGCAGGTGAGACAGGAGGCTTCAAGGCTTCCGGAGCTGTTAAGGAGCTATATAAACGGCGAGAGGGGGTTCGACGAACTCGGGAGGCCCCTCTAGGTCTTTCCAAGTAGGAGTCTGACAGCTGAGACGTCGACCTCTAGGATTTTAGCCCCCTCCACAATCCTGGTCTCGCCGAGGACATCTCTGAGGATCACCTTATCGCCTTCTTCCCTGGCGTAGATGACGTCTCTCATGATCTCCTCATCCTCCAGGAAGACTTTAAACTCGCACATCTTGGACACCATTTTACACTCCCTAAAGGCTTGATTAGAGTCTTCCCCTTAGGGAACTCTTTTAAAACATGGGGAGAAGATGTCTAGGGTGCTTCTATGGGTAGAAAGGGTCGGGAAATAGTGAAGGTTGATGTGGGGGAGCTGATAGAGCTTCTGAAGAAGGCCTACGCGGATGAGTGGATCGCCTACTATGCCTATAAGTGGATCGCGAAGATGGTTCATGGCCCTGGTTCCCCCCATATCGCCGAGTTAGCTGAGAAGATCGCGGAGGAAGAGGAGGAGCATGCTAACGAGCTTGCTGAGAGGATCCTAGAGCTTGGTGGAGATCTCCCCTATGGAATCGAGAAGCTCTATGAGATCGCGAACTGTAAGACGGTGAAATACCCTGAAGATCTAAACGACCTTAAGGGGATATTAGAGGCCCTCGCGGAGGCCGAGGCCTGCGCCATCGAGGTATATAACAAGATATTGAATTGGTTAAGCCCCTGCTACGAGAAGGACGTCAAGACCTTCCATCTCATCGAGCACATCCTCTCCGAGGAGATAGCCCACGAGGAGTCCTTCGAGAATCTAATAGAATAAACAACCAGCAACTCTCTTTTTATTCTTTAAAAAAGGAGATGTTATTTCACCTACTCATCCATAGACCGTGTAGATTACAGTAATCCCTAGCCTTCAAGATCTCCTCATCGGTCTTGAAGACTGCCTCGGGCTTATCACCAGGCTTGAGGAATCTCACCATCACACCCTTCTCGGTCTCAACCTCTATCCACTCTATGTAGTGATCCTCCTCCATGGGATGTGGGATGGAGCCGATCTTAACCCTCACCTCTCCCCCAACCCTCTCAACGACGGGTAGATGCTTCTCATAGCCACTCTCCTCTCCCTTCTCCTCCATCAGCCTCATAGGCTGACCACAGCAGACGAGCTGTCCAACGCCGCTATGCATCACCAGAACGATGTTGCCGCAGATATCGCATTTATAGATCTGTAGCTTCTCAGTCATTTCTACTCCTCCTTTATTCCAATCTCCTGATGCTTATTTAAGATCTCTTCAGCTAATCGATCTATTCTCTCGAGATCTCTTTCCCTAGCCTTTCCCTTGATTTCTATCGAATCTATGATCTCCGCTTGGAGGCCTGATAATGTCTCCCTCAACATCTTCAGTGTTCTCCCGCCCCAGGCGTAGGAGGTTATGAGGACGATGTATCTCAGCTTAGGTCTGAGGGCGTTGATGATGTGAGCCGCGTATAGTATGCTTGGATGGGGGCCTCCAAGCACCGTTGGAGATGCGACCACGAGGGTTGCGGCGTCGACGAGGGCGATTGCCAACTCGCCAATGTCCGTCACCGTGAGGTTGAAGGGCTTCACCCCTATGCCCCGCTCCATCAAGGCGTCGACAAGTCGGGCAATCATCTCCCCCGTGCTTCCATGCATGGAGACGTATACGATGACGACCTCGTTCTCCACCTCATCTGAGATCCAGTGCTCATAGGCCTTGAGTATGAAGGAGGGGTCTCTATAGATCGGGCCGTGGCTCGGAGCTATGACGTCTACCTCCAGCTCCCTGATCCTCTCCAAGTGTCTGCGTATGACGGCTCTGAAGGGCATCATGATCTCGGCGTAATATCTCTTCGCAGCCTCATAGACCTCCCCCTCGTCTCTGACTGAGAGATCGCTGGTGGCGAGGTGGGAGCCAAAGAGGTCGCAGGTGAAGAGGATTCGCTGCTCCCTCAGATAAGTCAACATGGTCTCAGGCCAGTGAACCCAGGGGGCGTGAATGAACTCCAGGGTTTTATCCCCCAGCGATAGCTGCTCCCCATCTTCAACCGTCTTGATCCTCTCCTCGGGGAGGTGGAGGAGATCCATGAGGAGCTCCCTACACCTCGGCGTTGCGACAACCGATGCCTCGGGATAGGCTTCCAGGATCTCGGGTATACCACCCGAGTGATCCTGCTCAGCGTGATTTGCGACGACGTAGTCTATCCGTTCTATGTTCAGATCCCGAAGGGAATCGAGGAGTCTCTCAACCTTAGAGGGATCTACGGTGTCTATTAACGCCACCCGCCTGTCTCCCTGAATTAAATACGCGTTATAGCTTGTCCCATCGGGGAGGGGTATCAACTCGTCGAAGAGTCGTCTATCCCAGTCTAGAGCTCCAACCCAGTAGACTCCCTTAGCCACTTTCCGCGGAGCCATCCTTAATTCCCCAGCTTCTCGAAGAGATCCTTGCCGACGCCGCAGATGGGGCAGACCCAGCTCTCAGGCAGCTCCTCGAAGGGGGTTCCAGGCTCAACTCCTGAATCGGGGTCGCCAACCTCTGGGTCGTATATATATCCGCAGATAGAGCATCTCCACTTCATATTCATCACCATATCAATCTTTCATCGTCGATAAAAAGTTAGGGATCAATACTCCTCGCAGAGGATCTCGAAGTAGGTCCAGGAGTGTCCGCAGGAGGGGCATCTCTCCGGAGGCTCCGTGCCCTCATGGACGTAGCCGCATTTACGACACTTCCATCTCACAGCCTTATCCTTCTTGAAGACAGTTCCCCTCTCCACGTTCTCTAGGAGCTTTAGGAATCTCTCCTCGTGATGCTTCTCTGCGACGGCTATGGCTCTGAGGGTGGCGGCGATCTTATTGAAGCCCTCTTCCTCCGCCACCTTGGCGAACTCGGGGTACATCTCGGTATGCTCGTATCGTTCACCCTCAGCGGCGGCTCTCAGGTTCTCGGCGGTGCTTCCGATCTTTCCTGCTGGATAGGAGGCGGTGATCTCAACGAGGCCTCCTTCAAGGAGTTTGAAGAGGGTTTCCGCATGCTCCCTCTCATTCTCGGCGGTTTCCAGGAAGATGGCTGCGATCTGCTCATAGCCCTCCTTCCTCGCCTGGGAGGCGAAGAAGGTGTATCGGTTTCGGGCCTGGGACTCTCCTGCAAAGGCTATCAGGAGATTCTTCTCGGTTCTGGTTCCCTTTAGGCTCTTCATCTATTCTCGATTGACATCTATGTGATATATCTTTTTCGGATGAATTTCGACGAAAAATTAATTAATTTATCCGAAAATAGGATCAACGATGCTCGACGAGATCGATCTGAGGATCATAGAGCTGTTGATGGAGGATGGACGGAGACCCTACACGGAGATGGCTAAGAAACTTGGCCTAAGCGAGTCAACGGTGAGGAAGAGGATTCAGGCCCTGGTGGAGGAGGGGGTGATTAGGCGTTTCACGGTGGAAGTGGAGCCCTCGAAGCTAGGCTTGAGAACCGTCGCCATAGTAGGCGTCGATGTGGAGCCTCCTAGGCTGCTGGAGGTGGCTCAGAGCCTTTCACAGCTTCGGGAGGCGAGATGGGTGGCCACCTCAACTGGTGATCACATGATCATGATGGAGGTCTGGACTAGGGATGGCCGAGCCCTGACGCGGTTGATCTCTGAGCGTATAGGTGGAATCGAAGGCGTTAAACGGGTCTGCCCAGCGATAATCCTGGAGAGGTTGAAGGGTTAGCAGAATCCGAGTAGGCGTTCAGCAGCCCTATCCCGTTTGAAGATTGCGAATTCCCTATAGCCTAGGAGCTCCGCCTTAGTCTTCCTCCCCGAGGCGACTTGGATGACGAGGTTGAAGATGCGCTCGCCCACCTCCCTTATCGATTCCACGCCCTCTATGATGGTTCCGGCGTTGATGTCGATATTATCCCCCATCCGTCGATAGGTCTCAGGGTTTCCAGTCACCTTTATCACTGGGGCTATGGCATGGCCTACGGTTGAACCCCTCCCCGTCGTGAAGACGACGATCTGCGCTCCGGCTGCTACCATGTGGGTGACAGACCCAATATCCCATCCGGTTCCATCCTGAAGCCAGAGTCCACCGCCCTTCGGCTTATCGAGGCCGCTCCAATCGTTTCTCAGCACTCCCATTATCGTTTTTGTTCCCCCCTTCCTTACGGCTCCTAGACTCTTCTCCTCTATCGTGGTTAGACCTCCCTCGATGTTTCCCCTAGACATATATCGACTTTCCACCCCCATCGCCTCCAGTCTCCTAACCTGCTTCTGGATCATCTCCCTAATCGCCTCGGCCACCTCCCTGTTCACGGCTCGTTTACAGAGATAGTTCTCCGCTCCGATCATCTCTTGTGGTTCGCTGATTATGACGGCTCCACCCTCCTCGATGAGGAGGTCTGCGGCCACTCCCACGGCTGGGTTAGCCGCTATCCCAGATGTGGCATCTGAACCACCGCATTCGACGGCTAATGTGAGCCTTGAAAGAGGGAAGGGTTCCCGCCGCTGCTCTGAGACCTCCTCAGCCATCTCGCGTAG
This sequence comes from Candidatus Bathyarchaeota archaeon, assembly GCA_021161045.1. GTDB lineage: Archaea > Thermoproteota > Bathyarchaeia > TCS64 > B23 > B23. Next base: position 28,959 of record JAGHBJ010000074.1, read on the forward strand.
CAGCCTCACTCCTCTCTCTATCGCCCTTATGGTTCCACCCTCCTCCTGGATGATGACCCTCTCAACTCGTTTACCCGTCGGCTTCAAGCCCTCCTCTATTATATCGGCGTTCAGGGTTTCGCAGCCGAGGCCGACTATGAGGACGGCGGCCACATTGGGATTCGAGGCTATGCCGATGAGGTTGTGAGCCACCATCCAATCCAGTCCACAGCCATGATGCTGAGTTACGGCCACGGCTCCCTCCACTTGATGCGCGATCCTCTTAGCCGGCTCAAAGCTGCAGTCGATGGGGGCTAAAACTAGGAGGTGGTTTCTAACTCCCACCGAGCCGTCAGGTCTCTCATAGCCGTAGAACTCCATCTCAAATCCTCCTCTCTGGAAGTCTCAAGCTCTCAACGTTGTGTGTATGAACCCATTCACCCCGTCTTATCGGCTTGGAGGCCACACCGATGACCTCCCCATACTTGATGATCTCCTCGCCCTCCGCTATGTCGATGAGGGCGATCTTATGGCTGAAGGGGATGGCCTCGAGGGCTTCAACCCTATCGATGATGGATCCTCCACCGGAGACGATCTCCACGATCTCCCCACCGGAGGCCTGAGATAGAAGGGTGGCTACATTGTCCACCTCATCGATCCTCAGCGCCCTAGCCATGGCGATCATCCTCTATTCCTCCATCGGCTAATAATGGTTGCCAGAAAGGGTTATTTAGATAGGGGAGTATTGGGGTGCGGGATGTCTCCGAGGTTTGAGCGTGAACTTCTGATGATACCTGGCCCCACCATGGTCTCGCCGAGGGTTCTGAGGATCCTATCTAAACCCGTCATAAGCCATTGGAGTGAGGAGTTCAAGGAGGCCTTCCTCGAATCCTTGAGGCTTACCCAGATGCTCTTCCAGACCGAGGGACACCCCTTCATCCTCCCTGGAAGTGGGACTCTCGGCATGGAGGCCGCCATAGCAAACATCATCGAGCCTGGCGATCGAGTTCTCTGCGTTGAGAACGGCTTCTTCGGTGAGCGTTGGAGCGAGATCGTCGAGGCTCATGGAGGAGTCGTCGACCATCTCCGCTTCGACTGGGGTCAGCCCGTAGATCCGAAGCTCGTCGAGGAGAGGCTTCAGGAGGCCGATTATAAGGCTTTCACCGTCGAGCATGTCGAGACCTCGACGGGTGTGGCAAACCCCGTGGAGGAGATAGGCCGCATCGCCAGGGGTACGGACGCCGTCTGTATCATCGACTCCGTCTGCGGCGTCGGAGGTATGCCCTTGAAGATGGATGAGTGGGGCCTCGACCTCTGCCTCACCGGAAGTCAGAAGGCTCTTGGAGCTCCACCTGGATTGGCTCTTCTCTGCCTTAACGATAAGGCTTGGAGCGTCGTTGAGCGCCGTGAGAAGCCTGTAGCCGACTACTTCGCCGACTTGAGGCGTTGGGGGCCGGTGATGAGGGATCCCAGCGGATACTTCGCCACCCCGCCTACGGGTATGATCCTAGGCCTCCTAGAGGCGTTGAGACTCATCGCCGAGGAGGGGTTGGAGAACCGGTGGAGGAGGCATAGGGCCTTCTCAGAGGCCTTCAGAGCTGGCTTGGAGGCCATAGGCTTGGAGTCCTTCCCAGCGAGGGGCTATGAGGCCCACACCGTCTCCGTGGCTAAGGTTCCGGAGGGGATCGACGACGCCGAGTTGAGGAAGATTATGAGGGAGAGGCATGGAGTCGTCATAGCTGGAGGCCTTGGAAAGCTGAAGGGGAGGATCATTAGGATTGGCCACATGGGATCGGCTACCATCACCGACCTGGCGGCGACGATGTCCAGCCTGGAGATGGCATTGAAGATCCTCGGCTATGAGTTGAGGCTGGGCGCAGGCGTTGGGGCGTTGGAGGAGAGGCTTCTCCCCTATCTTTCTACCCCTTAGCCCCCTCTAGGATGACCCTCGCGTCGACGATCTTCGCTCCCTTCTCGTAGACCATTATGGGGTTTAGGTCTAGCTCCTTTATCTCGGGGATATCCATCAGCATCTCAGAGGTTTTAAGGAGGATCTCTATCAGGGCCTCCTTATCGGCCTTGGGCATGCCTCTAGCCCCCTCGAGGATCTTGTAGGCCTTTATCTCTCCTATCATCTCCTCGGCGTCGACGCGTTCTATGGGGACTAATCGGAAGGAGACATCTCTGAGTATCTCGACGAAGATCCCTCCGAGGCCGAACATGATGGTGGGGCCGAATGTTGGATCCTTAATGGCTCCCACGATGACCTCCGTCGAGCTGGGCGCCATCTCCTGGACGATAATCCCCTCGATGACGGCTCCTGGAACCTTCGCCTTCACGTTTTCATGTATCCTCCGGTAAGCCTCCCTAACTCCCTCCTCGTCTCTGAGATTTAGGATGACTCCTCCAACATCGGATTTGTGGAGAACCTGCGGTGAGATCACCTTCAGGACTATGGGGAATCCAATTCTCCTCGCGGCCTCTACGGCTTCATCCTCCGATTTGGCCACCTCAAATCTGGTGACGGGCAGCCCATAGAGGGCGCAGAGTCTCTTAGCCTCAGGCTCTAGGAGGAAGTCTCGATCCTCCTCCCTCGCCTTTGAGATGATCTTCTCGGCCTCCCCCTTCATCGCGGACACCGGCTCCTATACTCTCCGCTTCTAGGCTTTAAAGTTTAGAGGTTCATCGAGAAGCTTATATGAGGAGGGGTTTCACTCATGGCAGAGCCATGAGGAAGCTCTTAGCCTATCCCCTCTGCGTTCTATTGGCCTTCACCCTCGGCTATCTACTTCTACATCCAACCTTAAGGATGATAGCTGACTGGCTCAGCCCCCTCTTAGGCTCATCATTTCTCACCCTTATAGTCTCAGCCTACCTCACCTTCGGAGACTCCCTAGCCTATAGGGAGCTTCTACTCATCTGGGTGTTAACCGGCATCCTCTGCGGGGTCATCATCCGCAGGAGGTTGGGGGGAGTCTCCACAGCCGTGGGCATCTACTCCACCATCTCAGCCTTCATGGGCCTCTCCCTCTACAACATCATCCAGAGGGCTAGGGAGCTAGGCCTCATGGAGGGTGGGGGAAACCTCCTCACCATGATTCCACCCCTCCCAAGGGGCTTGACCATCGCCCATCTCATGGAGGCCCCGATAATCGGCCCCCTCATCGAGAGGATTACACCCCTCATGGCTGGTGGTATGCCCTCCATGGAGTCTATGAGGGAGCTCCTATCGATGTTGATCACCAACATCCTTTCCCCCATCCTCATCGCCTCCGCCGAGAACACCGTCATCGTCGCCGTATCAACCCACATCGGGGTGGAGGTGGGGAAGCTGCTGGAGAAGGTCCTCACACCCCTCTCCGAGGGCCTTAGAGATAGGCTTAGAGGTGGAGCCGCCACAGCGGCGTTAATATTCCTCCTCACGGCGGCATTCCCCTCCCCCGTGATCCAGGCTCAGGGGGAGGAGGTCTACGTGGAAAATCTCATCGCCCTCGCCGACGATGTCGGCAGAGGCTATATAGCAGCCTTATTCCTCGACTCCGAGCTCTCCATTGGGGACATCGACCTGAAAGGCCCTGAGGCTGAGGGCCTCCTCGCCTCGGTGGTCATCACCCATGAGGGCCTCATAGACCTACTGAGGGAGGTGATGAGGGATGGGGGAATGGAGCTGGGGGGCTTCGCTCCCTCCTCCTTCATGGAGCTAGCTCCGCCGACGCTTCTCCTCAATATCTACCTCGACACCCCCCTGGAGGTGGCGGAGGAGCGCTCCTCATCCATAGTCTCAGCCTTCTCTAAGCAGCTGGACATCCAGCTCCATCGACTCCTCTCCATCGAGAGGGAGATTAACTCCACGGAGGGGCCGGAGAAGATATACCTCGGCGTCTATACCTCCTCCGCCGGCGTTGATGAGCTGGCTGATGAATATCTCAGCCTCATCCCCTCAAATCGAGGGGGCCTCGCTGAGGCCGTCGTCGAGGCCTATAAGACTGGGAGGCTCAGGGAATCCGCCGACGGCGTCCTACTATACGCGGGCATCATCAACCCCCTGACGCTCATCCAATACCTCCCCATGGAGCAGCTGGAGACCCTAAACCTGACGGATCTCATCCTCCCCAGGGTTGAGGGAGGAATAGGAGTCTCAGGACTCATAGGCTACTGGAGGAGAGGCGTCCACTCCCCACCTGATAGGCATACGTTAAGCCTCGATGATCTCCTCGGCGCTGAGGGCATCTCCTTCTCCCCAGATGCCGAGGTGTCAAACCTACTCCTCCTCATCATGAACACCACCATCGGCGCACCCATCTATGGCAAATTGTACACAACCCTACCTCTCGAGAAGCCGCCGGCTGGGATGATGGTTGAGACCCTACCCACGGGCGCCTCCATACCTGCCTCCGCCCTCTCAGCCAACTTCGAGGCATCTCTCCCACCGGAGATAAGGGTCATCAAAACCGTCTCGCCAACCATCGTGGATCAGGGGGAGGAGGTGACCGTCACCGTCATCGTGGAGAATCTAGGAGAGGATTCCGTAGAGGCCGTCTATCTAAACGACTCCCAAACAGCCTACCATTATCCCCTAAGCCTGGAGATCTCAGGCTCCACAGCTGAGGGTTGGGGAGGCATAGAGCCAGGCGGATCTAGGAGCATCACCTATAGATTGACGCCGAGGGCTGGGGGCATCTACACCCTAAGTCCAGCCGTCGCCAGCTATAGGTGGAGAGGTGAGACATATTTCACCGTCTCCGAATCCGTGGAGTTTAGGGTGAGACAGCCTCCACCTCACGCCATAGTCGTCGGGATGCTCATAGGCCTATGGATGGATGCCGCGAGGCTCCTCGACACCCTCATCGGGGGATGGGGAACAGAGGTGATGCAGCTCCTCACCATCGGCGTCATCATCCTCCTCGCCGTCCAGGAGGCTCGAAACATCAGGAAGTGGCTTAGAGGAGAATAGTTGGCCTTTCTATACCTCCATCCCTTTATGCTCCCTCAATCTCTCCCTAAGCCACCTCGCCACCTCCTTTAAAAGTGGGTTAGGCGTAGCGAGAACCGGAACCTCCCTGGCGCCTACTCTTAGTATGGGTCGGTACTCAGGCATCTCCGCGTAGAGGAGGCTCGCCCAGTAGATGCGGCCCCTCATACGCTCCTTCAGGAGCTCCTTGGTGTTGAAGGGTAGGGGGACGTGGTGGAAGGCGACTCCCTCCGCCCAGTTGAGGACGACGGGTCTCCCAGCCTCTATGAGGAGGGCGCAGACCTCGGCGAGCTCCTGTAGGGTGTACTCAACCATCTCTAGGATTATGAGCTCCTTAGCAGGCATGTAGGTGATCTTCACCTCTACCCCCTCAGCTCCCTCTTCACCTCACCTATGGATTTGTAGAGTCTATCAACGATCTCGTCAACCTCGCCGTGGCCGACGATGAGGGGTGGAGCCACCTGTATGTGGTCGCCCCTAACTCCATCTACGGTTCCAGAGCCTGGATAAATGAGGAGGCCATTCCTCAGGCAGGCCTCGTAGACCCTCTGGTGAACCCTCTTCTCGGGTGGGAAGGGTTTCTTAGATTCTCGATCGGCGACGAACTCTATGCCCGCGAAGAGTCCTAGGCCTCGGACATCGCCGACGATGCCATAATCATAGAGGTCTTGAAGCCTCCTCAGTAGGTGTCTCCCCATCTCCGCCGCCCTCTCTACGAGGTTGTGCCTCTCAATATACTCCATCACTGCCAATCCGACGGCGCAGGCGACGGGATGCCCCGTATAGGTGTGGCCGTGAAAGAAGGGGCTCTTAAAGGCTTCATAGACCCTCTCAGATGCGACGGCGGCTCCAAGGGGTATGTAGCCGCTGGATAGGCCCTTGGCCACAGCCATTATGTCGGGTTCTACGCCGTAATGTTCGAGGGCGAAGCGTCTACCGGTTCTGCCGAAGCCCGTCATCACCTCATCGGCGATGAATAGAACCCCATAGCGATCACATATCTCCCTGATTATCTTGAAGTAGTCCTCAGGCGCTGGAACGGTTCCAAGGGTGGCCCCCACAACCGGCTCGGCGATGAAGGCTGAGACATACTCGGGGCCAACAGCCTTTATAGCCGTCTCCAAGGCCCAGGCACATTCGAGGTCACAGCTCTCAGGGGTCTTCCCAAACCAGCATCGATAGCAGTAGGCGGGCGGTATATGGGGGAAGTCAAGCAGCATGGGTGTGTAGAGCCTCCGCCTCTGGATATTCCCAGACATCGATAGGGCTCCAAGGGTGTTGCCATGATAACTCTGCCATCGAGCTATCACCTTATATCGACTCCCCTCACCCCGTTCTAGGTGGTATTGCCTCGCCATCTTGGCGGCTGACTCCGTGGCCTCCGAGCCTCCACAGCAGAAGAAGACCCGTGTAAGGCTTGGAGGCGTGAACTCAGCTAGCTTCTCCGCACATTTCACGACGACCTCAACGGCGTGGTGGAAGCTGTGGGCGAAGGGGAGCCTCTCCAACTGCTTTAGGGCTGCATCCCAAACCTCCCTGACGCCGTAGCCGATGTTTACGCAGATGGGCCCTGAGCTCCCATCGATGTATCGATTACCGGCCTCATCCCAGACGTAGATGCCCTCCCCCCTCACCAGCTTCAGCAATGGGCCTGAACCCCTAGAGAAGAGCCTCGTCTCCACGGGGTCTAGGAAGGGTTTTCCGTCCACTGCCATCAAAGCCTGATATGGTTAAAGCTCTCTTAAAGATGAGGCTACAGCCCTCGTCAAGCAGCCCTGTGAGATCTATCCCATCGACAGCCGATGGAGGTCTCCAGCACCCCGCTGTCAAGGGAGTATCTTACCAGGGTTTAGGATACCCCTCGGGTCGAAGGCTTTCTTAATGGCCCTCATCAACTCCACCTGAACTGGGCCAACCTTCTCCACGAGATATTTCCTCTTCGTATAGCCTAGTCCATGCTCCCCTGAGACTGTTCCCCCGAGGCTTAGGCCTAGGTGGATGAGGTTGTCGATTATGGCTTCCAGCTTCCCAAGCCAGACTTCGCGCTCCATCTCCTCAGGCTTCACTATGATGGCGTGGACGTTTCCATCTCCGGCGTGGCCGTTGACGACGACCCTCAACCTATGCCTCTCCCCGATCCTCTCAGCCCCCTCCACATAGTCGGGTAGCCTGCTCCTCGGGACGCAGACATCTACCTCATCGACCTCCCAGAAGGCCTTGTAGGCCTCAAAGAGGCATTTACGCCCCTCCCAAAGCTCCCTCATCCTCGCCTCTGTATCGGCTACATAGGCATCCTCAGCTCCATGCTCCATACAGACCTCCCCGACGGTCTCCATCTGCCACTCAACCTCGGCCTCGCTGTTCCCCTCGACGCCGACTATGAGGTAGGCCTCATGCTCATCATCTGGCATACGACGCTCCAGGTATCGCTCAACCACCTCCACAGCATCCCTCGGCATATACTCAACGGCGAAGGGGACAACCCTTCGACGGATCATCTCCGAGACAGCCCTCGCCGCATCCCTAGTCGAGTTGAAGAGGATGTAGAGGAGCGCCGAATACTCAGGCTTAGGCACCAATTTGAGGATGGCCTGGGTCACGACGGCCAGCGTCCCCTCAGACCCTATGAGGAGGTCGATGAGCTCATAGCCCGTCGAGTTCTTCACGATCTTGCCTCCAAGCTGGATGACCTCGCCGTTGGGGAGGACGGCTTCAAGGCCTTGGACATAGTCTCTCGTCACCCCATACTTCAACCCTCTGACGCCTCCGGCGTTGGTCGATATGTTTCCGCCGAGGCTTCCAGACTCCTCCCCTGGATCTGGGGGATAGAGAAGCCCAAGTTTCTCCGTCTCCTCGTGGAGCTCCATGATGAGGACTCCAGGCTCGACGACGGCCATGAGGTTGTCCTCATCTATCTCAACGATCCGGTTCATCTCGTCGAGGCTGAGGGCTATCCCGCCGTAGATTGGGTGGGCTCCGCCGCTTAGACCCGTCCTCGAGCCCTGAGGGGTCACGGGTATTCGACGCTCATAGGCGAGCCTCAAAAC
>JAGHBJ010000098.1 GCA_021161045.1 Candidatus Bathyarchaeota archaeon
CCCTCCAAAACCCGTTTAAGGTCTTGGAGCTCCTCTTCCTTCACCCCCGAAGTTGAGGCCTCCACGTGTTCGACGCCATAGGCCTCCGCCACGAGGGATGCCAACCCTATGTTGACGGTGTGGAACATCCAGCTATCTTCACGCCGTGGGATCATAGTCACCAGGTATCTTAGGTCTCCGAGGCTCTCAGCTAAGTGAGCCGCATAGGTGCTGTCCTTTCCTCCGGTGAAGAGGGCTGCGAGTCGCACCCCATACTTTAAGGGTGGATATCCTTTATCTTTTAGGCGTAGAGAATAGGTGGTGTATCAGCCATGGAGGAGGTTGCTGATAGGCGGAGGAGCCTCTTATACGTCGCCGCCGTCATCCTCATAATCCTCAACCTCGCAGCCCTCACCTACTTCGTCTTAGACTTCAGGCTTAGGATATCGAAGTTCGAGGGTGAGATCGAGGCTCTAAGATTTCAGGTTAACAGCCTCCAGGCTGAGCTCTCATCCCTCAGGGATGAGATGAAGATTCTTAGGGTCGGCAACGCCTCCGAGTCCCTAACCCTCGTCGAGATATACAATCGAACCAAGTGGTCCGTCGTCCTCATCTCCGTTCGAACACCCTTTGGGAGGGGGACTGGATCGGGCTTCGTCTACGATAAGGAGGGGAGGATCATCACGAACAATCATGTCGTCGAGGATGCGAGGGAGATAGAGGTGACCTTCCCCGATGGAACCATAGCTGAGGCTGAGATCGTCGGAACAGACCCCTACGTCGACCTGGCAGTCATAGATGTCGATGTCCCCGAGAGTCTTCTAAGGCCCGTTAAGTTTGGAAACTCCTCCCAACTCCTCGTCGGAGAGCGAGTCATAGCCATCGGCAACCCCTTCGGCCTTGAGGGGACCATGACCGTGGGCGTCGTCAGCGCCCTAGGCCGGCAGATGAGGGCTCCAAGGGGCTTCGTCATCGTCGACGTCATTCAGACCGATGCGGCAATAAACCCCGGAAACAGTGGAGGCCCACTGCTCAACATGAGAGGGGAGGTGGTCGGCATGAATACCGCCATCGTCAGCGGGACGGGGCAGTTTGCGGGCATAGGCTTCGCCATCCCTATCGACACTATCAAGAGGGAGCTTCCAGATCTAATAGAGAAGGGAACCTATGACCATCCATACCTCGGCATAGAGGGGATGGATGTGACGCCGGCCATCGCAGAGGCGATGGGCTTAGACCCCTCAACCAGGGGATGCCTCGTCGTCGACGTTGTTGAGGGGGGGCCGGCTGAGAAGGCTGGTCTCAGAGGCGGAACCACCGAGGCCATCATAGATGGCAGCAGGGTGAAGGTGGGAGGCGACATAATCATCGGCGTAGATGGACACGCCGTCAGGCAGTTCTATGATCTCGTCCTATACATGGAGCGGCATAAGAGGCCTGGAGACAGGGCTGTGCTCACCATCCTTAGGGAGGGGAAGACCATGAATGTGGAGGTCATCCTCGGAGCTAGGCCTCCACCCTAAGGTTTAACTCCATCAGATCCTCCCCAAACCCCTGATGCCTCGGAGGAGACTCCTAATATTCGGCCTCCTACCACATGACTCTGGGAAGACGACGGTTGCCTCAGCCATCTGTAGGGGGCTACACAAAGCGGGTGTTATGGTGGCCCCTTTCAAGCCTAGGGCTGGCCACAACCTATGGTATCAATATGACGCCTATCTGAGATGTCGATCCGAGGGGAGGCTATACTGCGAGGATATAATAAAGCTGAGGGAGGCATCATGCTGCACCCTACCCCATGAGCTTCTAAACCCCATTGACGCCCTCTTCACGCCATTAAAGGCTAAAAACCTCCTTGAGGAGGGGATGGGGCGGGATCTCTATCTATTGGAAGAGGACATCTACACCCATCTCATCGTTGAGAGATATACGATGTGGGATGGAGAGATGAGGCATATTATCGTATTAAATAGGGGTCTCTCATCTCATAGACTCCTCGTCGATGAAGATTATCTCAACGCCCTGAGGGCCGACGCGGAGGAGGTGGTGGAGATAGATGGCATGGAGGAGTGGGGTGAGATACATGGGAGGCTGTCTAAAAGGGCTATATTAACATGCCTGGAGGAGGTCTTGGAAAGCTGTGAGGCCCTAATAGTTGAGGGATATAACGACGCCGCCTCACCAACACCTGAGATCAAATACGATGCGATCATAGGTGTCTCACCTGGATCGGCGATCTTCTATGATCCAGATGACTATTTGGAGATGCTGAGCGCCTATAGAGAGCTTGGGAGGGAGCCTATGGAGCTTAGGTCGGAGAATGTCGTGCCACTCCTTAAGCCTGATGGCTTCGTTGATATTCCACCCCTCCGGAGATGGGAGCTGATGGATTATGATCGACTCGCTGAGAGGCTCAGCCATCTAATCGAAGCCGTCGCCTCCTACCTTGACCTCGGCCTCTAACCTTGGAGATGGGATCCTCCCCTCGATCATCCTCCATCGATCCATGTTGAGTGGACATCCTGGATCGGCTTCCTGGACATCTCCGAAGTAGGCGTAGGCTCTTGCCCTACACCCACCGCATACCTCCCTCCATGGGCATCGGCCACAGTATCCCTTGAAGCTCTTCCTATCCCTCAGCTTATTGAGTACCTCTGAGTTCCACCAGAGATCTACGAAGTCATCGACAAGGATGTTTCCAATCCTTATAGGTATGAAGACGCAGGGGGTCAGGTCTCCATTTGGCTGTAAAGCCATGTAGAGTCTTCCAGCTCCGCATCCGCCTATGAACTCTGCGAGGAATCCAACCTCCTCACTCTTCCCAAGCTGCTGTCCGACGGTGTCGAAGTGGGTGAGGGAGACGTATCCATAGCCGAGGCATACCCTAGAATACTGGGGGGCCGTCGATAGTAGGATAAGCCTCCTCGAACCTATTTGGGAGGCGAGATGGTTTAGGAGATCCTCCCTCTCATCCGGTGTGATATCCATCTCGATTATCTCCCTTCCCCTCCCGGTTGGGATGAAGTTGTAATGTATGAATTGGTCTGCCCCAAGCTTCTCAGCGAGATCTATGAGTGCATCCACCTCATGGATGTTATATCTCGTAACGCATGTCGCTATTCCAACCGCCATTCTCGATTCAACTGCGTTCTTAATTCCCTCGATAACCCTATCATAGCAGTCTATCCCCCTAAACCTGTTATGGGTCTCCCTCAATCCGTCGAGGGATATCTGGACGAAGTCGCATCCCGACTCCTCCAATCTCTTAACGTTCTCCCTCGTCAATAGTGTCCCATTCGTTGCGAGGGAGTATCCCATATCATGCTCCACAACGCTCTTGGCAACTTCGAAGAAGTCGGGTCTCATCAAGGACTCCCCGCCTGAGAAGGCTATGTAGGCCACCCCAGCGTCGGCCATGATGTCCACCGCCCTCAGGGCATCCTCAGTTGAGAGCTCATCCGGCTTGGGCTTATCAGCCCTCTGATAGCAGTGCTTACAGTGTAGGTTGCAGGCGTCGGTGAAGTTCCATACGATTAGGAAGGGGGCTGAAGCTGTGAAGGGTCTCTCAACCCCCTTCAGGGCTATTCCCTCCAGGACTGATGCCAGTCCCCTCCTCCAGTAACCGAATCTCAGCTGCTCCTTGATTCTCTCCTCATCTATCCCAAGCCTTTTCGTTATCCCCTTAAAGAAGAGTTTTAGAATGAAGCTTCCTAATTTATCCCCCAAACTTAACGATACCTCTGATCCGATATAGTTTAGAAATAGTCTATCAATTCTTCTTCCCCTTTCATCCCTTTTTGTAATGAATTTAAGCAAGCTCCTCGATAATGGATTGTTAACCCATCTCTCTATGAGATCAGCCATTAATTGAGCCTTTTCGCCTACGGAGCTTAATTTACTCACCCAAAATTCTAATCCAAATCCGCATTTATACACGTTTCTCCAATCTGACTCTAAGAGATGCGGCAACCCATTTTTAAGAATCTTAGGGGGTTAGTCTCCTGAGCGGGTGCGATGGGTCTCTGGGGCTGGATGGAGGGCCTCGTCAGAGTCTACGGCTATTTAGGCGCCTTCCTCATCTCCATCTTCGGGAACTTCACCATACTCTTTCCCGTCCCCTATACGTTGACCATCTATGCCTTCGGGGCTACTCTCAATCCGCTTCTATTGGGCCTTGTCTGCGGAGTCGGCTCCACGATAGGGGAGTTCAGCGCCTATCTGCTCGGCCTCGGAGGTCGTAAGCTGTTGGGTGAGGGATATAAACGTCGGCTTGAGAGTGCGAGGAGGCTTGTTGAGCGCTATGGGATGCTGGCCATCTTCCTCTTCGCCTATCTCCCCCTACCCGATGACCTCATCCTAATACCCCTCGGGATGCTGCGCTATGATCTCCGGAAGGCTTTGATTGCTGCGTTTCTGGGGAAGACGGCGATGGGCATCACCATAGCCTATGCGGGGCGCTTCAGCTATGTCTTCATCAGAGACCTCTTCGGCGGTGGTGGAGGGCCATGGGGGGCCATCGCAACAGCCATACTTCTGGTGGTCATCATGGTCGCCCTCATAAGGATCGATTGGGCTGAGCTCCTGGAGAGGATGGAGGCTAAGAGGTCTTCTCCTCGATCTCCCTCTTGATGCGGCTGAGGAACTCCTCAAGGGTCATCTGACCCAGGTCTCCGACCCTATGCCTCCTCACCGATACGGTTTGGGATTCAAGCTCCCTTCGGCCTATGATGAGCATGTAGGGTATCTTCTCCTCCTCAGCCTCCCTCACCCTATAGGCGATGGTCAAACCCCGATCATCGAGTTCAGCTCTGATGCCCTCAGACCTCAGCCTCTCATAGACCTCCCTGGCATAGGGGACATACTTGTCGCTGATGGGGAGAACCCTAACCTGAATCGGCGACAGCCATACGGGGAGATTCCCAGCGTAATGTTCCAGCAGCACGCCTATGAAGCGCTCCAAGGAACCCAAGAGGGCCCTATGGATCATCACTACGAGATGCTCCTTCCCATCGGGTCCGACATAGGTGACGTTGAACCTCCTCGGGAGGTTGAAGTCTATCTGGATGGTGGTGCACTGCCAGGTGCGTCCGATGGCGTCGACGAGCTTTATATCGATCTTCGGGCCGTAGAAGACTGCTTCTCCAGGGGCCTCCTCATAGGGCAGCCCCTTCCTCTCCAGCGCCCGAATCAGCGCCTCCTGGGCGCGCCTCCACTCCTCATCGGTTCCCATATACTTCTCCGGATGCTCTGGGTCTCGGGTCGATAGGACAACCTTGAACTCCTTGAAGCCCATGGTTCTTAGAATGTGCAGCGTTAGGTCGAGGACGCCTAGAACCTCGTCCTCAAGCTGTTCGGGGGTGCAGAATATGTGGGCGTCATCCTGGGTGAAGCCTCTAACCCTCAGTAGGCCGTGGAGCGTTCCCGATCGCTCGTATCGGTAGACGGTTCCAAGCTCCGTATACCTGATCGGCAGGTCTCGGTAGCTTCTGGTCTTGGTCTTGTAGATGAGGATGTGAAAGGGGCAGTTCATCGGCTTAACGACGTAGCGTTCACCCCCCTTCTCGAAGACGTACATATTCTCCCTATAGTAGCCCATATGTCCCGAGATCTCCCACAGCTCCCCCCTGGCTATGTGGGGCGTAGATACGAGTTGATAACCCCGTTTCAGATATTCGTCGAGGACGTAGTCTGCGATGATCCTCCTCAGCATCGCCCCCTTCGGATGCCATAGTATGAGGCCGGCTCCACACTCCTCATGTATAGAGAACAAATCCAGCTTGGCTCCTAGAACCCTGTGATCCCTGCGCTTAGCCTCCTCTAGGCGGTGGAGATATTCCCTCAGCATCTCCTCCTCGGGGTAGCTGATGCCGTAGATGCGCTGCATTACGGGATTGGTCTCTATGCCTCTCCAGTAGGCTGAGGAGGAGGATAGGAGCTTCACATGCTTCACATAGCCGGTTGAGGGGAGGTGGGGGCCTCGGCATAGGTCTACGAAGTCCCCCTGCCAATAGACTGAGACGGTTTCCTCCTCCATCTCCCTTAGGAGCTCCACCTTGTAGGGTTCACCCCGCTCCTGGAATAGCTTGATAGCCTCCTCTCTAGACATCTCGACGCGCTTTAGGGGTAGGTTACGCTCTATGATCTCCCTCATCCTCCCCTCTATGCGCTCCAGGTCTTCGGGTGTGAAGACCCCATCGCCGATGTCGAAGTCGTAGTAGAAGCCCTCCTCTATGGGCGGCCCGATGCCCAGCTTCGCGTTGGGATATAGCTCCTTCACAGCCTGGGCGAGTATATGTGAAGTCGTATGCCAATAGGCTTCTCGCCCCTCCCTGGAGTTGAAGTCCAGTATCTCTATCTCCCCCTCCCTTGGGAGTGGAGCCGTTAGGTCTAGGAGTCTCCCGTCGACTCGGGCTATTAGGCCGACGCCCTCTGGTAGGCAGTCTATTATGCGTTCAGCCTCGCATTCTCTATACTCGCCGCTGGGCAGTCTAATCCTCGCCAAAACCATTCACCTCTTGATGCTCTAAGGCGTCGGCTGGGGTATTTCCCCGTATAGGCCTCAGCCAGGGATTCCAGGAGGTGTCGAAACCCTTCCCCCCGACGCCTCTCTATCGTAGGCTTAGGGGGTTAAAAAGGGTAACGATGTTCTAGGCCCTTAGATGGCTGTGAAACCCTCGACGGTCTCCATGTCGAGGCGTTTGATGAGCTCCACCGTCAATCTGATGGCGTTCTCAACGTCTCTGAGGCTGAGGAGCGATGTATGGCTGTGTATATGCCTCGTGGGTATCGTGATGACAGCCGATGGGCATCCAGCCCGTTGGAGGTGTATGCGCCCCGCATCCGTTCCACCGGTTACATGGCTGAGCTGGAGGGGTATCTGACATCGCTTGGCAACCTCTATGATGAACTCCTTGAAGGGCTGGTTCGGTATCATCGTCCTGTCGAAGGTGAGTAGGCCAGGCCCCTTCCCCATCTTCGTCGGGGCCTCCCTAGGCTTTATGCCTGGGACATCTCCCGCGATGTCTACCTCTAGGACGATGGCGACGTCGGGGTTGACGACATGCGATATCGTCTGCGCACCCCTTAGGCCAACTTCCTCCTGAACCGTTGCGGCTCCGTAAACCGTGTTTGGATGCTCTATGCCCCCCTCCTTTATTCGGCGTATCACCTCGGCTATGGCGAAGGCCCCTATTCGGTCGTCGAAGGCCTTACCCATCGCCACCCTCCCCTCCTGGATGAGGGTGAAGGGGCTCCAGGGGACTATTGGGTCTCCGATCCTGACGCCTGATGCCTCAGCCTCCTCCCTGCTCGTCGCCCCGATGTCGATGTACATATCCTTGATGTCGACAACCTTCTTCCTCTCCTCCTCTGGGAGTATGTGCGGCGGCTTGGCTGCTATGACGCCGAGTATATCCCCCTTAACGGTTCTTACGACCACCCTCTGACCCAGCAGAACCTGACTCCACCATCCTCCGAGGGGGTGGAAGGTGAGGAAGCCTTCATCAGTGATGGAGGAGACTATGAAGCCCACCTCGTCGATGTGCCCCGCCAATAGAACCCTCGGACGCTCCTCGGAACCCTTAACTACGAAGGTTATGGAGCCGAGCTTGTCGGCGACGATCTCATCGGCGTAGGGCTTCAGATAGCCCTTCAGCAGCGACGCCACCTCTCTCTCGAAGCCTGGAGGCCCAAAGGCCTCCATTAGATCCTTCAATAGGCCCATAGCCTTCTCATCGAACATTTCGCTCACCCATCTCCACTATTCTAAGACCTTCCTCCCCACCGTTATATATCCCGTATGCCCTATCATCAGGGTCTCAGGCCTCGTCCGATTCTCCTCGACGATGAAACGCCTCAGCATGATCTCATAGGTCTCCACCTCGATGAAGGGGTATCCCCTCAGGGCTGAGACCGTTCTCATCACCTGCTCTATGGTTGGGCTGAAGGAGAGGAAGACTCCCCCACCCTTGAGGGCTTTATAGGCGTGGGGGACGACGAGCCAGGGCGTCGCCATGTCGAGGATCACGGCATCCACATCCTCCTCCTCTATCCCCTCGGTTATGTCTCGGAGCTTGAACTCGACGTAGGCTGCTAGGCCAGCCCTCTCGATGTTCCTCCTCGCACCCCTCTGGAACTCTGGCCGTATCTCATAGCTGTAAACTCTCCCATTCGGCTTCACGGCGTTCGCCAAGGCGAGGGTTAGCGCCCCACTCCCCGTTCCGGCCTCCACAACCCTTCTTCCAGGCCCCACATCGGCCATGAGGAGTATGAATCCCATATCCTTCGGATAGATGACCTGAGTTCTCCGCTCCGTCTTCAAAACCCTATCCCTAACGAGGGGCTTTAGGGCGTAGAATCTGACGCCGAGATTGCTCTCTACGGCGCATCCATAGGGCTTTCCGATGAGCTCCCCAAGGCGTATGAACCCTTTATGAGTGTGGAATTCTCTGTCTCCCCTAACCTTCACGAGGTATGTTCTTCGATGGTCTAGGTATAGGAGGACGTCGCACCCCTCCTCTATGAGCTCCATCTCGATTTCTAATGGGGTTGAAGGCCTAAAAGGTTCCCTGGGTCGGTTAATGGAACCATTAACATCATGGGAAAATTATAGGGCTGTTATAGGTTGGCTTTGATGCCGTTATCGTGAATAAGGAGGTGAAATCCAGCCTGGATTGACGGTTTCCCATAGGCCTTTCAAATTGGGGAGTCCATATAGGACTGCTCTGGGGTAGACCCCTCTCCTAGGGTGAGGGTATCCCTGGAACCTTTGGGAAGGGGACGGCGTCCCAGATGTATTTCAGTCCACAGAGGTATCTGGTGAGCCTCTCCACGCCTATGCCGAAGCCCGCTGAGGGCTTTATGCCTTCGCGTAGCATTTCAAGATACCAGCTATAATCCTCTGGGTTTTCTCCCCTCGCCTTCATCCTCGCCAGCACCCGCTCATATTCATACTCCCTCTCGCCGCCGGAGATGGCCTCCCCATAGCCCTCTGGGTATAGGAGATCGAAGTCCCTTAGGATTCCAGGCCTATCAGGGTCTTCCCTGTCGTAGAAGCCTCTAGCCGTTATCGGGTAGTCTATGATCCAGAAGGGTTCCTGGAAGAGGGATGAGATGTGTTTCTCGGCGTCCCAGGGTATCTCCTCCCCATGCTTGAGGTTGAAGCCCTCCTCCCTGAGCAGCTCAACGGCCTCGGCGTGGGTCAGCCTCCTGAAGGGTCTAGGGGGTATTCTCAGCTCTCGGCCCAGCTTCTCAAGCTCCTCGGCGCACTCCCTCCTTATGCGCCTCAGAACATAGATCAACATCCTCTCACCAAGCTCCATGAGGTCGAGGTATTTGGCCTCAGCCACCTCCAGGTCTAACTGTCGAAACTCTGCGAGGTGTCTCCCCGTATGGAGAGTCTCCGGAGGCTCGAGTCTGAGGTTTGGTGAGAGGGCGAAGACCTTGCCGAGGGCGGTGGCGGCCATCTGCTTGTAGAGTATTATGCTGCTCATCGCCTTGAACCTCTCACCATAGTAGTCGATGGAGACCTGTTTGGCGCCCCTGATCCCTGGGTCGGTTACGGGGCCTATGATGGGGGCGAGTATCTCTATGAATCCCTCCCCCCTGAGGAAGTCTCTCAGGGCTGAGAGGGCCTCATCCTGAATTCTCAGCATCCACCTCATCCAGGGTTCTCTAATCTCCCTGTAACGCCTCCAGAGTCTCCTCCTCAACTCCTCGACGTCCAGGGTCATCATGGGTTTGAGGGACGCGATCTCCAGGATTTAAAATTTTTCCAGAATTTCTCGTTAAAAATACGAGGATAAACATTTTAATGGGCATTTGAATCGTAATTTTTACGATGAGGCTCGACAATAGGGACAGGGAGATACTCCGCATCCTCCAACGGGATGGACGGGTCTCGGCTAGGGAGATAGCTGAGCGGCTGGGTTGTCCACAGACGACGATATACTCACGCATCAAACGCCTCGAGGAGCTCGGCGTCATAAGGGGGTATAGAGCCATCCTGGATGCGGAGAAGCTGGGCAGACCAACAACGGCCTTCATCCTCGCCTCCTTCACCTATAGGACGCCTGGAATCAGTGAAACCCTGGATCAGAGGGAGATCGCCAGGGAGATCGCCAGGTTCCCAGAGGTTCAGGAGGTTCACATCATCACCGGCGACTGGGACATCCTCATAAAGGTTAAGGCCCGAGACGTCGCCGAGATAGGGCGCTTCGTCGTCGATAAGCTGAGGATGGTGAAGGGGATTGAGAGGACGCTAACCTGTATGGTCTTCGACACGGCTAAGGAGACCCTCGACATACCCCTATGATCGAAGACCCTTTTTACCTCAACCTCCAGAGAATAATCGTGGATCGAGTCGCCATCCTCTATCATCCAGAACTCATCAACTACGACTTCGGCTTCGGCCACCCCTTCAGGGGAGACCGCTTCCCACGCTTCATGAACCTGCTGAGGGCTAAGGGCGTACTGAACCGTGGCGATGTGGATCTCCTAGAGCCGGAGGCCGCTGGGGATGAAGACCTCCAGCTCATCCACTCGCCGGCGTATATCAGAATGGTGGAGGTGATGGGTGAGCGACGTATACCTCTGTCGGCTGACACCCCCCTGAATCCAGGCATTGTTAGGGCTGCGAGGCTGATAGTCGGCTCTGCTCTCAAGGCGGGTGAATTGGTCGTTGGAGGCCGTTATAGGATGGCGGAGGTCGTCGGCGGGGGTCTCCACCACGCCGGCAGGGATTATGGCGGGGGCTTCTGTGTCTTCAACGACGTAGCCATCTGCGCCCAGCATCTCAGGGAGA
>JAGHBJ010000108.1 GCA_021161045.1 Candidatus Bathyarchaeota archaeon
CATCTACGGCGAGGAACCACCCTGACCCAAAGCCCTCTCCAGATAGTCCTCTCGAGGCGGGCTGAAGGCTTCATAGATGATGGCGCCTCCCTCTCCGGCCTTGAAGCTATGCTCCTCTCCACCTGGGATCACCCAGGCCATACCCGCCTCCACCTCTATTGTTCGACCGCCGGAGGTGAGGACTCCCCCACCCTTGACGCAGACACCTGCCTGTTCATGGGGATGGCTATGCGGAGGGATCACCGCTCCAGGCTCCATGTCGAATCTCACAAGTGTCATACGCTTCCCGTCGGCCAGAAGCCTTAGATAAACCCCCTCAGCGGGATGGAAGCCAGGGGCCTCATCGATCCGTCTATATTTCATAGGGACACCAACCCTGAGAGATCCACGCTCTATAAAGCGTTTTCCACCTCGATAATGTTAAGGATGTGGAGACCCCTAAAGGATGAGATGTCCCAGCTGAGTTTCCCCCTGCTCCTCGTAAACTTCAAGGCCTATCGGGAGGCCCTAGGGAAGTCAGCCTTAAAGCTCGCCTCCATGGCTGAGAAGGCCTCAAGGGAGACGGGGGTCTGTATCGCCGTGGCCCCCCAGACCGTCGACCTTAGACTCATCGCGGAGGAGGTGGACATACCCATCTTCGCCCAGCACATAGACCCCATAAGCCCTGGGAAGTATACGGGGCATATTTCCCCAGAGGCCGTGTTAGATGCGGGATGCGTCGGCACCCTCATAAGCCACTCCGAGCGGCGGCTAAGCCTCCAACTCATCGAGGAGACCGTTGAGAGGGCCTCTGAAGTCGGCCTCATCACGGTTGTATGCGCCGACACCGTTGAGCGATGCCGAGCCGTCGCAGCCTACAGGCCGACGGCCATAGCGATAGAGCCTCCGGAGCTCATAGGGACGGGGATCCCCGTCTCGAAGGCTAAGCCGGAGGTGGTCTCGGGGGCCGTTGAGGCCGTGAGGGCTGTCGACCCCTCGGTGAGAGTTCTATGCGGAGCGGGAATCACCAGGGGTATCGACGTGGAGGCCGCCCTGAGGCTTGGGGCTGAGGGCGTCCTGGTGGCCAGCGGAGTGGTGAAGGCCTCAGACCCCTATAGGGTGTTGGTGGAGTTGGCCTCAGCTATGAAGCCTTAGCCTCCTCTATGAGCTCCTCCAGCAGCCTCTTATGCTCCTCAACCATCCTGTTTAGACGGCTCTCCGTCTCGGCCTCGGCGTAGATCCTGTATATCGGCTCCGTTCCACTCGGCCTGATGAGTATCCAGCTTCCATCCTCAAACCAGAGCTTCACGCCGTCGATGGTCTCTATGCGCTCAGCCTCCACTCTCTCCCTCAAGGCCTCCAGAACCCTCTGCTTCAACTCATTTGGACAGGGGATGCGCTCCTTCCGCTGAACATATCTCGGAAGCTCCCCTAGGAGCTCGCTTAGGGTTCTCCCTTCCCTGGCGAGGATGTCGAGGATCAGGGCCATCGTCATCCCCCCATCCCTCACTGGCTGGTGGGGGCCGTAGAAGATGCCGCCGTTCTCCTCCCCGCCGAGGTTGATCCCCCTCTCCAGCATCGTTCTGGAGACCACTATGCTCCCAACCCTTGTCCAGACGACGCTTCCACCGGCCTTACATGCGATCTCCTCGATCATCTTCGAGGAGCTAACAGGGGTCGCTATGGCCTCTCCAGGATGCCTCCTGAGATAGTCCCAGGCGACGAGGGCGAAGGAGCGATCACCCCAGTGAACTATGCCTCTCTCATCGACGAAGATGGCTCTATCCCCATCTCCGTCGAAGGCAACGCCGAGATCGGCGTCGACAGCCTCCACAAGTCTGGAGAGGTCGCCGAGGTTCTCCGGTCTCGGCTCGGAGCCTCTCCCAGGGAAGGCGCCATCTATATCCGCGTTAATTGTATAGACCTCACATCCAAGCCTCCTCGCCAGCTCCGGAGCTGTAAGCGCTGCGACGCCATTCCCAGGGTCGAGGACGATCCTGAATCTCCTCTTCCTAATGGCTTCCAAATCAACGTGGCTGAGGATGCCGTCGATATAGATGCCTATAGGGTTGAATCCCTCAACTGAGCCAACCTCGCCCCACGGCTTTAGGGGTGGCCCACCCCTAAAGTAGAGCTCCTCTATCCGCTCCTCAACCTCCCTTGGAGCCTCCACGCCGTCGCCTAGGATGACCTTAACACCGTTGAACTCCGGTGGATTGTGGGAGGCCGTGATCATGATGCCTCCATCGAGGCCAAGCCTCTTAACGGCGTACTGCAATGTAGGCGTCGGCAATAGCCCCATGTCGTGAACTCGGCATCCGACGGAGAGGAGGCCGCTTATGGCTGCCTTAGCCAGCATATCGCTGCTTGTTCTCCCATCTCTGCCGACGGCTATCTCACGGCCTAAGAGGTGTCCAGCCGATGCTGAGAGCCTCAAAACAAATTCGGGTGTCAGCTCTCTATTCACGACTCCCCTGACGCCGTTGGTTCCGAAGAGCCTTGGCATCACATCACCCTTCTCGGCTCCAGGATGCTCTCTTCCACCCGTTTAGAGGGGCAGATGGTGACGCCTCCAGTAATGGTGACTCCATCGCAGAGGGTGACATAGTCGCCAATGAGGCTTCCAGTCTCAACCTTCACCCATCTCTCCAAGGTGGCGTTTTCGCCGATGATGGCGTTCTTAATCGAGCTGTGATCTCCGATGATGGCTCCTGGGAAGATTATGGAGTTCTCTATACGGCATCCACGGCCTATGATGACGTCCTCAGCTATAGAGGTGTTCGGCCCTATCACCGAGTCGCCGCCGATGCGCACTCTCTTCCCTATCGATGTGGGTGGAAGCAGCTTGGCTGTCTCGTCGACCTCAACATCCTCTCCCATCTGGACTCCGCCGATCCTCTCCAATAGAAGCGAATTAGCTCTGAGGTAGTCCTCAGGCACCCCTATGTCGACCCAGAGGGCGGAGGCCCTATAGCCGTAGAGGAGTCCCTCCTCAGCTAGCTTCGGGAATATCTCCCTCTCTGTTGACACCGGCCTCCCAGCCGGTATGTAGTCCAGAACATCCGGCTCGAAGATGTAGATGCCTGCGTTGATGTAGTTGCTCGGCGCCCGTCCAGGCTCAGGCTTCTCAACGAATCGTAGAATCCTACCCTCCCCATCTAGCTCCACAGCCCCATAGCGGCTGGGATCTGGAACCTCTATCAAGGTGATGGTGGCTAACCCCCCCTTCCTCCTATGATAATTTAGGAGCTCTCGATAGTCGACGTCGGAGATGACGTCTCCGTTGAGGACGAGGAAGGGGCCGTCTCTTAGATGCTCCTCAGCCCTCTTGATCGGCCCAGCCGTGTCGAGGGGCCTCTCCTCACGGCTGTAGATGATGCCAAGATTATACTTCGTCGGCCCAAGGTATCGCGCTATGGCCTCAGCCATATAGTTGACGGCCATCACAACCGTCTCGACGCCGCATCTCGAAAGAGACTCCAGAGTCCAGTCTATGAGGGGCTTGTTGGCGACGGGGAAGAGCATCTTCGGCCGTGTGCAGCTCAGAGGCCTCAGCCTGGTGGCGAATCCTCCGGCTAATATAAGCGCCTTGAGGCTGTTCATCTCATCACCCTTTAGGGGGTCTACTTATCAAGCTTTTCCGAGAAGAGGAAGGAGAGCTCTCGGCTTAGATGGTCATTCTCGAATTTCTCATAGCGCTCTAGGGAGCCCATGTCATACCAGAAGGCGTCTGTGATGTAGGCTCCAACGGGGTAGCCGGCCTCTATGAGGTGGGGTATGAAGTCTCCCATGAGGTCTAGGCTTCTGGAGTCCTTCTCCCTTGAGAGGCGTTCCATCTCGCCTAGAATCTCCCCGCTTAAGGCTAGGATTCCTATGCTCACAGGTCTGCTTAATGTAGGCTTCTCTATGAATCTCTTAACCCATCCATCGACGACTTCAGCCATTCCGACCCTGATCCTGAAGCCGTAGGCTAAGGCTATGGTGGCTGAGGCCCCAGACTCCATGTGTTGCTCAGCCAGCTTCCGTAGATTGATGTTTGAGAGTATGTCTCCATAGTAGGTGATGAGGCAATCCTCATCGGTGAGGACTCCCTGGCGATAGGCGTTGACGATGGCGTTTGCGCTTCCCTTCATCTCAGGTTTATCTAGGATGTAGGTGATCTCGACGCCGAATCTTGAGCCATCGTCGAAGTAATTTCTGATCTGTTGATGTTTATAGCCGACGAGGAGAATCAGTTCCTTTATGTCATGATACCTGAAGAGTCTGACGATATACTCCAATACGGGTCTCTGCTCCTCGCCGACGGGTATCATACACTTCTGGAAGTAGTAGGTGAGGGG
>JAGHBJ010000063.1 GCA_021161045.1 Candidatus Bathyarchaeota archaeon
GCTTTGAAGGTGTTGCCTCGCTTGATGACTTTCAATTCTCTTTGTGAGATTCCCAGAAGTTGTTGGCGCACTTCGGATGCACCTTATAGCTTTCAATTCTCTTTGTGAGATTCATGGCCTACTCACAAAGAGAATTGAAAGCTATAAGGTGCATCCGAAGTGCGCCAACAACTTCTGGGAATCTCACAAAGAGAATTGAAAGTCATCAAGCGAGGCAACACCTTCAAAGCGTTGAATGGGGAATCTCACAAAGAGAGTTGAAGGGGTCGACCCGTATCAGGCGAGGAGGACGTCCCTCTCAACCACGAATCCTTAGGGAACTCCCTGAACATCTCAAAAACGGGAGAGAAGCGATGATGAAAGTCGAGACCCCCAGAAGGGTCTCACTGAGATAAAAATGGACCTATTGTTAGGTGATGCCACTCAAGTCGATGTATGGATCGTCTTCGAGGTTTGGAAAGCTTTTAATGAGACCCTAGGGAGTTTTATCCCCGTCGGTGTTGAGGTTGGAGGAGGAGAGGCCTAGAGGCCCGGTCTATGAATGTCTCCGCTGCGGCAGTCGAGTCGCCTACTCAGAGTTGGAGCGCTACGTCTCATTTCGATGTCCCCAGTGTGGTTATCGCATCTTCAGGAAGGTTAGGCCTCCGGTTGTCAAGAGGGTGAAGGCGAGATGACGTTGGAGGCTGAGAGCCTAGAGGAGCGTCGGGCAGCCCTCATCATAAAGTATAGGGGCCTAGAGGTTGAGAATGTTGAGCGAGAGGGAAACCGGATCTACTACTATCTGAGAAAGAATGGCGATCGCTATGTCATACTCTGCGTCCTAGGCGAGAAGACCATCGGCATCTCCTATATCAGAGACCTGAAGGAGAAGGTGGAGGAGCTAGGCGCCGTGAGGGGAATCCTCATCGGCGAGGGGCACTACACATACTCCGCCCGAAGCACAGTTGAGAAGCTCAACGAGGAGGCTGAACGTGAGGGGCGTGGACGCCTCATAGAGCTTATACCCCCAAGCCTCCCAGCCTTCGACATCTTCCAGCACGAGCTGGTTCCAATACATGAGATCCTCTCAGAGGAGGAGAAGAGGGAGGTGCTGGAGCGCTATCACGTGAAGCCCTATCAACTCCCCTGGATGAAGGCCTCAGACCCCGTGGCTATAATCCTAGGGGCGGAGCCTGGAGACATCATCAGGATAAGGAGTAGAAGCGAGACCGCCGGCGAATACATCTCATATAGATACGTGGTTGAGTAGCATAGTTTTAAATGTGGATGTAAGTTTACATATTGAATTGTCTAAGAGACTCCTAGATCGAATCCTAAACGCCGCCAGAGACTTAAGAGAAGCCTTCAATAAAGCCTACAGGCGTGGAGGAGTCTGGTGGATCATCTTCACAGCCTCCATGATCATCATCGCCCTAGACTTCATCCTCCTCGCCTTCATGCTGCTCAGATTCCTTTAAGCCGCCTCTAAGCTCGCTGAGTATGACGAGGGCCTCCCCCAGGGGTATGTCAAGCCTCTTCGAGAGCTCCTCAGCCGTTATCTCGGGATCCTCCAGGAGGATGTGATCCCTGACGTAAGCCTTATGATACCTATACATCGGCAGTCGGTGAACCACCTCCACGAGGATTAGCCAGAGGGGGCTTCGCTCCAGATCGTCGTCCAAGCGGCTCACCCCCTCGAAGTAAGCCGCTCATACATCCTATCGAAGGCCCATCGAAGACTGCTTCTAATCTCCCTAAACCTCCTCTCATCACCATAATTCCGAATGATGAGTCTAACAATTCGATCGCCATCGGTCTCAACCTCGTAGGAGAGAACATCATCAGGGGATATCTCACCCTTAGAGGCCCTCCTCTCATCCTCCCTCCTCATATTCTCCAGAGTCCGCTCTAGGACAAAGACTCGGAAAAGTGGGGAGGAGGCGGAGAATTCGACGTCGCCTCTAGGCTCAAAGATGATGGATCTTCCATCGCATCTCAGAGTTCCCAGGAGAATCCCGCTCTTCCCCTTCAAGGAGGTTGAGCCTCCAATCCCCTCATCAGCCCTCCTAAAGCCGAGGTGAGCTATCAATCGATCAACCTCGGCGAGGACTCTACGGAGATCCTCCAGCTCCCCCTCTAGACGCCTAATCCTCTCCTCCAGCCCCTCCCTAATTCTGAGAAGCCTCCTAACCTCCTCCAAGGAATCCTCATGGATCAGGAGGGCTACAGCCCTTATAAAGCCCCTTATAATCCTCCATCTTTAAAGGCCCAGAGGCCTATACTCCTTAGAGTTGCTGGGGGAAGGCTTCGTAAAGGGATACCTAGAGCTGAGCAGGGAGAAGGAGAGCATCCTCTGCGTAGGCCTAGACCCCGCTGTGAGGGGGATGAGGGAACGCTACCTGGTTCCATACCCCCTCATAAAGCGTTATGGCCTAGGAGAGGGAGTTAAACGCTTCTGCCTAGACATCATAGTGGCTGTTGCCCCCTACACCCCGATGATCAAGCCCAACGCTCAATACCTAACCTACCTCTTCAGCCTCGAAGACCTCAAGGAGATCGTGGAGGCCATCCATGAAGCCAACTGCCTGGCGCTCCTAGACGCGAAGCTCAGCGACATAGCTTCGACTAATCAGGCAGCCCTACACTGGATAGACGCCGCCGGCTTCGACGCCGTCACCTTCAGCCCCTACCCAGGATATGAGGGTGGATGCGACGTGATATACCGCTGGGCCGAGGAGAGGGATAAGGGCATCTTCACCCTCTGCCGAATGTCGAATCCAGGGGCGAGAGACATACAAGGCCTAGTAGTCGAAGATGAACCCTTATACATCAAAGTCGCCCGTGAAGCCCATAGGCGTGGAGCCAACGGCTTCGTCGTCGGATGCACGGCCATAGAGGAGCTGGGCGCTGTTAGAGAAATCATCGGCGAGGAACCCCTAATCCTCAGCCCAGGCCTCGGCCCCCAGGGCGGAGACCCAGCGGCAGCTATAAAACTCGGCTCCAACAGCAGAGGCGAGGGCCTCATCGTCGCCTCCTCCAGATCCATAGACTACGCCTATGAAGTCAGGGGCCTTAGCTGGGAGAGGTATGCCGAGGCGGCGGCGAGAGAGGCTGAGCGGAGGAGGGATGAGCTGAATAGGCTTAGACGGCAAGTCTTCGGATGAGGATGAAGCAGCAGCCATCCTCACTTTAAGGTTTAATGTTTAATATGGGAGCGGAGTATGGATTCGGAGAGACCCACGATGATCGAGGTGAGATTCCATGGGAGAGGCGGACAGGGAGCCTGGACGGCTTCACTCCTCCTCGCCCACGGAGGCCTGAAGGAGGGGAAACATGTCCAGAGCTTCCCAGCCTTCGGACCTGAGAGAGCTGGAGCACCGATAACAGCCTACACCAGGATAAGCGATGAACCCATAGACATCCACTCAGGCATCTACGAGCCAGATCTAGTTGTGGTCCTAGACCCAACGCTCCTAGGTCCATCGGTGGTTGAAGGCCTGAAATCTGGGGGTAAGATCATCGTCAACACCGCTGAATCCCCAGAGGAGATCAGGAGACGCCTTGGATTGGGAGAGGATGTCGAGGTCTGGACCATCGACGCCACAAGCCTGGCGCTGGAAGTCCTGAAGCGGCCTATAACCAACACAGTCATGCTCGGCGCCCTACTGAAGGCTGCGGGCATAGTTAAGCTGGAGTCGCTGCTGGAGGCCGTGAGGGAGAGATTCAAGGGGGAGGTGGGAGAGCTGAACGTCAAGGTGATAGAGGCAGCCTACAAGGAGGTGAAGAGGGGATGAAGGAGGCCAAACCTGGATGGAGGGAGCTCCCCTTCGGGGCGGTCCCCTACAAGTCATCGCTGGAGTATCACACCGGCGACTGGGGCGTTGAACGCCCAGAGTTCGACCTCGAAAAATGTACGAGGTGCACCCTCTGCCACTTCTACTGCCCAGAGGGGGCGATAGGCTTTGAGGCGGGGCATCCGGAGGTTGATCTCCGATATTGAAGGGCTGTGGGATCTGCGCGAATGAATGCCCCGTCGAAGCCATAAGGATGGTGAGAAAGGGATGAGCAGTCAGAGGCTTCTGGGTTTAAACGGTGATGAGGCTGCTGCCTATGCTATAAAGCAGGTTAACCCCGACGTGGTGGCCGCCTACCCCATCACGCCTCAGACGATCATCGTCGAGAGGTTCAGCGAATACGTCGCCGACGGCCTCGTCGACACCGAGTTCGTCGCCGTCGAATCTGAGCACAGCGCCATGAGCTGCTGTATAGGGGCCGCGGCAGCCGGAGCCAGAGCCTTCACGGCGACGGCGGCCAACGGCCTTGCGCTGATGTGGGAGATGCTCTACATCGCAGCGTCTCTGAGGTTGCCCATAGTTATGGCCGTTGCGAATCGAGCCCTCAGCGCTCCGATAAACATCCACAACGATCACAGCGACTCGATGGGGGCGAGGGACAGCGGCTGGATACAGATATACTGCGAGAACAGCCAGGAGGTCTATGATGCCTGTATCGAAGCCTGGAGGATCGGTGAGCATCTCGACGTCCAGCTGCCGGTGATGGTCTGCCTCGACGGCTTCACCCTCAGCCACACCATGGAGAATGTCCTGACGCTCAGCGATGAGGCGGTGAGAGACTTCATCGGCGAGCGCCCCTACATAAAGGTTCAGGGACACCTCGGCGAGGCCGAGTTCAGGTTAGACCCCGAGAAACCTTTGACGATGGGCCCCCTAGACCTCTACGACTTCTACTTCGAGCATAAGATGCATCAGGTGGAGGCGATGAGGAGGGCCTTGAAGGCGATACCGGAGATCGATGAGGAGTATAGGGAGGTCTCTGGGCGCAGCTATAGGCTGCTACATCCCTACATGATGGAGGACGCGGAGGTCGCCCTTATCGGCCTCGGGTCGACGATGGGGACGGTGCGCCACGTCGTCGATAGGCTGAGGAAGAGGGGGGTGAAGGCGGGGATGGTGAAGATGAGGGTCTTCAGACCCTTCCCAACGGAGGAGCTCCAGGAGCTCCTGAAGGATGTGGAGGTGGTCGGAGTCCTCGATAAGGCGATGAGCTTCGGCGCCCCTGGAGGCCCACTATACGAGGAGCTGAGAGCGGTCTTCTACGACGCCGATGAGAGGCCCCTCATCGTCGACTACGTCTACGGCCTTGGAGGTAGGGATACGCCGCCAAATCTCATCGAGGAGGCCTATGAGGGACTGCTGGAGGTGAAGAGGCGTGGAGAGGCGGTTGAAAAGGTCAGATTCCTGGGGGTGAGGTGGTGATGTCGACGGCTATAACCCTCAAGGAGATGGTGAAGAAGCCGGATCTACTCGCATCTGGACATAGGCTATGCGCCGGATGCGCTGAGCCCATCATCGCCAGATTGGTGCTTAAAGCCAGCAGAGGCGCCATCATCGCTACTACGGCCACCGGCTGCCTAGAGGTGGCGACGACGATATTCCCCTACTCGGCGTGGCGTATACCCTGGATACATACCGCCTTCGAAAACGCCGCCGCCACGGCCAGCGGGATAGAGGCGGCCTGGAGGGCGATGAGGCGTAAGGGACGTGGCCCCCTCGCCAGATATGAGACCTTAGACATCGTCGCCTTCGCGGGGGATGGCGGAACCTATGATATAGGCCTACAAGCCCTATCCGGAGCCTTGGAGAGGGGACATGACTTCACCTATGTCCTCCTCGACAATGAGGCCTACATGAATACGGGGATCCAGCGCAGCGGAGGAACACCCTACTGCGCCTGGACGACGACAAGCCCCGCTGGAACGGTGATCCCTGGGAAGAGGGAGTGGAAGAAGCCCATCGATGAGATCGTCATCGCCCATGAGATACCCTACACGGCGACGGTCAGCCCTGCATATCCCCTTGACCTGATGCAGAAGGCGCGGGCCGCCTTCGAGACGGAGGGGCCGGCCTTTATCCACGCCATCTCTCCCTGCTGCAGAGGCTGGAGATTCCCGCCGAACAAGACGATCGAGGTGGCTCGGCTGGCCGTGGAGACCTGCTTCTTCCCCCTCTACGAATGCCGAGTGGAGGATGGTAGACCAATCTACAAGCTGTCGCCTCCAAGCCTCGCTATAGCGAAGAGGCCTGAGCGTAAGAAGCCGGTGGAGGATTATCTGAAGATCCAGGGGCGATTCAGACATCTCTTCAGGCCTGAGAGGCGTGGAGACCTCATCGAACGCATCCAGAGATGGGTTGACCGCAGGTGGGAGATGCTTCTGGAGAAGGCAGGCCTATAATCTCCCTTTTTTATTGTATTCATCTTCTCAACCCCTTAATTTTATCTTTTCTCACACCTTCTACTTCGTGGATGAGAGGATTAGATCCCCTCCGTGAGGCCTTGATGAGGAGGATAGCAGGGGAGATCGTCATCTCCCCGAATCCCGGCCTGGCGATGAGGAAGTGGCGTAACCTCCTCCAGGCCAGCCAGGTTGAGGTGGCTGAGGAGCTGGGATGCTCGCCATCGGTGATCAGCGATTATGAGGCTGGCCGTCGACGCTCACCTGGAAGTAACTTCATCAAACGCTTCGTCGAGGCCCTCTTAGAAATCGATCAGAGGCGTGGGGGGCGCTACACGAGGGAGCTGGCCAGGATCACCATCGATGTCAGCGACATCTTCCTAGATATGAGGGAGTTCACCTCCCCTGCCACCGCCAGGAGGATATGTGAAGCCGTGGAGGGAGAGGTGCTGGCCTGCCCAGAGGCGTTGGATAGGGAGGTCTACGGCTACACCATCATCGACAGCCTTAAGGCGATCCAAACCCTCTCCGGATTGGAGTTCTACCGAATCTTCGGCTCCACCAGTGAGAGGGCACTAGTCTTCACCGGAGTCAGTCGGGGTAGGTCTCCGATGATCGCCGTGAAGATCAGCCCCCTAAAGCCCCGCATCGTCATCCTCCACGGCGTCAGGGGGAAGGTGGATCCCCTGGCGGTCTCCCTGGCGGAGGGGGAGGGGATACCCCTCGCAGTCTCGAGATTGAAGTCTGAGGATGAGCTCGTCGATGCACTTCTACAACTCTACCATTCCCTCTCAAGACAGGTGAGATGACTAAGGTCTCTTAGCCCTCAGCCTCCTCTCCAGAGCCGCCTTTACGAAGCCGTAGTAGGGGGGTGAGGGCTTCCAGGGTCTGCTCTTAAACTCGGGGTGGAACTGGGTGGCGAGGAAGAAGGGGTGATTGGGGAGCTCCATGATCTCCTTACGCCTCCCATCTAGGCTCCAGCCGGAGAATACGACGCCCGCCTCCTCGAGTCTATCCCAATACCTTGGGTTCACCTCCCATCGATGCCTATGCCTCTCATATATCAGCTCCGAGCCGTAGAGGCTGTGGGCGAGGGTTCCAGGCTTCACAACCACGGGGTGGGAGCCAAGCCTCATGGTTCCACCAAGCTCGTCGATCTCCCTCTGCTCCGGCAGGAGATCGATGACGGGATGCGGCGTATCTGGGTCGCACTCCGTGGTGTGAGCATCCTCCAGGCCGAGGACGTGGCGTGAATACTCGACGACGCTGAGCTGGAAGCCGTAGCAGATGCCGAGGAAGGGTATCCCCCTCATTCTGGCATACTCTATCGCCGCGATCTTACCCTCGACGCCGCGTTCTCCAAAGCCCCCTGGGACGAGGATCCCATCGAAGTCTGAGAGCATCTCAACTCTGCTGGGATCCTCCTCAAACTCCTCCGTCTCTATGAACTCTATGTTCACCCTACAGCCGTTGGCCGCCCCTGCATGCCTCAAGGCCTCGTTTACGCTGACGTAGGCGTCGGCGAACTCTGCGTATTTGCCGCAGAGGGCGATGCGAACGGTCTCCTTGGCATCCTTAAACCTCTGGACTATGCTTCTCCACTCACTCCAGTCTGGTTTACGATTCTCGAGGCCGAGGTATTCGCAGAGGAGCTCGCCCATACCCTGCTCCTCGAGGACGAGGGGCAGCTCATAGATGGGGTCGACGTTTATCGATGTGAAGACGGCCCTCTCCTCGACGTTGCAGTATAATGCGATCTTCCGTTTCTGCTCCTCCGGCAGCAGCCCCCACTCGCATCTTGCGACGATGATGTCGGGCTGAAGCCCTATGGCCCTAAGCTCCTTGACGCTGTGCTGAGTCGGCTTCGTCTTAGGCTCCCCCACGGCCTTGAGAACGGGGACTAGGGTGACGTGAACCAGCAGTGTGTCGCCTCGATGCTCCTCCAGCCGCATCTGCCTGAAGGCCTCTAGGAAGGGGAGGCCCTCTATGTCTCCGACGGTTCCACCGCACTCGACGAGGAGGACGTCCACATCCGTCTTCTCGGCTACCAGCCTCACTCGACGCTTGATCTCATCGGTGATGTGTGGAATTATCTGGACGCATCGTCCAAGGTATTCGCCTCGACGTTCACGCTCGATGACCGTCTTATATATCTGGCCCGAGGTGATATTGTTCAGCCTCGTTAGGTTTACGCCTAGAAACCTCTCATAGGAGCCTAGATCCATGTCGGCCTCATAGCCGTCGTCAAGGACGAAGACCTCGCCATGTATATAGGGGTTCATAGTCCCCGCGTCGACGTTGATGTAGGGGTCGCATTTCACAGCCGTAACCTTGAAGCCTCGAACCTGCAGCATCTTCCCGATGCTGCAGGTCACTAACCCCTTACCCAATCCACTCAGGACGCCACCGGTTATGAAGACATACTTAGTCAAGGTGACCGCCTGAGGGTTAACATGCGGAAATGTCGCTCAACCCCTATAAACCCTTCCCCTAAGCCCCAAAGCGCTCAACGCGGTCGAGGAGGTTCATCAATATCGGCATGAGGTCTACACCCCTAATCCTTCCAAGTCCACCTCTGGCGCATAGCCTCTCCGAGTAGGCATCAACGTCGTCCATCCTCACCTCTGGCCCCCATATGGCTATGGGTACGGGGTCTCCGACATGCTCCCTCACCCTTATGCTGGAGGTATGGTCAGCCGTGACGGCGATGTAGGTCTCCTCAACGTGGTTGAGGAGGTAACCCACCAGGTCGTCGATCTTCTCGATGACCATCATCTTCGCCTCCACGTCGCCGTCATGTGTGGCGTTGTCAGTCCCCTTAACATGGATGTAGACGAGGTCATAGTCGCTGAGGAGCTTCACCGCTACCCTCGCCTTGGAGACCGCGTCGGTGTCAACTCCCCCAGTGGCCCCTGGAGCATCGTAGAGGTCGAGGCCCGCCGCTGCGCAGGCCCCCCTAACCGTCGGCGTGACGGCGACGCAGGCGCCCTTGACGCCGTAGATCTCCCTGAGAGGCTTCACCCTCGGCGGAGCTCCGGCGCCCCTGAGTATGATGGCGTTAGCTGGAGGCAATCCTCTCTCCCTTCGCTCCCTATTGATGGGATGCCTCTCCATCTTCTCCCTCAACAGCTCGTATAGTTTGTTTAGGATGTCAGCCGTCCTCTCGGCCTCCGGAGAGCCGTCTAGGGCCTCAGCCTTGAGGGGTGGAACCCCCGTCTTATGGGGGTCGATGTCGGAGACCCTCCAGCTTAGCCTCTCACCCCTGAGGACGACGACGAGCCTATGCCCCAGCGTCGGCCTCACTAGGATCTCTACATCTTGATAAGCGTCGAGCTTCACGTCGCTGAGATACTCTTTGAATATGGTGCCATCGATCCTTCCGGCTCGTCGGTCGACGATGACGCCGTCCCTAATGGTGGCGAAGTTTCCCCTCAATGCCACGTCTCCCTCCCCCATCTCTATCCCTGCGCCTAAGGCCTCAAGGGCGCCCCGCCCCCGATAGCATTTATAGGGGTCATAGCCCAATAGGGCGAGGTTGGCCACATCGCTTCCAGGAGGCCTCCCAGGGGAGAGGATATCCATGATTCCGCAGACGCCACTTCGAGCTATCTCATCGAGATTAGGCGTCTCAGCGGCCTCCAGCGGCGTCCTTCCCCCAAGCTTCCTTAGGGGGCGGTCGGCCATCCCATCCCCGACGACGATAACAGCCTTCATCCACAGCCCTAGGAGATGCTGAGATTTAAATGGGTGGTGTTGAAGATTAGTGGGGCTGGTGTGGGATGGAGAAGGATGAGAATTTCAGCGAGTGGTTTGACAGGGTTCTGAGGGAGGCTGAGATCGTCGATGACCGATATCCCGTGAAGGGCTTCGTAGTCTATCGGGGATGGGGATATGAGATTGCGAGGAGGATCGCCTCCATATTGGAGGAGCTCCTGGAGGAGGATGGCCATCAGCCGGTGCTGTTCCCGACGGTCATCCCAGAGGACGCCTTCAGGAGGGAGGCTGAGCATATAGCTGGCTTCTCAGGGGAGGTCTTCTGGATCACCCACGCCGGTGAGAGGAGGCTGGAGAGGAGGCTGATCCTGAGGCCGACATCCGAGACGGCTATCTACCCCCTATTCAAGCTGTGGATAAGAAGCCATGCGGATCTGCCTCTGAAGATCCATCAGACCTGCACAGTCTACCGCTATGAGACCAAGGCGACGAGGCCGCTTTATAGGGGGCGTGAGTTCCTATGGAACGAGGCTCATACAGCCCACGTCGACTTCGAGGATGCTGAGAGGCAGGTGAAGAAGGGCGTCGAGATATACTCGAAGGTCTTCGACAAGCTCTGCCTCAGCTACCTCATTCTCCGCAGACCCGAGTTCGACAAGTTTGCGGGAGCAGTCTATAGCATCGCCTTCGACACCTGGAATCCTGATGGTAAGGTCAACCAGATAGGGACGGTTCATCACCTCGGGGAGAACTTCGCAAGGGCCTTTGACGTCACCTACGAGGATCCGACGGGTCGTCAGCGCTACGCCTCCACCACCTGCTACGGCCTTGGGATCAGCAGAACCATAGCGGCCGTCATAGCCCACCACGGCGATGATCACGGCCTTGTTCTGCCTCCGGTCATCGCTCCGAAGCAGGTTGTCATCGTCCCGATCCCCATGAAGGGATATGAGGAGGCCGTCGCAGAATACGCCGTCGAGGTTGAGGGGGTTCTCAGCGAAGGAGGCTTAAGGGTGATCCTCGACGACGACCCGAAGCGGAGGCCTGGCGAGAAGTTCTATAAGTGGGAGATGTTCGGCATCCCCGTTAGGGTTGAGATCGGCCCAAAGGAGGTGGAGGGGAGGACGCTCACCCTTGTCAGGAGGGACACCCTGGAGAGATGTGAGACACCCCTAGATGGGGCTGTGGAGGCTATTAGGGTTTTGTTCAAGGAGATCGAGGAGAATCTCAGGGAGAGGAGTTGGAGCAGGCTGAGAAGCGAGATCGGGGAGGCCAGCAACCTGGAGGAGTTGAGGAGGCTGATGGAGGAGAGGCGAATTGTCAGAGTGAACTGGTGCGGCTCAGATGAATGCGCCGAGAGGATGAAGGAGGAGGTCGCAGGAGAAATTAGGGGCATGAGATGGGATGAGGAGGAGACGCCGACGGGGCCTTGCATCGCATGCGGCGGGGAAGCCCTCTACGTCGTCTATGTCTCCAGAGCCTATTAGTCGTCGCATCCCCATCGATGATACGTCGAGGGAGTCGTTTGGGGCGTAGGGATAATAATGGCTCTCCAGCCTCTATATTGATGGATTGGCTTACCAGCCCGCAGAGGATTCCTATCTCCTGTTGAGGCATGTTGAGCGCCTAGTTTGGGGCCTAGTCCTCGACATGGGAACGGGGAGCGGCATCCAGGCCTTGGGAGCCGCCTCTAGGGTTGAGGTGGAGAGGGTTGTGGCTGTGGACATCGACCCGAAGGCTATTAGAGATGCTGATAGGAATCTGAGAGAAGCGGGCTTGAGGCATCGTGTGGAGCTCCTCATCGCAGACCTATTCTCAGCTCTCAGACCTCTCAGCCTCTTCAACTGGATCGTCTTCAATCCGCCATATCTCCCCTCTGAGGGTGCTGTGGATGAGCCTTCATGGGCTGGAGGCCCCAGGGGTGGAGAGGTGATAGAACGCTTCCTCCGAGAGGCCTCCAGCTACCTCAGAGATGAGGGGGGCATTCTACTAGTATATTCGACGTTGACGGGGCTTGATGAAGACATCTTCATGGGTTATAGGGTTGAGGTGTTGGAGGTTCTACCCCTCTTCTATGAGCGTCTCCTCTGCGTCTGTCTCAGGCCTTCCTGAAGCCCATGTAGAGGCCGAAGGCGAAGCTGGCTCCGAAGGGGATATGGCTGAGGGCGTCGACGAGGACGCTTTGAGTCCCCTCCGTTAAGCCTAAGAGGTGTAGAACCCAATCCTGGAGGACATCGTAGTTTATGACGATGATCCCCTTATAGGCTAGGTATTGCAGCAGGAGGAAGCCGAGGCCGAG
Source organism: Candidatus Bathyarchaeota archaeon (assembly GCA_021161045.1). Classification (GTDB taxonomy): domain Archaea; phylum Thermoproteota; class Bathyarchaeia; order TCS64; family B23; genus B23. The sequence continues at coordinate 12,246 of JAGHBJ010000063.1, forward strand.
GATGACGGCGAGGATCTTAGCGATCTTCTTCAGAGCGTAGCCTACTAAGAAGCCTCCCACGGCTCCGATGCCAACCTCACCTGCGACGGGGGTGAAGATCTCCCAGGGAATCTCCATCGATGTGATCTCCCCCCACTCGATATTTATCGATTAGTCCCTCACCAAATGGGTTCCGGCTTCCCCCTCCAGGGCCTCCACGGCTTGATTCAGCGACGCGATGATGGCTCTTTCACCTCCATGCTCCAGGAACCTTATACAGGCCTCAACTTTAGGCCCCATACTCCCAGGGGGGAATTGACCCTCAGCCATGTAGGCCTTAGCCTCCTCAAGGGTCATCCTCCGGATCAGCCTCTGCGTTGGCTTTCCATAGTCGAGCATCGCCCCCTCCACGTCGGTGAGGATCAGCAGCACATCAGCCTCCACCTCCTCCGCCAGCTTCTCCCCAGCGAGGTCCTTGTCGATGACGGCGTCGACGCCCTCCAGCCTCCCATCTTCATCTCTCACAACGGGGATTCCTCCGCCTCCCGAGGCGATGACTATGGCTCCACTCTCCACCATCCGCTTTATGGCTGGAGCCTCCACTATTCCGAGGGGCTGAGGTGAGGGGACAACTCGCCTCCAACCCTTCTCAGCCCCTGGGCGGACGAGTCTAAATCTCCATCCCTTCTCCCCCTCCAGCCTCTTAGCCTCCTCCTCCGTGTAGAAGGGCCCTATGGGCTTATGGGGATCCTGGAAGTCTGGGTCATTCCTGTCGACGAGAACTTGGGTGACGATGGTGACGATGGGCCTCTCGTCGCCGAGGACGTTTCTCAACGCCTGCTGGATCATGTATCCGATCTGGCCCTGAGTCATGGCTCCGAGGACGTGGAGGGGCTGAGGTGGGACGAGATTCTGAGCCTGCTCCTGCTGTATGGCGAGATTCCCCACCTGTGGGCCGTTTCCATGGGTGATGACGATCTCATAGCCCCTACGGGCTATCTCAGCGATCTGCCTACAGGTGTTATAGACATTTCTCATCTGCTCCTCATAGGTTCCCCACTCATCGGGCTGCTTTATGGCATTGCCGCCCAGAGCGATGAGGACACGCCTACCCATCTCAAAAACACTCCGGCGAAGAGAGTTTTTAGGCCTACACTTAAAATGCTTCCGCACAGCCTTCATAAGCTCCCTATACGCCCTCTATAACAGATTGACACAGAAGACCATACGGGAGGCCCTACTCTACGAGACTCACCCCGACGGCTCGGTGACCTGCAGAGTCTGCGAGCGCCGATGCCATATAGCTGAGGGCCATCGAGGCTTCTGCGGCTCCAGAATGAACCGAGACGGCAAGCTCTACACGCTTACATATGGAGACCTCACATCTGTGGTCGTCAACCCGATAGAGAAGAAACCCCTCTTCCACTATTGGCCAGGGTCGGGAGCACTCTCAGCTGGAAGCTGGGGATGCAACCTAAGGTGCATCTACTGCCAGAACTATACGCTGAGTATGGTGGACGCCGACCCTAGGAGGGCATCCTACACCAGCCCAGAGGCCTTCATAAGACTCGCCCTGAACTCGGGGGCCAGGGGCCTTTCGTTTACCTTCAACGAGGCCTCCTGCACCCTCTTCGAATATATCCTCGACTGCTTCAGATTAGCCGCTGAGCAGGGCCTATATCGGAACTTGAACACCAACGCCTACTTCACGCTGGAGGCTCTGGAGCTCCTCATTGAAGCTGGACTCGACTCGCTTTGCATCGACATAAAGGGGGATGAAGCCTTTTACAGGCGATACTGTAACGGGGCCGACGTAGAGGTGGTATGGCGAAACGCCATGGAGGCTAGACGTCGGGGGCTGCATATAGAGATGGTGAACCTCCTCATCCCTGGAGCCAACGACGATGAGGGATGCATCATGGAGATCATAGAGCGGACGCTGAAGCTGGGGAGGGATACGCCGCTCCACTTCACGAGGTTCTACCCTGCCTACAAGGCCTGGGAGTATGGATTGACGAAGACAACACCCATAAAGACGCTGGAGAAGGCGAGGGAGATGGCCCTTGATGCCGGTCTCCGATACGTCTACATCGGGAATGTCCCTGGGCATCTAGGGGAGAACACCTACTGCCCAGAATGCCAAGCCCTCCTCATAGAGCGCTATGGATTCTCAATTCTCGACTATCGCATCACAGAGGATGGGAGATGCCCAGAGTGTGGATACCCCATACCCATAGTGGGGAAAGTGATCCTATGATTCTCTCAGCCTATCCCCAGCCTTCCGAGGCGGATATATTGGAACACCATCCCTGATAACTGCGAACCTCGTCAACCTATGCCTCCGAATCCGACCCCTATCGATGATGTGTATCACCTCAACGCCCCTCGCATATAGGTGATCCGATATGATACGCCTATGACAACGCCAATAAAACCTCTCAGAACACATGATGGCCACACACCTCTCAGCGGCAACCTCCAGAATCCTCTCAAGGCCCCGCCTAAACTCCTCCGTCAGAGCATAGTCGGCATAGTTCCTGAAGCCTCCACGGCTCCAACCCCTATTGGGCGAAGATTCCCCAAGGCTGTATCGCCTATATCCACCGAGGACGTCGCCGAGCCATAGGTAGTCGATGCCCCTCTCCGAGAGGGCCTCCCTGAGATTGTCGCCGTTGAAGTGGGGATATCTCGAGGAGGTGGGCCAACGCCTAACGTCGACGACGATTTCAATCCCATACTCCTCTAGGAGCTCTAGGAATTCGCTCAGCCCCCTATTCGAGTGGCCTATGGTGTAGATCCTCATCCGCGATCATCGATTAGCTGCAGATATTAGAATGGATCTAAGGGCTATGGAGAAAGACCCTTCAAGGAAGAGACCCTTCTCACTTGGCAAGGGATGTCATTTATTGGGTCTTATCATAAACGGGAGGTCGTTGATTTTTATTTAAATGGTAGCGGGGGGTCGATTTGAACGACCGACCTTGGGGTTATGAGCCCCACGGGCTAACCTGGCTGCCCCACCCCGCTCCAGATTTGTGATGGTTGAACGAGGGCTTATAATCCTTTCGTGCATTTTCCCTTATGAAGAATCTTATCTGCGCTTCGATTATGGAATGGGTGTCCCCCTCATTGTTGAGGGCTACCTCGATATATTGATATATAGAAATTTAAAATATTACCCCTCCTTAGAGGATAGAGCGTTATGAGGATTGTACTAACATCCGATCAGTCGCTCACATCAACGTTTAGAGATATTCCACTGTTAGACTTCCTCCCATGCGCACCCATCGAGAGGGTGCCGAGGATAATCTATAGATTATTGGATTCACAGCTTCCAGAGAAAAATGGACGATTGATATATGCTCCATATGCGATAAGAAAAGTGGAAGCGGCACTCCTCAATAGTGGATTTAAAAGAGAGGAAATCGTTGTAGCACATCCTAAAAAAATAGAGTGTTTTATCGATGACAAAACAACTATTGTTGGAATAAATACAATGGATCCATATGGCTTGGGTCCCGTATCATTGATGTTTACGGATGGTGGAAAATTAACCTCATATTCAAAATATTTTTTCACAACTCTTGTTAAAAGATTGAATGATTATAGAGAAAGGAAGAATTACAAGTTTAAGATCGTTGTTGGTGGACCTGCTGGATGGCAATTAAAGATGAAGCAGGATTTAACTGAAAAATTAGGGATAGATCACGTTGTGTCTGGGGAATGTGAGCATGTTATTGGGGATATATTTAGGGATATTGAATCAGGTTCAGTAGATAGATTTATAGATATAAAAACTATGCCAAGAATAGATGAGATACCAACAATAGTAAATCCATCATATAAAGGTATGGTTGAAGTTATGAGAGGATGCGGAAGGGGATGCAAATTCTGTTCACCAAATTTGAGAACTGCAAGATTTTATCCAATAGAGAAAATAATTGAGGAGGTGAATGTTAATGTTAAATCTGGATTGAGAAGAGCATGGTTGCATAGTGAGGATATTTTTAACTATATGGTTGAGGATAGAAAAAATTTCTATCCAAATGAGGATGCTGTAATTACTCTATTTGAAGAGACTCTTAAAAGAGTTGAATTTGCAAATCCAACACATGCAACAGTAGCTGGAGCTCTAGCAGCACCTAAAATATTAAAAAGGATTGCCGAATTAAATCATGCAAATGCAAATAGGTGGATTGGAGTGCAAGTAGGTTTTGAGACAGCATCATCAGAGTTAATTAAGAAAATAGCGAATAATAAGATGAAGCCGTTCAGCGCTGAGGAATGGCCATGGGTTTTATTAAATGGAACATACGCATTTAACAAATTTTTCTGGTTCCCAGCATACACAACTATATTAGGGATTCCAGGTGAAACAGATGAGGATGAAATTGAAACTGCAAGACTTATAGTGACTATGGAAAAGAGATTAAAGGAAAAATTGGGGGAGAGAGCTCATTTTACAGTTACACCTCTCGCCTTCGTTCCCATGGGTAGTTTTAAGGAGGCAGACTTCTTCGATATCAATGAAAATCTAACAAGGGGTCGTATATTACATCTCTATTATGCCTGGCGTCATTTAGCATATGAAGTTGAGCATTCTTTGAATATGGTGATAAAAGACAAATTAACTCTCCTTATGTTCTATCCTTTAGCAAAATTAGGCTCGAAAATCGTTGTGGATAGTATTAGGAAATTTGCTATTAAAAAGGGAATCAATGTCGATAGGCCCCTTGAACCAATGGACTTGAAGATTTCCAAGATAGAGGTATGAATCTGAGGGAAGGGTTTTAGCCTCGTCGTTGAGATGTTCTCTGGGCAGGTTTGGTGGATCGGGAGGCTAGGGAGATCGCCTTGGAGCGGATACGGATATTGTTCAGGTTAGCCGATGAGGTCTTCCATCAGAATCCTGAACGTGCTCAGCGTTATGTAGACTTGGCGAGGAGGATCGCTATGAGAGTGCGCATACATCTGCCGAGGGATCTCCGTCGTCGTATCTGTCGTCGATGTAAGGGCTTCCTCGTTCCAGGTGTTAACTGCCGTGTGAGGATTAGACAGCGTAGAGAGCCTCATGTTGCCATCACCTGTCTAAGATGTGGAGCTATAATGCGCATACCCCTGAGGAGGAGGGGCGATGGGGAGGGGGCTTAAACTCATCAGCATCGGCCTGGCAGATGAATACGACCTCAGCCTAAGGGCCATAGAAGAGGCGAGGAGCTGCGACAAGCTCTACGTGGAGCTCTACACCACGAGGCTCTCCACATCGAGGGAACGGCTTGAAGAAGTGCTCCAGAGACCCCTAACGGAGCTCTCCAGGGGGGATTTAGAGGGGGAGAGGCCTAGGATATTGGATGAGGCATCCCGAAGCCTCATCGGCCTCCTCATAGGGGGTGATTGCCTCGCCGCGACGACGCATATATCACTGCTACTTGAAGCCAAGAGGCAGGGAATACCGACATGGGTGATCCATGGCTCCTCCATATTCACAGCCATAGCGGAGACGGGTCTCTCCCTCTATAAATTTGGGAGGATAGTCACACTTCCACTCCCAGAGCGGGGGCCACCTGACACGGTTCTGGAAGCCCTGGAGGGGAATCTCAGCCTAGGCCTCCACACCCTAATCCTCCTAGATCTAGACGTCGAGAGGGATAGGTGGCTGAGCGTAAGCGAGGGGGTGAGACTACTCCTAGAGGCTGATCGACCGGAGGTCTTCAACGAGGAGACGCCAGCCATCGGCGTTGCAAGGCTAGGCTGGAGCAACCCCTTGATCAAAGGGGGTAGAGCCGTGGATCTCCTAGATGTAGACTTCGGCGACCCCCCGCAGGCGTTGATAATTCCTGGACGCCTCCACTTCATGGAGGAGGAGGGATTGAGGCTTTTGGCCGACTGTCCAGGGGAAGCCTTAAAGGGGTGGAGGCCGAGGGGTGAACCCGAACATCTGGTGGAGAGATATATGAAATCCTGTAGAGGGGTGATGGAGAAGTTGAGGGATAAACCCCTAAGCGAGGAGGCTAGGAGAATATTAGATTATGCCGCGAGGTATCTGAGTGACGCCGAATACTACGCTGGTGAGGGGAGATGGCCTACGGCGTTGGCAGCCATCTCATATTGCGAGGGCCTACTCGACGCCTTGAGGCTGCTAGGCCTAGTAGAGTTTGAGTGGTGACCCCCATGGGTAAGACCGTTCTAGCCTCAGGGGTCTTCGACCTCCTCCACTACGGCCATGTCCGCTTCCTTGAGGAGGCTAAGAGGCTTGGAGGCCCCGATGCTAGACTCGTCGTCATCGTCGCCAGGGATCGAACCGTGGAACGATTGAAGGGTCGGAGACCCATCATCCCTGAGGATCAGCGTAGAGCCCTCGTCGAGGCTTTGAAGGTTGTCGATGAGGCCCTCCTCGGCTACGAGGAGATGGATCTGGAGGCCGTCCTGGAGCATGTGAAGCCTGACATCATCGCCGTAGGCTATGATCAGGAGCGAATTGAGAGGGAGGTTAGACGCATCATCGAGGAGAGGGGTTTAGACATAGAGGTTGTCCGTATAGGACGGTTCGGCGATGAGGAGCTAAGCAGCTCCTCCAAGATTAAGAGGAAGATCGTCGAGGACTGGATGCGTAGACTCTGACGAGGTCGCCGTCCCTGAGGTTGAAATGCTTTCTCAGGTATATAGGCGATATCACCTCCAGCACCGAGTCGTCGTAGATGGTTCTATCGGCCACTATCACAGCTCCCTCGACGTCATCGTTTATGATGGCTGGATAACATCTCACGGCGCCGAAGCTCCGCTCCTCATCTTTGAAGCCCTCTAGGATGATGGCTGGCATCCTGGTCAGCCGCCGCTTCATCTCGATGTAGCCTCCGCTCAATCTTAGGTTGAGAGTCCCAGGATAGGGATCAAAGCCCAGCTTCTCCCTTATCTGCCCCCTATATCCATCCCGAGTGATGTAGTAGGCGCCCTCACCGAGACCTGTGAATACGACACCCTCGAAGATATAGGCCTCCAACTCGCCCTCCTCCAGCTGCCTCCTAAGCCCATAGTAGACCTCCCATAGGACTCTTAACCCCTCCTCCGTTATCCTTATATGGCTGCCATTGACTCCAACTCTTCTCTCTATCATGCCCAGCTGCTCGAGGAGTCTCAGATGCCTGGAGGCTGACTGCTGGGAGCATCCCAGCACCGAGGAGAGCTCCGTTGTGGAGACCCTTATCTCCCTTCTTCCAGCCCCCATATTCATCAATCTATAGAGTGTGAACCATAGGTGAGGCTTCAGACTCTCCGTCAAGGCTATGGATAAAGAGGGTGTTGCTCCTTATTTGGCTAGCCCTTGGCGACGGCTATGGGGACGGTCATCATCACCTTCGTCCCTATGCCCAGTCTATGGCTTACCTCGGCAACCCTGTGGATGTCCTTGTAGCCCTCGGGGGTCTCCTCCTCGACGACTCGGCCGCTGGCAGCTCTGACGATGATCCCCTTCCTCTTCAACGCGGAGATGACGCTGCTCGCAGTGAATCGTCTCCGAGCCGCAGCTCTGGAGAGGACTCGTCCAGCGCCGTGAGCCGTGCTGGCGAAGGAGATCTCCTCAGCCTTCTCCGTTCCAACGAGGAGATAGCTCGCCGTCCCCATTGTTCCGACGAGGAGGACGGGCTGGCCGATGCCTCTATAATCCTGCGGCAGATCCTCCCTCCCAGGGCCGAAGGCCCTTGAGGCCCCCTTCCTATGGACTATGACGAGACGCCTCTTGCCGTCGACGACGTGCCACTCCCTCTTCGCCGTGTTATGAGTCATGCCATAGACTAGGTGCATACCCATATCCTCAGCCGACCTCTTAAAGACCTCCTCGAAGGCCCTGCGAACCTGGTGCATTATGATGTGCCTGTTGATGAAGGCCCAGTTTATTGCGCAGGCCATCGCCTGGAAGTAGTCCTCAGCCTCACGGCTCTTCACAGGTGCGCAGACCAGCTCCCGTGAAGGAAGCCTTATGCCATATCTCCTCGCAGCCCTATCCATTATCCGTATATAGTCGCTGGCGATCTGATGGCCATAACCCCTCGATCCGGTGTGTATCCATATGACCACCTGTCCAGGCCCCGTGATCCCAAAGGCCTTGGCGACGCGTTCATCATAAACCTCGGCGACCCTCGCGACTTCGAGGAAGTGGTTTCCGGCTCCCAGGGTTCCGAGCTGTCCGGCTCCCCTCTGCTTAGCCCTGTTTGAGACCTTCTCGGGATTCGCCTCCTCCATGCAGCCCCCCTCCTCCATATGCTTCTCATCTCCCTCCCAGCCGTAGCCGTGGTCTATCGCCCACTTCACACCCTCGACTACGGCGTTGTCCAATTCACGGGTTGAGAGCTTCAGCTTGCTTCCGACGCCCACGCCGCAGGGGACAAGCCTGAAGATTGTGTCGATGAGCTCCCCAAGCTTTGGCTTCACCTCATCGTAGGTGACGTCTGTCCTGATGAGTCTCACTCCGCAGTTTATGTCGTAGCCTACTCCACCTGGGGAGATGACTCCCTCCTCTGCGTCGAAGGCCGCTACGCCTCCGATGGGGAAGCCGTAGCCCTGATGGCCGTCGGGGAGTATGATGCTATACTTCAATATCCCTGGAAGCTGTGCCACGTCGACGCCCTGCTTTATCGTCGCATCCTTCGTCATACCCTTCAGGAGGGCGTCGTCGGCGTATATCCTGGTGGGGACATTCATCCTAGGATCAGCGCTCTTAGGGATCTCCCAGATGAAGTCCCCCAACCTGTTGATGGGATAATTCATAGGCCTCACCCCTTCTCTCAGAGGGAGGGCTTATAAAGATTTTTGGCTTCTAAACCAAAATGATGAGGATAAGGGTTTTGAGGAGGCTGACGGTGGAGGAGGTTCGCCGGCGTATAAGGGAGCTGGAGAGGAAGTATGGGGGAGTCCTCACCGAACCCTCCGACCGCTCAGTGGAGGGGTGGATAGAGCGCCTTGAGGACTACCTTGAGTGGTCTGGGATGATGAACGCCCTCAGGGCATACGATGAGGAGGGGGAGTCAGAATACTATGTGGAGGAGACCTGGGAGCTGCCGGCTGAGGATCTATCGAAGCTGACGCCTAAGAGGCTGGAGCTCCTAGACGCCCTCTCTAGGATGAGGTTCTCCTCAATAAGCGAGCTGGCTGAGCATCTCAGGAGGGATGTGAAGAACGTCTACCTCGACCTAAAAGCCCTGGAGGAGCTGGGCTTCATAAGGTTGAGGAGGCATGGCCGAGGCCTTATACCTGAACTCAGGGTGGAGGAGCTGACCCTACTCCTGGGGTGAACCTTAAAGTCCCTATGGGTATCCTATTCATGAGATATGTCCACTAAGGAACCCTGTAAGGCTGATCTGGTTCTCCTCAACGGGAAGATAATCACCGTCGACGAGAACTTCACCATCGCCGAGGCCGTCGCCGTGAGGGATGGACGAATAATGGCTGTGGGTTCAAATGAGGAGGTTAAACGCTACATCGATGAGGAGACGGAGGTCATAGATCTAGAGGGGAGAACCGTCCTCCCAGGCCTTATAGATTCTCACATCCACCTGCTGAGCCTCGGCCTGACGATGTTCTGGATAAACTGCTCAACGCCTCCGATGAGGTCTATCAGGGATATCGTGGAGGCGGTGAGGGAGAGGGCCGAGGAGCTAGGTCCAGGGGAGTGGATCATAGGCCGTGGATGGGATCAGTCTAAGTTGGAGGAGCATAGGTTTCCGAATCGATGGGATCTCGATGAGGCGGCTCCCGATAATCCCGTATATCTCATCAGAACCTGCGGCCACGTCGTCGTAGTCAACAGCAAGGCGCTGGAGATAGCGGGGATAGACCGAGACACCCCCCAGCCAGAGGGAGGGGTCATCGTTAAGGATGAGGATGGTGAGCCAACGGGGGTTCTATTGGAGCGTCCAGCCTTCTGGCTTGTTCAGAGGCATATCCCACAGCCGAGCTTCGAGAGGAAGGTGGAGGCCATAAAGAGGGCTTGTAGAGCCTTAAATGAGGTTGGCATCACAGGCGTCATCGAGCCTGGCATAACCGCTGAGGATATGAGGGCCTATCAGAGGGCTAGGGCCGAGGGAGGCCTCACGGTGAGGGTGAACATGATGCTACGGGGCGTGGAGGGCGATGAGCCATTGGAGGAGAGTTTAAAACGCATCAGGGATTTCCCACTCTCAACGGGCTTCGGCGACGAGATGCTCCGATTCCTCGGCCTAAAACTGCTGATAGACGGCGGAATAGGGGGCAGAACAGCGCTGCTAAGGGAACCCTATGAGGGTGAACCCGACAACTATGGGGTTCAGACGATGCCCCTGGAGAAGCTTCAGAGACTCATCGACGAGGCGAATCTCCATGACATGACCGTAGGCGTCCACTGCGCTGGCGGCAGGGCTATAGACCTCGTCCTAAAAGCCTTCGAGGAGACGGATAGGAGGAGGAGCATTAAGGGTAGGAGGTTCACGTTGATCCACGCCTATCTGCCGAGTGAGGAGAACTTTGAGCAGTGTCGACGCCTCGGCGTTGTCGTCGCCTCCCAGCCCAGCTTCCTCTACTACCTCGGAGACAGCTTCTACGAGAACGTCGGAGCCGAGAGGGCCAGCTGGGCCAAGCCTCATAGGGCTTGGATCGACCATGGCATAGTGGTCGCTGCGGGGACTGACTCTCCCGTCACCCATTACAACCCCTTCATAAGCCTATGGGCCGCCATAACTCGGAGGACGGAGGGCGGGAGGCAGCTGGGCGGCGAGCAGTGTGTCGGCAGGGAGGAGGCCATAAGGATGTATACCATCAACGCAGCCTATCTCAGCTTCGAGGAGCATCTTAAGGGGAGTCTTGAACCTGGGAAGCTGGCTGACATCATCGTCATCGACCGAGACATCCTAACCTGCCCCATCGACGAGATCAAGTCGATTAAGGTGCTGAGAACAATCCTCGGTGGAAAAACCGTCTATGAGGCTGAGTGAGTGTCTCCCTTTCTTGATTCATCGATGTCGTGAACAGTTTGAGGATCTCCTCCCCTCATAGCCCCTAGCCTCGTGGGCTTTATGTTATTGGACAGTGGCTGTCAGATCTGTTTCCCTGTGGATGTGTTTATAGGCCGAGTTCCTCGCTGACGCTTCTCATCGCCTTTAAGCCGAGGTCGAAGAATTCCTCTAGGGTGAGGCCTAGCTCCTCGCATCTCCTGATGCGGCTTCGGTCTACGCCTCTTGCGAAGGATTTATCCTTAAACTTCCTCTTCAGGCTTCGAATCTTGACGGTGGCCACCCGCTTATCCGGCATCATCAGCGCTGTGGCGACTATGAGGCCTGAGAGGGCGTCGGCGGCTATGAGGGCGATGTCCATGGGGCTTTTAGCCTCGACACCTGTCAGCTCGTTATGCGCCCTTATGGCGTGGAGGGCCTCCTCCGGCAGCACATCTGATACCATCTCGGCGGAGAGCAGTCCATGTCGCTTCATGTCTCCGCCAACCTCCTCATAATCTATGTCGTGTAGTAGGCCGACTAGTTCCCAGAGGTCTGGGTCTCCACCTAGATGTTGGGCGAGGCCCCTCATTATGGCTGAGACTGCGATCATATGTTTCACAAGCCTCTCATTCTTCACATGCCTTCGAACCCTCTCCAAGGCTTCGGCTCTCGTTATCATGCTTCTCACCTCAGCAGACTTAAAATAGGAGTGTGTGGAGTCTTAGAAGACTCTTTCGGGGCCTGAGCCTTGGGGAGGGATGAGAAGCTCTCGATCCTCAGCTACTCCCTCTTCGCCGTCACCCTAGCCCACATGCTGACCCATGTCCTCCAGAGGGTTCACATCGCCCTCTTCCCCATCATAAGGGAGGAGTATAGGCTCTCGTTGAGGGAGTTGGGCTTGATAGCGTCGATTCCGCCTCTGATTCAGGCTTTCTTAACGCTGCCTATGGGCTTCCTCGCCGATCGATTTGGATCTAAGAGGATGATACTCCTGAACCTCTCCATCGCGGCCCTCGGCAGCCTATTGGCCTGGAGGTCGATGAATCCCTGGATGCTAGTGGCCGCCGTTTCCCTCATTTATATGAACAGCGCGATCTATCATCCTGCAGCCTATAGTCTAGTCTCAAAGCTCTTCTCCCCGAGGGATCGCCCCAAGGCCCTCGGGATTCAGGGAGCCGGTGGGACGCTCGGCCTCTCCCTCGGCCCCATATCCGCCGGCCTGTTGATGGCGCTCCTCCCCATCACCTGGAGGGGTGTCTACCTCTTCTGGCTGATACCTATACTTGTAGGCATCATCTCGATTCTCCCTATTAGATATGAGCCTAAGCTCGATGTTGGGGAGGAGTTGGAGGAGGTGGAGAAGGCTTCAAGCATGTTGAGTCTCAGCTTCATCCTCTTCCTCCTCTTCGTCTCCCTCAGAACCATGGGGGGTCAGATGATCGCATCCTTCATCACCCTATACCTCGTCGATGTTAGAAGGCTGAGTCAGGCGGTCTCAAGTATCGTGTATGGAGCCTCCTCCCTAGTAGGCATCTTCGCCGCCCCCCTCGGAGGATTCCTCGCATCGAGGTTTGGGGAGAAGCGTTGGCTCCTCCTCACCCTCTCTGGGGCCTATATCTCCATAGCCCTCGCAGCGGCTGCGCCTACACCCCTGATCTTCACTCCCCTCTACATCCTCTATGGCTTCCTCACCACCCTAGGTATGCCGGCCAACTCCTCCATCATCGCTAGGCTCTCACCCAGCAGCCATAGAGGCCTAGCTTACAGCCTCCTCTTCCTCCCCGTAAGCGTCATGGGGGCTTTATCGCCGACGCTTGCCTCCCTAATCGCTGAGGTCTACGGCCTCCCCGCCATCTTCCCCCTCTCCCTCATCATCTCAGCCCTAGGGTTGGCGATCCTGAAGTTCGGCGTCGAGGTCTAACAGCCGTCGATGGGAGCGAGGTTGAGGTAGTTTACAGCCCTCCCGATCTCCCTAGTTCCCCCTCCCTCAGCTACGATCCGCATCAAGCTGTCGGCGTCTACAACCCTCAAGGCCCCAACTGCATCTACGCCTCTATCGAAGAGGGGGTCGGGGAGGAGTGGTGTTGAGGCTCCGACGACGGCTTTAAACCTCGCATCCTGGGAGAGGCTGAGAACCTCATCTATGCTTCCATTCGCTATGCTGCTGCCGGTGATCACCACGACGTCGGCCTCGGGGAGGATCCTCGGAGCCTCAGAGCCTGGCAGCGCCCTCCCCCTCCTCCTCGTAGGGTCATTCTCCAAGATTATGAGTTTAGAGGATGCCTCCCTCAGGGGTTTCTCGAAGGGCCTTATGTAGCCGACGAGGACTACTGTGTCGCTGGGTTTAATCTCTCTCAGCAGATGTGGGAGGAGGTTCCCCCTCCAAACCCTGTATCGATGCTCCTGGAAGATGTGATGCGCCAATGCGTTTAGGGCCGCCATTCCGACCACCCTCTCACTTAGGTCTTGGGAGGCGGCGAGTCTCGCAAGCTCTAGGGCTTTCATATCTCTGAGGGTGCCCGCCCTCCTCGAGATTCCCCTGGGGCAGGGGTTCTCCCCTAGAAGTGAGTGGCATAGGCCTACATCCCCCGAGTCTATCCTGACGGCTGTGTATCCGACGCCTAGAATCGCCTCCTCCACGGTGAACTCGTCGACATCCTCAGCCTCTATCCGCTCTAGGAGCTCCTTTACGACCCCCATCTTGGAGGTCTATAGTCGATGAGGCTCTTCACTTTTATCCTCACAGTATATGGGGCCAGAGGATGAGGGCCATCAGTGTTGTCAGGAGGCCGCCGATGATGTCTAGGAGGACTCCAGCCTTGATCATCTCCCTCAGCGAGACCTTGCCGGTGCTATAGGCTATGGCGTTGGGCGGCGTCCCAACGGGTAGCATGAAGTCTAGGCTGGTGGCTATGCCGACTACGGCTGCGGGTATGCTCGCCCTAATCCCCATGGCTCCGCTCATGCCGATGACGATGGGCAGCAGGATCCCCGCACTCGCGGTGTTGCTCGCTATGATGCTGACTCCGAGGCTGAGAAAGGCGATTAGTAGTAGGGTCATCGAAGTTGGTAGTTCACCTAGGCTTAGGATGACTCCCCCAATTCTCGCCGTAAGCCCTGAGACTTTGAGGGCTGAGCCTAGGCTGAGTCCTCCACCTATGAGGAGCAGCGTCCCCCAATCAACCCTTGAGATGTCATGCTCGTCGAGTAGGCCTGTGAGGAAGAGGAGGAATCCTATCAGGGCTGCCACCGCCCCCGAGGATAGGCCATGTCCACCCCAGCCCAGCAGCCTTGCGAGGGGTTCAGGCAGCCTACCCGTGGCCCATAGAACTATGGAGGACGCGAAGAGGATGAGAGTCAACCTCTGCCTAGGATTCATCTCCAGCTCCACCTTGAGGGCTGGAAGCCGTTTCACATCGGTGGGAAAGAGGGTTAGGAGGAGAAGCCAGATGATGGGGATCATGGTCAACGTTATCGGCAGCCCTAATAGGCTCCAGCCTAGGAAGGTGATCTCATATCCAGTCATCTCCCTCAGCATCCCCGCGGCCATGGCCGTGGTGGTTGTCCCAACGAGGGTGGCCAACCCCCCGACGGTGGCCGAGTAGGCGACTCCCAAGACCAGGATCTTCGAGAGGTTCCCCCTCGAATCTCTAACCTCCTCGGTCATCCTCAACGCTATGGCCAGCATGAGGGCTGTCGAGGCCGTGTTGCTGATCCACATCGATAGGAGGGCCGTCGTCAGCATCGTCAATAGGATTAGAAGCCTCGCATCGCCGCCGAATCTCGATAGGATTTGATGGGCGATATACTCATCGAGATCATGTTTATCGACGGCTACGGCTAGGAGGAAGCCGCCTAAGAGGAGCATGACAACGGGGTCGAAGAAGGGTTGAAGCGCCTCGCGGAAGCCCTGGATGCCCAGCATCGACTGTAAGAGGGGTATCAACAGCGATGTGGCCGCGAGGGGGAGAGCCTCAGTCATCCACAGACCCGCCGCCAGGATCAAAAGCATCAGGGCACATCTCTCCCCCTGGGTGAGCAGGCCGCTGGAGGCGTAGAAGGAGAGGAGTGACGCCGAGGCGACGGCGATGAACTTAGCTCCCCGCCCAAGCTTCAAGTCCAAATCCCCTAAAGCTCCTTGAAGGAGAGGATGGTGCACTCCTCCTGGGAGCAGAGCTCCTCCACCAGGGCTTTGAAGCTGAAGAGATCTTCCAGGTCGACGGTGGCGTATAGAACCGCCAGGCTTGGATAACGTCTCCCAACTGCCTTTAAGACTGGTGGAACTGCTATGCTGCTGCTGAAGTCCGCCCTTAAGCCGCTCTCCCTAAGCCTCTCAGCCAATTTGAGGATGATGTTCCTCTCTATTATATCGCCTCTGACGATGATTTCAACAGTCCTCAACTTACCCAAGTCTATCAAATATCAACCTTCATGAGGCTTATAAAAAGGCGTTGAATCGGCTCAACCTCTTCGATAGAGGATTCTACCCCCAACTATCGTCATGTAGACCTCCATATCCTTGATTCGGTCAGGCTCCATGATCATGTCGCCGTCGACGATGGTTATGTCAGCCAGCTTCCCAGGTTCAAGACTCCCCTTAAGATGCTCCTCGAAGCTGGAGTAGGCGGACTCCCATGTATAGCATCTAACAGCCTCCACGACGCTTATGCGGCTCTCCTTTATCGGATGGTTGACAGCTGACCAGATGCCGTAGAGGGGGTGGAAGGGCATGGAGTCTGAACCGAAGGCGACGTGGACGCCTTCATCCAGCAGCACTCGGTAGGGATTGTTCCTCCTCAACCTCTCAGGCCCTAGGCGGGCCTCATACATGCCTCCAGGGCCACTCCAGTTTCCGACGAAGTTTGGCTGCATCGAGGCTATGAGGTTCAGCTCCCTGATCCGTTCGATCTGGTTTGGGGTGAGCACCTCGCAGTGTTCTATTCGATGCCGGTGGTCTCGTCTGGGATTCTCCCTCAGCGCCTCCTCTATGGCGTTTATCACCTCCTCTATACCCCTGTCGCCGATGGCGTGGACGGCCACCTGGAATCCACGGCTGTGAGCCTTCCTAATCAGCCTTCTGAGCTCCTCAGGTTCGAGGGTGAAGATCCCCCTGGTGGAGGGGTCGTCGGCGTAGGGTTCGAAGAGGGCTGCGGTTCTAGCACCCATGGAGCCGTCGGCCAGCAGCTTCACCGATCCTATGCGGAGCATCTCGTCGCCGAAGCCGGTTTTGATGCCCAGCCTCTCAGCCGCCTCAGCCGCCTCCTCAGCCAGCATGAGATAGGCCCTAACCTTCAGGACGCCCGTCTCCCACGCCCTCTGATAGACCCTGAGGGCGAAGGGGTCGAGACCCGCATCCTGTATGCTGGTGCATCCAAGCCTCAGGGCCAAGTCGCAGGCCCTCTTCAAGCCCTCCAGGGCCTCCTCCTCCGTCGGCGGCGGTATAACCCTCTCGATGAGTTCACGGGCGTCCCTCAAGATGCCCGTCGGCTCTCCATCCGGCCCCTTATCGATGAGTCCCCCAGGTGGATTCGGCGTATCCCTGGTTATGCCCGCGATCTCCAGAGCCTTGCTGTTGACGGAGACGAGGTGGCCGCAGATCCTCACCAGCATCACGGGGTTGTCTGGGGCTATGGGGTCGAGATCCTCCTTCGTTATGTATCTCCGCTCAGGCCAGTGGCTCTCATCCCATCCGCGGCCTAGAACCCACTGCCCCTTCGGAGTCTCCTCGACGCGTCTCCTCACCAATTCAAGGGCATCCTTGAGGCTCTTGGCCTTGCTTAGGTCGATGTATCTCAGTAGGCCGAGTCCCATCATGAAGAAGTGGCAGTGGGCGTCTATGAGGCCGGGTAGGACTGTCTTACCCGATGCGTCGATGACCTCGGCGTCCTCCGGTATCTCAACCTCCCCCCGCCTGCCGACGGCCTTTATCCTGTCGCCTTCAACGAGGATTACTCCATCCTCTATGGGTTCACGACCCGTTCCATCGATGATCCTGCCTCCCACAATCGCCAGCAACCTCGACAGCTCTATGAGATATGCCTAAAAGTGATTAAATCCTTCGTAGAGGGAAGGAGGGAGTGGGTGGAGTCAGAGGGCAGAGCAGTCCTCTGCATGCTGAAGACGAACGTCCATGACCACGTCGTATACAAGATCAGGATGGCGGAGCTTAGACGGCTAGTGGAGACTCTCGGCCTAGAGATCGTCGGCGAATTCATCCAGACGAGGAGTCAGCCCTACTCCAAATTCCTCATCGGCAGTGGGAAGGTCGCTGAGATCAAGCGCTTCGTGAAGGCGAAGCACGTCGACCTCGTCGTCTTCTATAATATCCTCACCAGCAGTCAGAAGCTTAACCTCATTAGGGAGCTGGGATGTGACGTCGTCGACCGCTATGAGATAACATTGGAGATCTTCGATAGGATGGCCTCAGACAACCTCAGCAAGCTCCAGATCGAGGCTGCGAGATTGGAGAAGTTGGCGCCCTACTTCAAGTTGGAGGTCTCCCTGAAGTTTAGGAATGAGCATCCCTTCTTCAGGAGCATGGGCGAGTACGCCTATCACAGCCGGTTGAGGGAGATCACCCGTAGGCAGGCGAAGATCAGGGAGCGTATAGAGGCCTTGAAGAGGGAGAAGCAGAGGCGCATCTATAAGCGTAAGTCGCTGGGCTACCCCATCATCTGTATCTCAGGCTTCTACAACGCCGGTAAGACGAGTCTCTTCAACGCCTTGACGGGGGAGGATAAGCCCGTCAGCCCTAAACCCTTCACGACGCTGAGCAGCAAGTATCAGCGTCGATATCTGGAGGATGGGAAGACGCTTCTGTTCATCGACACCATAGGCTTCGTCCTAGACCTCGACCCGAGGCTGATAAAGAGCTTCGAACTCAACTTGGAGGACATCCGATGCGCCGACCTGGTTCTGCTCCTCCTAGAGATCAATGATCCACTGCTGACGCTGAGGATGAAGCTGCGGGAGGGTGTAAGGCTGCTCACCGATATAGGGGTCTCCCCAGATCGAATCATCATCGTCTTCAACAAGCTCGACCTCGCCCCTGAGAGGGGTGAATCCATCGGCGATGATCTCGGCCTCCCCCTGCTCGGCCTCCCCTGGATAGCCGTCTCCGCTAAGGAGCGCATAAATCTCGACGGCCTCCTCCAGCTCATACTCCAGAGGCTTGAGGAGGTTGAGAAGCCCCGATTGGAGGCTGTGGCGGCGGTTGGAGAGGGTTGAGGAGATCGTCAGCCGTGTTCTAACCCGCTACGGCGTGATGAATCCACCGAGGATTGGAGACCCCTTCAAGGGCTTGATTCGAACAATCCTCAGCCAGAACACGAGTAGGGCCAACACACAGGCAGCCTATAGACGTCTTGAATCCCTGATAGGGGTGGAGCCTAGACGTCTGGCGGAGGCATCCATCGAGGAGATCGCTGAGGCTATAAGGCCCGCCGGCATGCACCGTCAACGGGCTGGGGTTATCAAGCGTGTAGCCGAGCTGATTCTGCGGCGATATGGGGGAGATCTGAAGCCTCTTTTGGATAGGCCCTACGAGGAGGCGAGGAGGCTGTTGATGGAGCTTCCAGGCGTCGGTAGGAAGACGGCTGACGTGGTTCTCCTCTTCGAGGGCGGCTTCAGGGTGCTGCCCATAGATAGGCATATACATCGAATAGCCGTGAGACTCGGCCTAGTCCCCAGGGGGGCTGACTATGATGAGGTTAGGAGAACCCTGGAGGCCGCCGCCAGCCCTGAGAGGTATCTAGACCTCCATCTAGGCCTCATCAGATTTGGGAGGGAGATATGTCGGGCGAGGAGGCCTAGATGCGATGCCTGCTTCCTCTCGGATCTCTGCCCTAGGAGAGGTGTCTCTAATCCTCCTTGAGCGATGCATAGTATAGGGCTGCTGAGGTGTATGTGAAGCCCTGGAGGGCGAGGAAAAGCCACGACGGCCTCTCAACGCCTGGTATGGTTGAGAGGAGGCTTGTGATGGAGGATACTAGGATCGTGGAGACGAGAAGCCTATCCATCCAGGGATCGATGAGATGTCTAGATGCCTGCTTCTCCCCCATGGAGGGCTGCTGGGATGGTATCCTCACCCTCAATATCGCGAGTAGGGTGAGGGAGGCTAGGAGGGCTGAGAGGGTGGAGAGGGGGGCGAGCCACCAGGCTGGGGTCAATCCGGCGGAGGAAAGATTTAGAATAAAATGAAGTTTATGGATTCTAAACAGCTCCCACTGATCGCTGAGAGTAAACCCTATGAGTGATATGATTCCCTGAGATGGCTGGATCATAGGTATCCGAGGTCGATCCAGAAACCTTTATGGATGCCTAATCCTTAGAGTGGTCGAACTTGGTTAAGGCCCTATACATCGACGGAGCGATCCTCATCCCAGACTTCAACGAGGCTAATAGCCTCCATCAGGATGGCTATGGAAGCTTCAAGCATCGACAATTAAGTCTCACCCCCTGCGAGGCCCTATACCTCCTAGACAGAAACCGCATCGAGGTGTATGATGAGCGGGGAGTTAAACTGAGCTTTAAGGAGCTCCTGAGGAGGTTCTCATCCTGCGGTGGGCTGCTGGATCGCCTGGGAAGCCTCGTTAGAAACCTCCTAGGGAGGCCCTCAACATCTACATCCCTCTGGATAAGGTATCTCATCTACCGTGATCTGAGGATGAAGGGGTATGTTGTGCGGGAGGAGGCCCACTCGCTGCTGGTCTATGAGCGAGGCTCCTATCCTAGGGCGCCTCCCAGCTATGAGGTCTACCCCCTCCCAGAGGGGATGCCCCAGTCCATTAGGAGGCTTATGGAGGCCCTTGAGAGGGCTGAGGAGGGTGGGAGAACCCTGAAGATCGCAGTTGTGGATAGACGTGGAGAGGTTGTCTACTATACGCTGAGGGAGATGGATTTCAGTGGGGGCTTAGATGATCCAAAAGACTCTCCAGGGGGATGAACCTCTGCTCTCCGGTCTCCATATCCCTCACCGTGACTCCCCCCCGCTCCAGCTCCCTGGAGCCGACTATGACGACTTTCCTAAAGCCCCTTCGATTGGCGTATTCAAGCTGCTTTGAGAGGCTTCTACCCATCAAGTCTAAGTCCGTTGATATGCCCGCCCTCCTAAGCCTCTGAGCGATCTCTATGGCCTTATCCCTCACGGAGTCGGAGGCTGAGGCGACGAAGACCTCCGTTCCAATCCTCAGATCATCTAGGACTCCAAGCTCCTGGAGGGTGGCGACGATCCTTTCGACTCCTAGGGAGATGCCCGTCGCCGGCGTTGGGTCGCCGCCGTAGAGCTGGATCAACTCATCGTATCGGCCTCCAGCGGCGATGCTGATGCTCACATCGCCGAGATATATCTCGAAGACGGGGCCGGTGTAGTAGTCTAATCCCCTTGCGAGGCTTAGGTCTAGAAGTAGATGGGGCTTGAAGCCGAATCTCCCAGAGTATTCGACGACGCCTCTTAGAGCCTCCAGGCCTTGAAGCCCCACCTCGGAATGCTTAAGGATCTCCTCCACCTCTCCAAGCCTCTCCTCCGGCTCTCCCTTGACGTCGATCAGCTTCATCAGCTTCCCTCTCTTCTCCTCGGATACCCCGAGCTTTGAAAGCTCCCTATCGACGCCGTCGACGCCGATCTTGTTCAGCTTGTCTATAGCCCTGAAGATGTCTAGTGATAGACTCCTCGGCAGCTCTAGGAGTTCGATGAAGGCCTCTAGGATGCGTCTATCGTTTATCCTCACCTTGAATCCCTCTAGGCCGAGGCGTTTCAAGGCGTCTACGGCGACTGATATGACCTCCGCGTCAGCTATGGGGTCGGCGACGCCGACTATGTCGGCGTCTGCCTGCCAGAACTCCCTTAGCCGCTTCTCCGATGGGCGTTCATATCGCCAGACGGGGCCGATGGCGTAGCGTTTGAAGGGCTTTGGCAGCTCCCTATGGGAGGCGACGACCCTGCAGAGGGAGGCTGTCCACTCGAATCGGAGGCCCAGCTCCCTGTTGGATTTATCCTTGAAGTAGTAGATCTCCCTGATGATGTCCTCACCGCTCTTGAGCTTCAACATCTCCCAGCTCTCGAAGGCTGGTGTCCCGAGGGGTTCATAGCCATAGGCCTCGAAGACCTCCCTTATGCGGTCTATGACCCAATTCCTCCTCCACATCTCCCATGGGAGATAGTCCCTAGTCCCCCTTGGAGGTCTGAACATATCGTTCCTCGAAAAAACCTTGATCAAGCTATTTAAGAGCTTCAATCCTCAGCTAATAGGGTTTCAACCCTCTCAACGCCTCTACCTGGATTTCGACGTCTCAGCCTGACTCGGCCGATCTCCCTCGTATTCCTCACATGGGTTCCGGCGCAGTACATCTCTATTGGGCCGCATCTCCAGATCCTCCAGCCAGGCCTATCGGGGTCTAGGGTGATGACGATTGGATGCCCCTCAGCTATGAAGCGGTTAGTCTGCTCCTCAACCCATTTCAGAGCCTCTGGGGGGAGTCTCCCATCATAGGCGTAGTCGGCCCGGTCTTTGCGCTCATCGACGTGGGATCCAAGCCTCTCCAGGGGGCCTAGGCGTTGGTATAGGAAGTACTCCATGATGTGAGATGCTGAGTGTAGCCTCATAATCCTGTATCTTCGACTCCAGTTGAGGATTCCCCTCACCTCATCGCCGACCTTGAAGGCCTCCGGCTCCTCCACCAGGTGGATGATATGCCCCTCTCTCTGGATGGTGTTGATCACCCTCACGTCGTTGAGGGTTCCGATGTCTCCTGCCTGGCCTCCGCCTTCGGGGTAGAAGGCCGTCTGGTTGAGGATTACGCCATCCTCCTCAACTGCGATGACTACGGCCTCAAACTCCCTGAGATAGGGATCCTCGTAGTAAAGCCTCCTCGTATCCACATGAATTGGAATAGCAACGGTAGTTATAATATTCAGCTCTCCCTATCTCAAGGCCTCCCTGAGGAAGGGGTAGAGGTCCTCTATCTGCTCCTGGATGATGGCCTGATAGTATTGGTATAGGATGCTGACGCAGAGCAGCACACCCGTCCCAGTGCTGAAGACTCCTAGGAATTGGGCGACGGCGGATACTACGCCTATTATAAGGCCTCCTAGGATGCTGATCGTCGGTATATACCTCTCCAACAGCTTCTCAATAGGTCTGCGACTTCTCCTGAAGCCTGGTATCTGCATCCCCGATTTCAGCAGCTGATCCGCCACGCTCTTCGGATCCATTCCGCCCACCTCTATCCAGAGCTTTGAGAGGAGGACGCAGACGGTTACGACGATGACTGCGTAGATCAAGGCTCTCACCGGCTGCTGTATCACGGCGTCAAGTCTCCCTGGGAAGGTGATGTAGTAGACGAGGCCCCCTATTGGTGTGGGGCCTCGATCCGTGAGGTTGAACATCCCTATTATGTTGAGGAATGGATTGGAGTTGTCCATGTTCCACCTCTGCCATATCGTCTGCGATATTATCTGGATGTTGCTGAACAGCGTGTAGGCGAGGATGACTGGTATGTTGGAGACGTAGATGAGCTTCAGCGGCATACGGCCTCTGAAGCCCCTATACATGGAGTGGGAGATGGGGAGCTCAACTCGCATACCCTCCATGAAGATGAGGGCGAGGAAGAGGAGCATCGTCGTCAGGAAGCCCACCATATCTGGGAAGCCGCCGGTTCTATGGAACCAGTTCCAGACTGGTTCATGTCGCAGAATGGCCTCGAAGAAGGCTGGTATGGCTCCAAGCCTCTTCCCATCGCCGACGGGTAGCATGCTGAAGGAGTTCCACCATATGCGCTGGGAGATGCCCGCGACGATGAAGAGGCTTATCCCGCTGCCGATACCCCACTTCTGAACAAGCTCATCCAGCAGCATGATGATGAGGCCGGCAGCTATGAGCTGTAGCAGTATGAGGATGGAGGCCGTGAAGTTGAGTCTCCCATAGGCCCCGCTGATGATATACATGGAGGCCTGGAAGATGGTCATGATGATGGAGAGGGCCTTACTCGCCGTGGTGAAGAGGGCTCGGTCTTCGGGGTTGGAGAAGTCAACCTCTATGAGGCCTGAGCCTGCTAGGAGCTGGATGATGAGACCCGCGGTGACTATGGGGCCTATACCCAGCTCCATGAGGGTGCCATACTTCGATGCGAAGACGACTCTCATGGTGAAGAGGGCTGGATTCTCAGCCCTGGGAGCTATGCCATAGAGGGGTATCTCGGACATGATGAGGTAGATGATGAGGGCGACGCCAGTCCAGAGGAGCTTCGTATTGAAGGGAACCCTCCTCTCCGGCCGCTTCACCTCCGGCATGAATCTGGAGATGGGCTTGAAGGCCTGGAGGAATCTGCCCATCAGCCCTCACCCAGAACTTCTCCACCAGCCTCCTCGATCTTCAGCTTCGCCTCCTCACTGTAGGAGGGAACCCTAACCCTCAGCGGAATCGAGATCTCCCCCTCGCCGAGGAGCTTTCCATAGCCCAGGGCCTCTAGGTCTAGTTCGAGGGGTTCACCACTCTTCAGGGCTTCAGCCCCGTAGAGCTTGTAGGCGAGCTCCATCAGCTCGCCGACGTTTATGGTTGGCGGCCTAGGCCTCTTGGCTGAGGGTGGCTTGAAGCCGATCTTCCTAAATCTCTTCGGCTCATATTTGACGGTTCTAATCCAGAAGTGGTCTCGTCCCCCAGCCTTGCCTACGCCTCCCTTATCTCCGGATTTCCTATGCTGCCCTACTCTGCCGTAGCCCATGGTTCTGGAGCCTCGGAGTTTACGGGTCTTCCTCAGCTTGTGGGGCATCCCATTCATCCCCCTATGATTGTTTTAAAAAGGGTTTTCTCAGCTCATCCTCTTAGCCAGCTCGTTTATGGCCTCACCCCTATACCCCAGCTCTCCGCCGGCTTTATAGGGGCGTTTAATCGACCCTTTAAAGCCCCTGCTCGGTGGGTGAAGCCTGAAGAAGGGTTTGATCCCCTTCAACTTATGGAGCTCCACTCGGCAGTGGTATAGGTCTTCGGCCAGCTCGTCGAGGCTGCTGTATCCCAGGGCCTTTAGGGTTTCCTCGTCGATGCGTCCTCCGCCGATCTTCTCACCCCGCCTCTCCAACAGCATCTTGATGGTCTCAACCGTCGGCTCACCCCAGGTGATCCAATCCTTGGCTGTCTGGAGCATCCCCTTATAGCTTGGCCTATCATCTATTAGGGTGGCCGTATTATTCCTCCTCAACCTCAGCATGTGGAGGGTGTCCCTAACCCTCTTAGGGACATTCACCCTCCCACGGATTCTTATCACCAATAAGCATCGGCGCTCCATCTCAGCTCGCCCAATCCCTCGGGGTCATCATTTTCCAAGTCATCTTAAGGGCGTTGAAGGTGGCGTAGGCGAAGGAGACGGCCGTCCGTGTGTCACCCCGGGTTTTAGACCAGCAGTCCTTCACCCCCGCCAATCGTAGAACCGTCTTCGCCGTGTCGCCGATGACTAGGCCGAGGCCTTTAGGCCCTGGGATGAGGGTTACCTCGACGCTGCCGCATTTACCCCAGACCTTGAAGGGCAGTGAATGCGGCTCTCCGCAGCCGCACTCCCAGCTTCCACATCCCCTCCTGATGGGGTAGATGTTGAGCTTCGCATCCCTTATGGCCTTCTCGATGGCCGTCCTAACCCTCTGAGCCTTCCCGAGGCCGACGCCTACGAGGCCGTCCATGTTCCCGACGGCGACTAGCGCTCTGAACCTCGATCTCTCTCCGGCGTCGGTCTGCTTCTGGACGAGGGTGATGTCTATCACCTCGTCGACGAGGTCTGGGAGCAGCGCATCGACTATCTCAACCTCCTTGATCCTATAGCCCATCTCGAAGATCTCGTAGATGGAGGTGATATTACCCTCCATCACCATCCTGCCCAGCTCCGTTCTAGGCCTCCACTCCTCCTCACCGCTCACCGCCCATCTCCTCCAGGATTCTCTCCTTAATCTCCTTGAAGTGTTTGGGGAGCTCCTCGGGTCTGAGTCCCCTTCGGAGATAATCTGAGAATCTCCTCTCATACTCCTCGGGGTTTTCGAGGAGCATCTTCGCATATTCGGCTATCACGGCGCCCTCGATGCGCTCATCGGAGGGGAAGACCTCGGGGTCGCAGGGGATGTCCAACCCCGCATCTCTCGCCCCCTTCACCGCCGCGAAGATCTTACAGCCCTTCGTAGCCCTCTTGAGGCCTATGTCCAATATGGCGCTTTTAATCCCCCTTTCAAGGGCCTTATAGCCGGCTATCATGCCGAGTAGATAGGCAGCCGGCGTGTTCTTTCGGCCTCCTAGCCATCCGAAGCGCTTCACCAGCTCGTGGGAGGTCGTCTGGGTGAGGACGTGGTCTCCCTCTATTCTGGCCTCGATGAGCTGTATGATGATGTTCCTATTCGTCGGCCTAACGACGAATCTCGGCCTATCTGATGTGGCGAGGATTCTCCTAGCTCTGTAATTCGTCTTCCCCTCCCGTCTACGCCGATATGGCACCGTGTAACCTGGCCCCCTAGCCAAGGATCCTCCTCCTCAGCTTATGTTCCTCTATATATCTCTCTAGGTCTGCACAGCTCCTGAACATTCCCCCCTTCGCCTTCCTATAAAGCATCCTATAGGTGCTGACGGTGATGATGCGTCTATCACGGAGCAGTCTAAGCCGTTTCCTCAGCGCCCTTATCCGGTTTATCCATCGCCTCTTCCTTGATACCACGGCATATTTGCTCCCCTTACGGCTTCCAGGACCTCTTCGACGACCCTTACGCCTCTTAGCCCTCAAAATCCTCGTCCTACCCCTGCTCTGACCCTTAAGGGGCTGAGCCCTTATGACGCCTCGATCGATGAGCCTCTTTATCTCCTCCCTGGTGATGGCTGTCTCCACCTCGTCGACCCGCTCGGGATCTATCCAGACCCTATTGACTCCGACGCCGAGTATGGAGGCGGCCAACCTCCTCTGGCTTCTAAGGCTCAATCTCCTCCACCTCCTCCTCGAATCCAGGGTTGAGAACCTTTATCCCCCTCTTCTCAGCCTCAGCGAGTATTATGGCTCTCTTCCTTGCTCCAACGGTTCCCGCGATCCTGATGGCCTGCGTCTCTGGATCTATGGTTGCGAGGTCTCCGACGTTGTAGACTAGGACTTCCTCATAGCCCGAGGGGTGTAGCCCCCTCACGGCTTTCGGCCCCCTGTATCCGACGCTGGGTGAGGGGGGCCAACCCTTCTTCTTCAACCTCATCTTGCTGTCTATACCCCTAGGCCTCCTCCAGCTCTCCTTGATTCTGACGTATCTCCAGCTCTCCTGCCTCCTAAACCTCGGCCTCTTGGATGCTATCCGCCTCCTCAGCCTCAGAAGCCTCCTACGGAGCTCCAGGGTGTTCATCCAATCTCCTCCTTCGCGTAGACATATATGCCATCGAGGAACTTTCTAAGGTCTTTCCGCCTGATCCTGGTCGCCTGCTCTATGTTGGCCGCCGTCTGCCCTACGGCTTCGATGTCTATGCCCTCAACGATTACATCTTCCCCTTGGACATAGACCTTGACGTCGCCGATGATCCTCGCCTCCCTGGGCTTACGCTCGCCGAGGAAGTTCTGGATGAGAACCTTATCTCCTGCGACTTGAATGTTGATGGGGAAGTGGACATATACGATCTTGAGCTTATATCTGAAGCCCTTCGTCACGCCCTTAATCATGTTGTTGATGTGGCTGGCGATGGTCTTAACCAGCGCCCTCTCCTTCTTACGGGGGTTTAAGGCCCAGACCCTCACCTTGTCGCCGTCTAGGGTGATCTCAACCTTGGCGTGGGTGAAGTCCTTCTCTATGACTCCCCTCGGCCCTGAGACCCTCACCCGTTTCCCGTCTAGGGATACCTCAACTCCATCGGGGATGTCGACATAGCTCTCGACGATGTTGAAGGCCATAGGCATCACCCTAATAGACGTAGGCTAATAGCCTCCCGCCTATGTGCCTCTTCTTCGCCTCCTCATGGGTCATGACGCCCTCTGGCGTTGTGAGGATTAGGATGCCGACATCCTTAGCTGGTAGATAGCGCTTCTCCCACTTCTCCATCTCCCTAACCTTCACCGCATGCCTCGGCTTTATGGCTCTGCAGTCGTTGATCCTGCCGAAGAGTTGAACCCTGAACTTACCTGTTCTCCCATCGTCGATGAACTCTATCTCGCCTATGTAGCCCTTAGACTGCATGATCCTCAGCACTTTACCTATGAGCTTCGAGGCTGGGCAGATGATGCACTCCTTCTTACGACGCTCCTCATGGTTTCTGATCGTCGTGAGGGCATTGGCGAGGGGGTCATTCATCGTCATGTTCTCATCCTCACATATACTTCTTGAATCCCAGCTTCTCAGCTACCTCCCTGAAGCATCTGCGACATATATTGAGATTATATCTCCTAATCAATCCGTCGTGGGTTCCGCATCTTATGCATCTGCGGCTTCCCTTTCCAAACCTCCTCTTCTTCCCCTCCTCCATCTCAGAACACCTCAACTCCGAAGCGGCTCCTTATAAACTCAACCGCCTCCTCCCTCGAAACCCTATGCCTCCTCCCAATCTTCGATTTAGCCCTCCTCCTGCGGGCAACCCTATATCCTGGGCGCTCTATGTTGACGATGACATCCATCCCCACGATGCCCAGCTCGGGGTCGTACTTCACCCCCGGTATGTCGATGTGCTCCCTTATGCCGAAGGCGAAGTTTCCATGCTCATCGAAGCTCCTAAGCGGTATCCGGTTGCCCACGGCCTCCAGGGCCTTTCGGAGGAACTCCTCAGCCTTCTCACCCCTGAGGGTGACCATGCAGGCTATCGGCTCCTTACGTCTAATGCCGAAGGCCCTGATGGTCTTCTTAGCCCTCCTGATCGAAGGCTTCTGACCTGTTAGCTCCTCGAGGATCCTCACGGCCTTCTCCAGCGGCTCGCCGGATCGGCCTACGCAGATGTTTACGACGACCTTCCCTATCCTCGGCTCAAGCATCGGATTCCTCTCGGGTTTCTCCTCCACCTCCCCTGTTGTCTCCTCGGCTTGCTCCACCGACACTTCAATCAGCCTCCGGCAGCGATATGAGGGGCTCTTCTCGCCCTATGGCGAAGACGTATTTCAGTAGGGTTCTCACCTCTCCCGTCTTCGTCTCTATGGCCGCCGTCCTCCACTTCCCCGGCTCTGGGCCGATCTCCTTCAGTTTTCCAACGGCTCCCGCTGAGCGTCCTCCTACGACGAGGGCTATGACTCCAGGCTCGAATCTGACGTGGTCTAGTATCTCTTGATGGGGGATGGCCAGCTTCAATACGTCGTTCACCTTGTATTGGTCTCCGCTATCTGGGAGGTGGATGTTCCTCCCATCGTGGAGATTCAGCTGGGTTCTCCCCCCCTTCAGGGTGGTTTTACCGATGATTCTGCAGAGCTTGAATTCCCTCTCCTCTCCATCGATGGGGTGGAGTGTAAGCCTCCTCCCCTTAGCTGGGAGCATCCTATAGGCCTCGCCTGTGTCGGGTATCTCAACCACATCCATCAGGCCGACGGGGAAGCGTTCATCCTTCCTTGGTCTGCCGTCGACGAGGATCTTACCCTCCTTGATCAGCCTCTTAGCCTCCTTCCTCGTCTTAGCATAGCCGAGCATATCCCTGAGGATGACGAGGAGCGGTATGGAGGCCTCTATGGGGTGGGGGCCTGGACTAGGCCTAACGGCCCAGACATGCTCCTTCCGATGTATGGGCCAGAAGGGAGGCGTCTTCTCCCGCTTCATATGCCTCGTTGGACCCTTCCTACCCATCAGCTCTCACCAACCTTCGCTGCGTAGCCCCTCCTCTCCAGAATCCTCTTCCTCCAGGGGTCGCTGAGGTCGAGCCTGGTGATCATCACATTCCAGGGTCTTATCGGTATGGGAACCGTTGAGCCGTCCATGCGTTCACGGGTGAGGCCCTCGATGTAGATGCGCATCCGTTTGGTGTCGACCCTCGTGACCTTACCCTCCTTCATCTTCCAGTCTCCCTTCAATACTACGACGGTATCCCCCTTCCTAACCGGCAGAGACCTAGTCCCATACTCGGCTCGGAGCTCCGGTGAGAGGGGGGCTGAGAGATATTTACGCCTCCTATGGAGTGGGGCGTTGAACCAGCGCTTCCGAACCGTGCTCGGCTTACGAGGTGTCGTCTTCATCTAGACCACCATCTTAGCTATGCTCCCCAGCTTCGGCCACCGCTCCACCGCCTCCCTGGCGACGGGCCCCCTGATGTCTGATCCCTTTGGATCGCCCTCTGGGGTGACGATGACGGCGGCGTTGTCCTCAAACCTTATCCAGGTTCCATCACGCCTTGGGTAGGGCTTCCTCTGCCTTATCACCACAGCGTGTAGAACCTGCTTACGCATCTCAGGTGTCCCGTCTCGGACGGAGACGACGATCATGTCTCCGACTCCGGCCTTGGGGTAGCGTCTCTTACGCCCCTTATACCCTATCACCTGGATGAGCCTCAGCCTCTTAGCCCCCGTGTTATCTGCGCAGATTAGCATGGAGCCGCTGGTTAGGCCGGCTGAGATGCGCCTCCTAGGCCTTATACGACGCTTAACCCTCTTCGACATCTCACTCCACCTTCTCCACAACCACGAAGGCCTTAGTCTTGCTCAGGGGCCTACACTCAGCTATCCTAACCCTATCACCCACCTTCGCATTTATGCAGGGTGGATTATGAGCTGGAATCCGGCTGTGCATCCTCGCATATCTCTCATACTTCGGATAATATTTGAGATACTCCACCTTCACGATGACGGTTTTAGACATCTTATCGCTGACGACGACCCCCTCTAGGACTTTGCCCCTGATCTTCAGGTGGCCGTGGAAGGGGCATCTTGGGTCGTCGCACTCCCTTTCAGGGGGTTTGAATCTACCCATCAGGAGCTTCACCATCTCCTAATCCTCCTCTTCACCCTATCCTCGGGTCTGCCCACCAGCTTGGCGCCCTCAACCTCAACTAGGGTGCCGTCGGGGAGTCTGAACCTGAAGGTGGCATACTCCTTGGCGATGCGCCTCTCCTTAGCGCCGTCATCTATCAGCAGGGTGTTCCTCGTCTCGTCGACGACTCGGCCGGAGATGCCGATGTTATAGGGATTTGAGTCGTCGACCACCTCCACCTCCAATCCTATGAGTTCATGCCGTAGGATGTTTCTGGGGGTGATGGGCGTCATGGCCTCTCACCCTCCTCCCTCATCACGGTGAGTATCCTCGCAATGGTTCTCCTAAGCTCCCTAATCCTCCCAGGATTCTCTATGGAGCCTCCAGCCCTCACCATGGCCTTAAGCCTTGAAAGCTCTGTTCGGAGCTCCTCCAGCTTCTTCCGCCTCTCATCAGGTGTCATCTCCCTGATCTCCCTCATACGTAGAATCGCCATTACTTCTCTCCTCCCTCCTCAGCCTCCTCGGCCCTCTCCTCCCCCTCAGCCTCCGCCTCTGCCTCCTCAGCCTCCACCTCCACCTTATCTGGGAACTCGGCCTCGGGGGGGACGATCTTGACGGTTATCCCGTAGACGCCTCTCTTCATCTTCACGTGGATGGTGGCCTTCCTCACATGCTTCATCGCCGGCTCTCCAGCCTTCGGTATGTAGCCCTCGGTGACCTTCTCGAAGCGGCTTCTATCGCTGCGCAGCTTCCCCTTCACGATGATCTCGCAGCCCATCGCCCCGGCTTCCATTATGCGCCTCAAAGCCCAGAAGACGGCCCTTCGATAGTGGACTCCCTTCTCCAGGGCGCTGGCGATCCTCGAAGCCATCACCCTTGGATTCAGCTCTGGAACCTCTATCTCGACGACGGTTATCTGTGGATTTGGAACGCCTATCTCCCTCTCCAGCCGCTCCGAGGCAGCCTTAATGGATTGACCCCTCTTCCCGATGACTCGGCCAGGCCTCATGGTGTAGAGCGTTATCTGAGTCCCCATAGGGGTCTTCGTCAGGGTGATGCCGCCGTATCCCGCGTGATCGAACTCCTCAGCTAGGAGTTCATCGATCTTCATTCTCTCGATGGCATCCCGAATTACACGCTTTATGGCTGACATCACACCTCCTCTACCGCTACCTCTATATGGGTGAGCCTCTCAAAGTAGGGTGAGGACCTTCCAAAGGCCCTCGGAATATACTTCTTTATAACCGGCCCCCTCTGGGCGGCGATGTGGACTATTCGCAGCCTATCTGTATAGAGGCCCTTAAACTCGGCGTTGGCCTCCACGGCCTCCAAAACCTTCAGTATGGCCGCCGCCGCCTTCACGGGGTATCGGCCGGCGTAAAAGCCCTGAAGCCCCCTCCTATGGGGTATCTTCTTCTTATGCCTCCTATAGGGGATTGCCCTCTTCAGCTCTATGACCTCCCTTAGAACCTCCTTAGCCTTCTGGAGGTTCATACCCCTGATATAGTTGCATATCTCCCTCGCCGCCTTCGGCGAGATCCTCAGGTCTCTACCACTGGCTATCGCTGTCCTATCCGGATCGAGGCCCTTCACCGAATATTTCCAGGAGGGCATAGGTTCACCGTTCGCCTACACAACAGCCTCCGATGATTTAAAAACCTTTTCAGTCCCCTTGAGGGCATTAGAACTCTACTCCCTCGTCCGCCCTGCCTCGACGAAGTCCTCGAGGAAGAGTATCTCAGCCTCGGTTTTAATTCTCCTAAGCTCTCTGAGGAGCTCTCTCTCCCTCCTGGCGAAGAGGGCTGGTATTGAGAGCATCTCCGCGAGGGAGATGGTGAAGCAGTCTGGGAGCGATAGGGCCGCCTCGCATTTAAGCTTCGATGCCCTCTCACAGAGGGGTGTTATATCCTCAACCTCTATGAAGCCTGAGAGGGATAGCTTCTCAACCCTTGATGCAGCCGCCTCCCATCCGATTCTCCTACATAGGATGTATCTCGCCTCCGTTAGGGCGAGCTCCGTGGCGTATCCGAGGAGGCTGCCGTCAAGCAGCCTCTCCCTGAGCAGCCTTCCCCCAGGGGTGGAGAGGAGGAGCTCTATGAGGACGCTGGCGTCAAAGGCCATGCTTCCTCTCAACTCTCTCCTCATCCATCCTCCTCTCCCTGTATAGCTCCATTAAGGCCTCCTCCGCGCCCTCTATGGGTTGACAGGCTTCTATGAGGAGTTTAGGCCTCTTCCTCCTCGCCTCCCTTAGCAGGTGGGCTATCGCCTCGTCGAAGTCGACTCTACGCCCCAGCTTCATCTGGAGCTCCGACGCATATCTCAGGAGCTCCATCTTCGTGCTCTTCGAAACCCTCACGGTGGACATTGTATACCAAGT
This sequence comes from Candidatus Bathyarchaeota archaeon, assembly GCA_021161045.1. GTDB lineage: Archaea > Thermoproteota > Bathyarchaeia > TCS64 > B23 > B23. The sequence goes on from JAGHBJ010000063.1 coordinate 44,433, forward strand.
ATTCAATAGTATACAATGTATATAAAAACTGATGCGGCTAATCGACGATGGGTATGAGGCATAGGAATCTCAGCGTTTCATCGCCGTTGTTCCTAAGCTGATGTCTCTCCCCCGGCGGGATGTATATGACGTCTCCAGGCTTTATAGGCTTCTCACCCTCCTCTCCGACTGCTAGGCCCCTGCCTGAGAGGATGTATATCTCATGTTCCCAGGGGTGGGTGTGGTTGGGTGTGTATCCCCCTGGCTCCACCTCGAAGAGCCTCATGGCGAAGTTGGGTGCCCCCGTCTCCTTTGAGATGAGCCATCTCACCCTAACGCCCTTCGCCTCTCCATCGGCCTCCTCGGCCGGAACCTCGGTGTAGTGAACCAGCCGCATATCCAATGCTACTCCCAACCTCGATTTAAAACCCTCTATCTTTAAGCCTCACCCCGCGGAGGATCAGCTGATGGATAGGTGGCTTCTCCTCATATCCCTAATACTCCTCCTGACGCTGATAGTCGTCGCCTGGAGGCTCTTCGTGAAGCCGAGGGAGGTGGAGGAGGTGGTGGAGGTGGAGACGGCTAAGGGGCCTCCAGCCCTAAGTCTGAAAGCCTGCCGCGGGGAGCTAATCATACTCTATGATAATAATCCCTATGATCC
>JAGHBJ010000110.1 GCA_021161045.1 Candidatus Bathyarchaeota archaeon
CTATATAACAGCTCGATAGGGATATCTATAGATGAAAACAAGAAGGCAAAAGTCATAATAAAGATGATAGATTACAGTGATAGTGATCCTACAGGTAAAACCTTTGAGGTGAAGCTTGTCGCCAAAGATGGGACTAACCTAGTATTTACGGTGAAGGCGAGCTAGCCCCTAACCCGTTTTTGCCTTCACTCTCCTGAGGTGTGAGGGGGTGGATAGGGGAGTCAGCGAGGTGGTTGCAAGCCTTATACTGCTACTCATAGTCACCGTTCTCGGCACCTTCCTCTACAGCTACACCCTCACCTCCACGAACCTCCAGCAGAGCTATTTACAATCTCAGGTTGAGATCGAGTCTGAGAGAGCTGAGGAGAGGTTTAGGGTTGTCTCCGTTTTATGGCTTGGAGATGATAAGTTGAATGTGACCATTCTAAACTATGGTTTAATCGATGTAACTATCGCTGACGTCTACGTTAACGGTGTTAGGGTTTCAACATATTATGGAGGGAGGGGGGAAGAGATATACACTTCTGAGATGGGATGGGTCTGCTTTGAATCCCCCATACCTATAGAGGAGGGTTCTAGCTATGAGATAACCATCGTCAGCGAGAGGGGGGTGACCTATGCCTATCTCTGGGAGAGCTAAGCGGGGTCAGGGCACCATTATAGGTGCAGCCTTCATGCTTCTCATCATCCTCACAGGCTATAGCCTCTTCCTCCTGAATACAAGAGCTCAGATGAATTATCAGAAGGTTGTAAGGGAGATGCATCAACGAGACCTGGAGATGACGCAGGAGAAACTGGAGCTGAGGAGGGTTAAGGCTGACCCCTCCGGTGGGGTTAAATTCACCATCACGAATCGCGGCCCCTATACGGCTCACATAATATACATCGGAGTCATAGATGAGGAGTCCAAGACTCAGACCTTCAAGAAGGTGGATATATACATAGATCCCGCGGAGACCGTCACCTATAAGGCTCAGATAACCCTCAGAGAGAATAAAGCCTACAATATACTCCTCGTAACGGAGCTGGGAAACGTCTTCTCAAAGGAGGTGAAGCCAGGCTTAGAGGTCTCTTCGGACACCGTCATCGAGATCACCCCTGGAGGCCTATGGGCCAAGGATCAATATCCATCCCAATATGAGGTGGAGAGGGGAACCCACATCGCCGGAACCATACCAGATAGCGTTAAAGAGGTGGATGGAGACTACCTTGAAATCCTCAGCGAGCTGGGCGTATCCGTCATCCCCTATCATCCAAGCGATTATAGGCTGCTGGGTTCGACATCACACATCTCCGGCTCCATCCCGGATCTAGAGGAGGACGACGAGAGCTACATGACCTTCCAAAGCTACGAATCCAGCTATGAGACCCCATACCACCCTGATAGGGCTAAGCCCCTCGGATGGAGCTCCAGGCTAAGCGGTAGACCCGAAGACCTCTCAAGGGATGACGGCGTCTACATGGTCTTTAACAGCTACATCTCCGAGGCCTCACCGGACACCCCGAGTAGGGCTATCGTCGCCTATAGGTCGACGGATGGAAGTGGGGTGAGATATCCGAAGTATAGGGAGTTCTATAAGGAGTGGGGGCCTCAGAGGGAGCTTGAGAGAATAGGCACCGTGAGGACGGTTAGGGTTGCATACTGCACAAGGCTTGAGAGGCTGCAGGAGGTCATCGTCATAGCCCTCGACACCTCTGGATATCTCCACGCCTACATCTACAACGGAACGAAGTGGAGCTACACGAAGCTGGGGAGGGTTTGGACGAGAGCTCCCAGCACCCCTGACAGACCCTTCGACATCGCCTACGAGACCTCAAGTGGCAGGGCCATAGTCGTCTATGCAAACATCCTCAGCGACGGCCGAAAAGACCTCTCATACCGCATCTGGAATGGAACCGCCTGGAGCGAGGAGTATTACATCGACGATCCAGGACACACCTCCCATGTAAGATATCGATGGGTTCTACTTGAGTCGAATCCGCTTCCAGGTTCAAATGAGATCGGTATGATAGCCATAGATGGAAGCTACGGAGAAGCCAACGCCGCGATCTGGGATGGCAAGGAATGGAGGGATTGGATCGAGGTAACAGGAGATGTAGCCAACCCCTACTATGAGTGTATAGCCCTCGCCTATGAACACTCAACGGGCCACCTAATGGCCGTGGCAGCCGTCTATGGAAGCGAGACGAGGGTCGCCTGGACCAGGTATACGGGGAGGTGGAGTGAGCCTAAGATCATGGATGTCAACCCCTCCCCCAGGAGTAGGAGGGCGAGATGGCTGACGCTGAAGAGTCAGAGGCTTAAGGACTCTAACAGGCTGATGCTACTCAGCCTCGACGAGGGCTACGACGTCTGCGCCGTAGAGTGGAATGGAAAGGAGTGGCTTAAGCCAGTCCGGCTCGACGGCTATGTTGAGACATATGGGACGAGATGCATCGATGGAGACTGGGAGCCTGAGAACGGTAAGGGAAGATTCATCGCCGTCTGCGGAGACAGAAACGTAGATGAGCTCTCATACAAGATATACATCCCTTCTCAGGGGTGGGATCCCCCAGAGGAGGGGAAGTGGTATAGGTATAGGGGCTTGACAACCGATCAACGCTGGATTCAGGTGAGGGCCGATCCAAGGGGAGTAGGCCACGCCCAGCTTCTGATAGGGACGGTGGATGATAGGAGATACCTCACCATCACCCAGTGGGATGGAGAGCGGATGGGGGAGCAGATCATCGCCACGAAATACGTCGGCACCCTAACCTATGAGACCTTCGAGATCGCCTTCCAACTCTATGGAGAGCCTACGGAGCGCACGGTGGAGATAGAGGCCTATGGAGGCAGCGACCTCGAGGATTGGAGTAGCCTAACATGGATCGTGGACTCAGCCTGCACAGCCCCCTCGGCCTCCGTAACCCTCCAACTCTACGACTATGAGGCTGGGAGATACCCAACCAGCGGAGACGGCTACATCCACTACACCTCAAGCTCAACCCCGAACACCGATGAGACAGTCAACCAAACCATCACGGACAACCCAGAGAGATTCAGGGATGGGAGTGGAAGATGGAGGATGAAGGCGACAATAGTTAAACGAAGCAGCGAACCGCTGAGATTCAAGCTTGACCTCGTCGAGTTCAAGCCGAGCCATCCACAGCAGACATGCTCCGTGGAGCTCCTCGGATCAGGGGACACGGAGCCATGGTTCAGCCTCCTATGGAAGATAGACTCCTCTTGGAGCGTTGGGGAGGTGAACGTCACGCTACAACTCTACAACTATGAAGATGACACATATCCAACCAGCGGGGACGGATACATCAACTATATTTCAAGCTCAACACCCAACGTCGATGAGACGGTAAGCCAGAACATAACGTCAAACCCCGACGCCTTCAGAGACCGTGACGGCTCCTGGAAGCTTAGGATCACAGGCGTCAAGGATAGCTCCACACCCTTCCAGCTGCATTTAGACCTCGTAGAATATAGGCCGAGGGAGAGCGCTGGATACACCGCCTCAACGGCCTTCATCTTCACGGACATCTCCACCGATGATCCCGAGGAGTTGAAATTCAAATTGGTGAGCGACCACACCCTATCTGGAGTCGAGGTGACGCTTCAACTCTGGAACTACACCGCTGGAGCCTACGCCGATGGTGGGATGGGATACCTCACCTACACCTCATCGGAGGCGAATGAGACGAGGTGGCTGAACATCACCTCCGGAGCCGGAGACTTCGTTGAGGGTGGAAGGGTGAAGCTGAGGATGACATCCCACCATCGATCCCAGTTCATTCAGAGGGTGAATCTACTGAAGATGGATTACGCCTACTCCTCCGATAAACTCCCCTACGACGTCTATAAGACCTACATCATCAAGGTCTACGATGAGGCGACGGGGGAACCGAGGCCCTACGCAAGCCTCACCATATACAGCAATGGAACGGCTGTGGAGTTTGAGGGACTCTCAAATCCAGCCTTCGTCCACGCCGATGAAGAAGGCGAGTATAGGCTGTCATTGAAGTCCTCAAATCCGGAGGGGGAGGTCTTCAAGCTCTACGTCCTCGTCGGAAGTGTGGCGGCGGAGAGGCGTATAGTCCAGGAGCCTAGGGGGTGAAAACGTGGAGGAGGAGCGCCTAGAGATGGAGAGGAGGGGGCTAATCTTCAAGGAGTTCTATCCGGTTAATCCACCCTTCGGCTTCGCTGGCATCCAGATCGATGAGGAGACCGGCGCCCTTCGATACCTGGTGGTGGAGCCAACCTTGACGGAGGAGGAAAAGGGAATATTGACGGAGGTGAAGCATAGACTCATAGAACGCATCGACATCCCCCTAGAGGTTCTGAGAGACGAGGAGAAGATGGAGGAATACCTAAAGAGGGAGATTAAGAGGGTTCTCAGGAGATTTAGGGGAAAGGTGGCCGAGGAGGCTGAGGAGAAGTTCATCTACTATCTGAAGAGAGACTTCCTCGGCTACGGTAAGATAGACATATTGATGAAGGATCCAAACATCGAGGACATCTCCTGTAATGGGGTCAGGACGCCCATCTACGTCTGGCATAGACGCTATGAATCCCTGCCGACGAATGTCTCCTACGACAGCGAGGAGGAGCTCGACGCCATAGTGAGGAGACTCGCCTATAGAGCGGGGCATCAGATATCCATAGCCCACCCCATCCTGGAGGGAACCCTGCCGGAGGGGTATAGGATACATCTAACCCTAGATGAGGTCTCAAAGCGTGGAAACACCTTCACCATCCGAAAGTTCAGAGCGAACCCCTACACCATCATAGACCTCATAAACTTCGGAACCCTCTCCACCGAGATCGCCGCATACCTCTGGATACTCATCGACAACCTGAGAAGCATAATGATCTGTGGAGCCACAGCCTCGGGTAAGACGTCGCTGCTCAACGCCATAGGGATGTTCATCAGACCCGAGATGAAGGTGGTCACCATCGAGGAGGTTCGAGAGCTGAGGCTTCATGAGAACTGGATTCCCATGGTGACGAGGCCCAGCTTCCAACCTGGCGTCGAGGAGGTCTCCCTCTACGACCTCCTGAGATCGGCGCTGAGGCAGAGGCCTGACTACATAATCGTCGGAGAGGTCAGGGGCGAAGAGGCCTATACGCTTTTCCAGGCCATAGCCGTCGGCCACGGGGGTCTCTGCACGATCCATGCCGACAGCGTTGACGCCGCCATTAAGAGGCTGTTGACGAAGCCGATGAACATACCTAAGATGATGCTACCTCTAATGAATGTCCTCATCCTCATTAGGAGGGTTAAGCTGGGGGATGAGATAGCTAGACGCGTCGTGGCGGTGGAGGAGATAACCGGCATCTCACCCGATGGGGAGGTGATGCTTGAACGACGCTACGAGTGGAATCCGGAGGATGACTCCTTCATCTATCATCCCCCATCTGGAAGGGGGAGGGATGTCTATAGGCAGATCATGGAGACGATGCATATTCCGAGGGAGAAGCTGATGGAGGAGCAGGCGAGGAGGGAGAGGATCCTGAGATGGATGGTGGAGAAGGGGATGAATACCTATGAGGAGGTCTCAAAGGTCATCAGGGATTACTACCTTAAGCCGGAGGAGGTCTATAGCGCCGCCAGGATGGGAGCTGGGAGATGAGTACGCTATCCCACGAGTTTAGGGAGATATACGTCCGAAGTGGTCTATCCCTCCCCTATGAGGAGTATCTGAAGCGCACAGCCATCATCTCCTCGGCGGCCTACTCCATCTCCATCGTCATACTCCTCATCATCCACACGATGCTTCTCCACGTCAGGGGTTGGAGACTCCTAGCGGCGGTCTTCATCCCCTCCGCTATGGTAGGCACATTAGCCCTCCTCCTCTCCCTCTACTACCCCCTATACAGGAAAAACCAGATGAAAACCCAGATCGAGAATTCCCTGCTATACGCCCTCAGCTATATGGCGGCCCTATCAGCCGGAGGAGTCCCCATAGAGAGAATCATGGAGAGGGTCTCAGAGGTGGAGGAGAGCGAGGCCCTGAGGATGATAGCTGGCAAATTCATGGCGGATGTGAGAATCTTCGGCTTCGACGTCCCCTCAGCCCTTAGAGATGTGGCGAGGAGAAGCCCATCGGAGCTCATGGAGAAACTCCTCGATGGCCTGAGAAACGTCATACAGACAAGCGGCGACCTCAGAAGCCTACTCACCTATGAGGTGAGTAGAATGCTTGAGAGGAGGAGGGAGAAGCTGAAGAGGATGATGGGAACCCTAGTCTATCTGGGCGAACTCTACGTAGCGATGCTCGTCGTCGCCCCGATACTATTCATCCTCATCCTCACAGTCCTCTCAGTCATCGGTGGAAACCCCCTCGGAGTTCCACCGCAGGTTCAACTGAATATCCTCGTCTTCATAGGGATACCCGTCATGGCAGCCGGCTTCGCCATAATCCTCGACGTGATAATGGGGGGTGAGGAGTAGTGTACTTCGATCTAAGGGCGAGACTACTTATCTGGGCCTCCTCAATATCCGTCGCCCTCGTCCTCTATATCCTCTTCTACCTCCTAGGCATCCTGAGGCCGACGGAGATCTACCTAATACCCCTCGAACAGAGGGTGAATAACTCCATAGCTCTAACGCTGCTAGCCGCCATCCTTCCCCCATCCATCGTCGAGTTCAACAACATCAGATGGCTGAGAAGCGTTGATAGAAATATACCGCTGCTCCTCAGAGACCTAGCTGAGGCGGTTAGATCGGGGGAGACCCTAGTAAGGGCGCTGGAGGAGGCAGCGAAGAGGGACTATGGGCCCGTATCGATGTATTTGGAGAGGGCGATGGTGAGGCTTAGCCTCACCTCAGACCTGGAGGCCTCATTGAGGTGGATGGGTGAAAAACTTGTACGTCCATCAGCGATGAGGATGGCCACGATCCTCATCGAGGCCTCCGAGAGTGGGGGAAAGATCGTCGATATATTGGAGGCGGCGGTCTCCCTCTTCAACCAGATCGCTGAATATAGAGATGAACGAGAGGCGCAGACGAGACCCTACCTACTCCTCGCCTATATGGGATCCATAGTATTCATGGTCATCTCCTACGTCATCCTCCTTCAATTCCTCGCCCCTCTCTCAACGGCTGCTAAAACCCCTGAGATGATGGGCGCCCCCATAATTCAGAACGTGTTAGATATAAGCTACTACAAGGCTATTCTCTTCTGGGCATCGGTGATGGAGTCCATCTTCGGCGGCCTCATAGCCGGTAAGATCAGCGGTGGCAGACTCACCGCCGGATTGATCCACTCATCGATCCTCCTAGCGGTCACCATCGCCTTCTTCAACGTCTTCACGGTTTAGAAAGGGGATGCGAGATGAGTCGGATGGGGGGGAAGCCGCTCACCGATGAGGAGAGAGGCCTCCTCATCCGACTCATCGAGAAGGGAATCAAGGAGCTCAAACCAATACCGAGAAGTGGACGCATCCAATATGAGGGTGTTGAAGACCTCTATGAGGAGTATGGAGCTGAGAAGCTTCACAGCCTACTCGAATCCCTCGCGGATAAGGGATTCCTAGTCGTGAAGGAATATGACCGCGTCATCCTTTGCCCGAAATGTGGCTCGATCGACGTCTACTCAAAATATAGCTGCCCCCGATGCCACTCCATGAAGGTTGATCGAATGGAACTCATCGAACACCCCTTCTGCGGATATATAGGGGATAAGAACAGCTTCATCGCAGACTCAAAGCTCCTCTGCCCAAACTGTAAGACGGAGCTCGGCTCCGTCGACGGAAAGCCGCCGGGAGATGGCTCTCGGCGTGATTACAGGGTTATAGGGTCAAGCTTTGAATGTAGGAAGTGTGGCTACCGCTTCGAGAGACCTCAGGTGGTTCATATCTGTAATGAGTGTGGAGCCCTCTTCAACTATAGGACGGCGAGATATGAGAAGCTCTACTCCTATGAGGTGCCGGAGGAGGTTATTGAGGCCCTCGGCCTGGTTCCAGAGCTGAAATCCATTCTCCAACCCCTGGAATCAGCCCTATTGGAGCATGGCTACACGGTTGAGAGGAATGGGAGGCTTATAGGGGTGTCAGGTGGGGAACATACCTTCAACCTGGTGGCTCGAAAGGAGGATAGGCGGATCGTCATAGATATCAGCCGGAGGGGGGAGCAGCGAGACATAGTGTCGCTGCTCGGGAAGAAGATGGATGTGAGGCCAACCTCCACCGTTCTCATAGACATGTCGGGAAGCAACGAGCTATCAGCCCTCGGGAGAGTCTACGACATAACCGTCCTCAACGGCAGAGACCTAGAGTTGAAGGAGAAGTTCTCAAATCATCTCGATGAGATTGAGAATAGGGATAGAGTTAAAAGTGGGGGAGGAAAAGGAGGAGGGAGAGATGAGAACTCGGGTTGAGGGGGAGGAGCCGATACTTCGAATAACCATCGGAGCCTTCACCCAAATGCTTGAATCCCTCTATAGGATCTTCGGCTCAGCCGGCTTATCGATGATCTACGTCATGGGAAAAGAGAGAGGCATCTATGAGGCGAGGATGGGCCTATCCGAGCTTGAAGGTGAAACCTCCATAAGAGATGTACTGGAACTCGCCTTGAGGAGAGCTGAGAGACTAGGCTGGGGCGAGATGGAGGTGGCGGAGCTGGACACAATAAATGGAATCGTCAACATAAGGATCAGGAGAACACCCTTCCCCTGTAGAGCTCCAGACGCCTCCCACTGCTACTTCTACAGGGGATACCTCTCCGGAATCATCTCCGAGATATTAGGGGAAGAGATGAGCTGCACCCTAGATAAATGCCTACTCCAGGGCGATAATGACTGTATAATAAAGATATTCAGAACTAGATGAAAATTTAATAACCCTTCACCCCTCCACTTCAAAACTCCTTGATCACCATTGTGGCTCTTCGAGAATAAGTGCGATGGCAAGCTTTTGATGGTGACGACAACTATCCGAGGTTTCGAACGGTGGCGGGCCCGGAGGGATTCGAACCCTCGACCCACGGCTTAAGAGGCCGTCGCTCTACCTTGCTGAGCTACGGGCCCCCTTTAAGGTGATTGGGGAGGAGACTTAAATCTTTCACCCTTTTCCCTGGGAAAGGTTAATAGCGGAAGACGAGGAGGATTGGGAGATGACTCTAAATGCCTACCCAGTACTATACGCCTTCTCGGTGAATGTGCTCCCCTACATCACGGTAATCGCCTTCATCGTTGGGGTCGTCGTGAGAGCGATGAAATGGCTGTCGGCGCCGAGGGGGAGTCCCACACCCCTCTCCCTCACCGCCGCGATCAGGCAGATAATCCTCGATATCATCCTCTTCAGAAAGATTTATCGACACGATAAGTTGACCTGGCTGTTGATCTTCCTCTTTCACATCTCCGCTGGGGGGATAATCTTCGGTCATATGAGGGGGTTTAAGCTCTGGTCGGCTGAGCTCTTCACACCCCTCGGCGAAGGGTTCAAAAACTTCCTCGTCGAGACCCTCCCCATCTACATGGGATACCTCTTCATCGCTACGCAGCTAATCCTCCTATTTAGACGCCTATCATTGGAGGGGGGGAAGCTCCTCTCCCATCCAAACGACTATGCGGCTCTGCTACTGCTGCTGGCCACCAGCATAGCTGGTCAAGGTATGCGGGTCATCCCACCCGAGGCCGTGGACACCACCTACACTGTGAGCTTCATACCCCGCCTCGTAGTTCTCCACCTGGAGAAGATTCCATCAGCCCCCTGGTTCCTAATCCACGTGATACTCACTCAACTCTTCTTCATGTATATCCCCTACAGCAAGCTCGTCCACATCTATACGGGTGTGATAACGGCAGCCCTCTACGGCTCCAGGAGGTCTGAATATGGCCTATGAAAAGCTGGATGAAGCTTTAAAGACGCTGAACAGGAGGCAGCTATTAGAGCTGGACACCTGCGCCCGCTGCGCCCTCTGCACAGACCTCTGCCCCGTCTACGCCGAGTCTAAGAATCCCCTCCACGCCCCTGCGGTGAGAAGCTCTAGGGTTCTAAGCCTCGTAAATAAGCGGCTCAGCCTATGGGCGAGACTCCTTGGACCAAGGCTGATTTCTGAGGGTGAACTCGAAGAGCTCGCGGAAAGCACGTATCACTGCACCCTATGTGGCAGATGTATGGAGGCCTGCCCCTTCGGATTGGAGACCCATGAGCTATGGCTCAGCGTGAGGAGCCTCCTAAACCTGCTGAACCAGACGCCGCCGAGGATTAAGATGCTCAGGGAGATGTTGAGGGAGAATGGGAATCCCTACGGATTGGACGCCGATATGAGGCTGGATTGGGTTGACTACACGGGGTTGGAGGAGGCCCCAGTGAAGGATAGAGCTGAGGTCGCCTACTTCGTAGGCTGCACCACCGCCTTCAAGGCCGTCAACCAGGAGATCGCCTACTCCATAGCCTCCCTCCTCAACGAGCTGAACGTGGATTGGACGCTGTTAGGTGAGGAGGAGTGGTGCTGTGGAAGCCCCTACCTCCTCGCAGGGGATAGGGAGGGAGCCAGGGAGGCGGCTGAGAGAAACGTTGAAGCACTGAAGGCGAGGGGGGTTAAGACCGTCATCACCGGCTGCGCAGGATGCTTCAGAGTTATGCGATGGGAATACCCCAAGCTCCTCGGAGGCCCCCTACCCTTCAGGGTGATCCACGCCGTTGAGTATTTCAGCGAGCATATAACATCCGGAGACCTGAAGCCGGAGCCCCTCGACGCCAGGGTGGCATACCACGACCCCTGTGAGCTGGGGAGACTTGGAGGCGTGATAGAGGAGCCGAGGATCATACTTAAGGTCTTGACGACAAACCCTGTGGAGCTCCCCGAGAATGGGCTGGAGGGTAGATGCTGTGGAGGTGGAGGGCTTCTACAAGCCGTCGACGACGAGCTGAGGCTCTCAATAGTTGATGCTAGGCTTAGACAGGCCTCAGAGCTGGGGGTTGAGATACTCACCTCCGCATGCCCCTCCTGTAAGCTCACCCTCAGCGATGGCGTTAGAGAGCGAGGCTACAACCTTGAGGTTTTAGATCTCATGGAGCTCCTAGCGAGGCAGATGGGGCTATGAGTCTCAGGGATCATCTCAGCCTCCTAAAGCCGAAGATATTGACGGCTATGCTCCTCCTCTACGCTCTATCCCACCTAGCCTCCAGCGGCTCGGTGGGAAAACTAAACCTCCACCTCTTCCTCCTTGGCCTCATCGCCGTCTTCACGGCCGTCGCCGGCTCCAACGCCCTCAACTGCTACCTGGAGAGGGAGCTTGACGCTGGAATGATGAGGACGAGGCGGAGACCCCTCCCAAGGGGGGCCATAAAGCCGAGGAGAGCTTTCATACTCTCCCTCTCCCTGCTCTCAGCCCCACCCCTCATCACCCTCATCCCTGAGCCGAGAGTGCTCTACCCGTTTCTCCTCTATCTCGGCGGAGTCTCCATCTACATAGGTCTCTACACGATGCTCCTGAAGAGGAGGAGTAGGTGGAACGTCCTCGCCGTAGCCCCCTCGGCGGCCACCCCAATCTGGTATGGATGGCTCCTGGGTGGAGGCCCCTTCGATCTCAGACCCCTAATCCTAGGATTGACAGCCTCACTATGGACGCTCCCCCATCTATGGAGCCTCGCCTACGTCTACGCCAGAGACTATCGGCGGGTTGGAGTACCCATGCTACCAGCCGTAGAGGGGGAGAGAGAAGCCGTTAAGGCGATCCTCCTCTCCCTCACGGCCCTCATCATATCCTCCCTAACCCTCATTCCCTCCTCAAAAACCCCGATATACCCAGCCTCAGCCCTCGCCCTCTCCATAGCCCTCTCATACCTCGGCCTAAGACTACGCCATAAGCCCTCGGGAAGGAGGGCTTGGAAACTCTTCAAGGCGACCTCACCATATATAATACTCCTACTCGCCGCCTACGCCCTCGATCAGACCTGGGAAAGGTTATTAGTATGTGGATGAAACTCTAGGTGAGCGTGGACGCCATGGTGAAGGTGTTCGACGCCGAATTCCCAGAGGATCTCTACTACCATAGGGATCACATGTGGGTTAGAATTGAGGACGGGAAGGCCCGCGTCGGCTACAACGATTGGGCTCAGAAGGCCGCCGGTAAGCTCGTCGCCATTAGAACCAGGAGGGTGGGAAGCACGGTGAAGATGGGGAAGACCCTGGGAACCATTGAGAGCGGTAAGTGGGTTGGCCCCCTCAAGGCTCCGCTGTCGGGGAAGATCATAGAGCTGAACGAGGAGGTGCTGAAGAATCCATCCCTCATCAATGAAGACCCCTATGGTAGAGGCTGGATCGCAGTTATAGAGCCGTCAAATCTCGATGAGGAGCTGCCCACCCTCATAAAGGGATCTGACAAGGAGGCGCTGGAGGCCTGGCTGAAGGAGGAGAAGGAGAAACACGGCCTATAGGCTAATCGACTTCAGCCGCAGCCTCGAGACTCCAGCGGTTGAACCACTGGAGATAGCCCTGACGCTCTATCAGATACTGAGGCTCGATAACTATCCAACGCCCAGGGCTGAGGCCATAGGTCGTCAGGTCGTCGTAGTAGGTGTAGTTATAGATGCCAAGGTCGTTTAGATGTATGAGAACCATATAGTGATAATTCTCCTCGGCATCCTTGAAGATGGCGACGGCGGATTCTACTCCCACAGCCTCGAGGAGGGCTGCGGCCAGCGTCGAGTAGTCGTCGCAGTCCCCCGAGCCGAGGCTGAGGGTCTCAACGGGCGCCCTGATAACCTCATCCACCTCCCCCTGATAGATGACATAGTCGTGGAGGAAGCTGAGTATACGCTCAACCCTCCCCACAGCATCAATCTCTGCATCCACCCCAGCTAAAGATAGAGCCCTCTCCAGACGCCTCCAGGCGGCCTCATGGCTGTGAACTCTAAGATCCTCATAGAATTCCTCCTCGATCTTAGGCCAGCAGGGGTTTCCGAGGTCGTGATAGGCGAGTTTAGCTGCAAACTCCACCCCTGGATACTCCCCTCTTCCATATTCTTCCCCTCCCAAGCCGTATCTGGCTCTGATGGCGTCATAGTAGGAGGTGAGGTTGTTCCCTATTCTCAGCGCCTCCTCAGCTGTGTATTGACTGAGGGCTTCCTCCAGCTCCTCCACTCTTGAACTCAGCGCGGCCTTCTCCTCCTCCATCGCCTTAAGCTTCTCCTCTAGTAGATCCCTCTCCTCTAGGAGGCTATCCCTCGCGGAGATCAGATCCTCCATCTCAGCCCTCAGCCGCTCACTCTCATTCTCAGCCTCCCTTAGACTCAGCTTCAACTCCTCCATCTGTGAGGTAAGCTGGGAGACCTCCCCATGAAGCCTATAGACCTCGGAGAGGAGATAGCCGGAGAGGGCTGCAGTCACTAGGAGAAGTATGGATAGTCCTACTATGATGCCCCTCATTAATCTCAGGATCCGCTGAGGGCAGCTTAGATTTTTCGCCCTCACCGTTAAATAACCTAAAAGATAATCTAAGTTTAGATGTTAAGGAAGACGGCGAAGCTTCTATCCGAGCTAGGACTCCCCGAGGGTGACGCCTATGATCTACCCACATCCCCCCTAACCTTCTCCGATGGAGCCAACTATAGGATAGAGATCTCGGGCATCGAGAGACTGTCGGTTCTGAGAGCCCTCGTCGACGAGATGGATCGGAGGGACGTCCCAGTCCACAGGATTATAAGCACCGTGATGGGTTCAACGCTTCTAAGCGATGAGGAGCTCACCGATTTCGCCGAGCTGGCGAGAGACGCCAAGCTGGAGGTGATCCTCACCCCGGGGCCGAGGGCCGCATGGGGGATAGGTCGACAGCTTTTCACACCTGAGGGAGCTCTATGCGGCCTCAGGTATAGGGGCATGAGGGGGCTCATCGAGTTGGTGGATGACATACTCCACTCCATAGAGCTTGGCTTCAGGGGATTCCTCGTCGTCGGTGAGGGGGGCCTCTACGTCCTAAATGAGTTGAGGAAGAGGGGGCATATACCAAGGGATGTGATCTTCAAGGTCTCTATCTACGCTGGGCATGCCAACCCAGCTGGAGCCAAGGTTTTGGAGATGCTGGGAGCCGACACCTTCAACCCCCTCGGAGACCTCACCCTACCCCAGCTTGCGGCGATAAGGAAGGCCGTTAAGATACCCCTCGACCTACACGTCTATCTCTTCGACGCTTGGGGAGGCTTCGTCAGATTCTATGAGACCCCTGAGATGGCGAGGGTTTGCAGCCCCTGCTACTTCAAGATCGAGCCAGGGCCAAGCGTCGCAGCCCTCTATAAGCCGTGGGGTAGGGGCCTAGAGGAGTTGGCTAGGGATAAGGTGGTCTACGCCGAGAGGATCATAGGCCTAGTGGAGGAGAACTGGCCTGAGGGGAAGGTCTCGAAGATTGGTGCTCCAGACCTAGCTATACCTAAGCCCTAAGCTCCCTTCTTTTTCTCCTTAGGAGCTCATATAGCTTTGAGGCTAATCCCCCACCTTCCCAACGCCAGAAGCGGTTGAAGTTTTCAGCTTTGACTCTCCCCTCCATCTCGTATTCTAAGGCTTGGATCACCATCTCCAATCGATCAGCTTGATGAGTCAACCTCGCCTCAGGGGTTTCACATCGCTTATACTCCCTCCATAGCTCCAGGTATCTACGGGTCAGCTCCCCTGGAAGCCCCTCCAGAAGCCTCTCCATCGCCTCCTCCTCCCTTCTATGATAACTCTCACCTAGAAGCCGCTTCTCCTCTGGAGTTAGATCTCCCATCTCGGACTCCGCGAGGTCATGTAGTAGGGCCATCCTCAGGGCCTTCTCGCAGTCGACGCCCTCTAGATCCGCTAGAAGCATCGCGAGGAGAGCAGTCCGATAGCTGTGATCAGCTACAGACTCGGGGTCTTCAACGCCGATCCTACGCCATCCGCTTCTAATAGTCCGCTTTAGCATCCCCGCAGCTCTCAGGAATCTTAATAGACCCTCCAGGTTCATCTCAATCCCCCATCGGCCTTTGATGGAGCTCATCCCAGACGCCATCTATAACAGCCGCCTCAACACCTCCCCTATTGATGACGATCTCAATTCTATGTGGGGTGATGACGGGCAGCAGGATCGATCCACCTCTATCCCCATATCCCGAGTGTCGACATTCGAAGTGGAGGATTACCCTCCATCTCCCAGGGGATATCCGCTCCACGGTTTCCACCTTGATGGAGTCAGGTATGCCATCGAATCTGAAGGTTGGGGAGGACTTGAGAAATCTCACAGCATCCCTAACGGCTTCCGCTCTGCCATAGCTCTGAACACTATATAGGAGGAGCGTCGATGGGAAGATGGAGACGATGAGTATGGCGAGTATTAGGCTTAAGATCAGGTCTATATCCCTCGTCATCATTGAAATATGGGAGAGGGGAATAGATAAAAGAGGTTCCGATATTAGAGTGAAGGGGTGAGTCTATTTGAAGTTGAAGTGGCTTGGCCACGCCAGCTGGAAGATCAAGGCCGCTGGGAAGACCATCTACATCGACCCCTACCAGGGGGATTACGATGAGAAGGCTGACATCATCCTAGTCACCCACTCCCACTTCGACCACTGCGACGTGAATAAGATCAAGATGATTAGGAGAGACGACACCATCATCATCGCCCCAGAGGACTGCGTCGAGAAGATCGGGCCTCCCGTGGAGACCCTCAAGCCTGGGGAGAAGAAGACCATCGACGACATCGTCGTCGAGGCCGTGGAGGCCTATAACTATAAGAGGTTCAGGTCTCCTGGAAACCCCTATCACCCAAAGGGCTTCGGAGTCGGCTACCTCATCCACGCCGAGGGTAAAACCATCTATCATGCTGGGGATACCGACTTCATACCTGAGATGAAGCAGCTCAAGGGAATAGATGTCGCCCTCCTACCCAGCGGTGGAACCTACACCATGGACAACGAGGAGGCGGCGGAGGCCGCCCTCGCCATAGAGCCGAGGATCGCGATCCCCATGCATATCTGGGACACAGATCCTAGAGAATTCAGGAGACGCATCGAGTCGGTCTCAGACATCAGAGTCGTCATCCTAAGGCCAGGTGAAACCCTCGACGTCTAAGCTGGCGAGGCCTCTAAAAATAAAGAGGCTTATCTCATTCCCCTCGCATCCGTAGCTCATACTTGCATTCATCGTCGCCCTCGAGTATCCAGCGCTTCCTCTCCACCTCTATATGGGGATTGTAGCCCTTATACTTCCAGATATCCACGTCGCAGTAGAGCTTCCCCAGCTCTATGGCATCCTTCTCGAACCACACCTCGGCGAAGGGGCAGAAATGCTCCCTAGGCGCTCCACCCCAGCCGACCTCGGGGAGATCCGAGACCTTGTGGAAGTTCTCCAGCGTAGGCTCTAAGCCCATGGAGAGGGCTCTCTCCCGCATACGTTGCCCCCGCTCCAATCCGAAGCGTCGGATGACCTCCCTGATCAGCTCCCTCCCCCTCTCCTCACCCAACTCCTCGATGATGACTTTGGAGAAGTGATAGAAGAGGAGGCCGAACATACGGCCCAATCGTCGAACCTGCTCAGCGACCTCCTCTCGGGTATAATACCCCTCCATCAGCTCACCTCCAGGATGACCTCGTCAAGCTTCATCCTCTGAGGCTTAATTGGAGCCTCAGCCGGCCATCCGACGACGATGTGGCATCGAGTCTCAATATAGTCTGGGAGATCGAAGCGCTCCCTCAGTCGCCTCTCCGTCTCCTTACCATGGGTCAGCCATACACCTCCGAGGCCGAGGGCGTGAGCCATCAGGAGCATGTGATCAGCAGCCGCGGCGGCGTCGTAGTATATGTTCTGGGGAACAGCCTTATCGAAGCCGAGGGCCCTGTAGATGCGCATATCCTGGCAGACGACGATCATCACCCCATTCTCTATGGGTATGTCGCTTTGAACCAGCCTCTGATCCTCGGGATCTCGTAGCACGAGGAATCTTGTGGCGCAGAGATTGCAGCCATGGGGAGCCATCAATCCAGCCTTCAATATCATCCTAATCATCTCATCTGGGATGGGTTTGGGAGACCACTGCCTTATGGATCGACGGCCGTATAGCAGCTTCTCGACGACCTCCATCTCCTCCTCCGTGAAGGACTCTGGAGGCTTCGTCTCCAGTTTTGGCGTCTCACCCCTCTCCACGGCCTCTGCGATCCTTAGCATCCTCTCAGCCCACTGGAGGTCTGGGGCATCCATGGGCAGCCCCCTCTCCCTCCAGATTTCGAGGAGGTAGCGGACAACCCCTCCAAAATCCCTTGGAGGCTTCATCTTGCCCGCGAGTATGCGATATAGGAAGACCTCTATGGTGTGGTGGGCCCTCTCCCTTATGATGGCTCTGAGAACCATTGGATCCAGCTTCAGGAGCTCCTCCCTCGTATATCCGAAGACCTTTGGGGCTTCCTCCAAGAACTCCACCAATTAGAGTTGTATCCGTGTTAAAAGAAATGGGGTTTACCAGGCCACCATCTTTTCCAGCACCGAGTCGGGGACGCGGCCCTCGCTTACATCCCTTATCGAGGCCTCTACGATGTCGAGGCCCTCCATTAACTCCTCCTCCGTGATGGTCAGCGGAGGCGCTATCCTGAGGACGTTTCCGAATCTGCCGAAGGAAATCATCACCAATCCCCGCTCCCAGGCTCTCCAGCAGACCTTCATCGCCTCAGCCCTCGCAGGCTCCCTCGTCTCACGGCTCCTAACCAAATCCACGCCGATGAGGAGGCCTCGACCCCTAACGTCGCCGATGAGTTCATAGCTCTCCATCATCTCCCTAAGCCGTCGCAGGGCCTTCTCCCCCAGCCGCGTAGCCCTCTCCGGCAGATTCTCCCCCTCGATGATGTCCAGAACCGCGAGGGCTGCGGCGCAGGCCAGTGGATTCGCCTCCGTCGTGAATAGATGCGCCGGAGCCACCCAACGCTCCATAAGCTCAGCCCTGGCGATGATGGCCGCCATGGGGAGGCCGGCGGCTATGGGCTTCGCCACGATGAGGACGTCGGGGTCGACGCCCCAGTGCTCTATGGCGAACATGCGGCCTGTTCTGGCGAAGCCCGTCTGAACCTCCTCGTCTATGAAGAGGATGCCATGCTCCTCGCAGAGCCTCTTAAGCCTCGGCCAGAACTCGTCTGGGGGTATGACTATGCCGGCGTCCCCCTGTATGGGTTCGAGGATGAAGGCTGCCACCTCATCTGGCGGCAGCACCATGTCGAGCATCAGCTCTATATGCTCAAGGCAGTGGAGACCGCATTCTGGGTAGGTGAGGCCGAAGTAGCATCGATAGCAGTCGGGGTAGGGGACGTGATATATCTCTGGGAGCAGGGGGCCGAGCCTCCGCCTCATCCTCGGCGTTATGGCTGAGAGAGTTAGGGCGCCATAGGTTGTGCCGTGATATGAGCCTAAGAACGAGACCACCTTCGATCTCCCCGTTGAGGCCCG
The DNA here is from genome assembly GCA_021161045.1 of Candidatus Bathyarchaeota archaeon. Classification (GTDB taxonomy): domain Archaea; phylum Thermoproteota; class Bathyarchaeia; order TCS64; family B23; genus B23. Next base: position 18,384 of record JAGHBJ010000110.1, read on the forward strand.
TGCCAGCTTTATGGCTCCATCGTTGGCATCAGACCCTGAGAGGCTGAAGGAGACCCTCTTCCTGAAGTCTCCAGGCGTCAGCTTTACTAGGCGCTCAGCGAGCTTGACGGCGACCTCATAGTAGGTGTAGCCGAGGGTGTTGTGGATCAGCCTCCCCGCCTGCTTCCTTATGGCCTCCACCACCCTTGGATGGCAGTGGCCCACGTTGTTGACGGCCGCCCCTGATAGGAAGTCTATGTATTCATTCCCGTCGACGTCCCAGAGCTTTGAACCAGAGGCTCTATCGACGACGAGTGGATAGTAAGCAATCCTGCTCGCCTGGGATATGACCCTCCTATCCCGCTCAACGATCTCCAAGCTCTTCTCCAGCTTCATGCCATCTAAACATCGCTGAGCGGCGATTTCACTCTTTTGCCTGGAGCCATGTTAATGGATCCATTAACATCATGGAAAAATTATAACTCTGTTATGGTCGATGACATTCTCCCGCCCCAAGGTGGCCTCCATCATATCTCAGCTGTTGACTACTCGAAGTAGGAGGGGGGAACCATCGACCTGCCGCTTTCCTCCCTGAGGGCCTTTAAATCAGCCTTGATCTGGTTGTGTATCTTCCAGAACTCCTCTGGCATATCTGGTTCGGAGCCGTAGAAGGCTTCGATACGTCTCATCCTCTCCAGAAGCCTGTCGATCCTCAGCGAGAACTGGAGCTCATAGTCCTCACGCCTATAATCCTTATTCAACGCCTCCCTGAAGAGAGGATTCAGGTCTTCATATCTCGGCATGTATCCGACGGGAGTTTTGAGGGCATCATACTCATCGTGTATGCGCCCCTCAGCCCATAGAATCCAGACCTTCTTATCCAACTTATCGTTGAGGTATCGACCCTCATGTTTCAAAAAGTAGTTGATGGCGTAGACCCTTGGAACCCTCTTAAGCCTCCGCCCAAACTCTATGTAGTCGCTGAGATACTTCCCCACGGGGATGACGAGGAAGTCGAGCATAGCCATGGGGTTGATCTCCCTAACCCCAACCTTCTCCAACGCAGCTGGAGTCGTCTCAGATTCTATGGTGGCTCCGACGTAGACGCCATGCCCCCAGTTGAAGGCCTCATATATTGGGACATTCGTATCGGAGTCCCTCCCCCCGAAGAGGATGCCCTCGACGATCACCCCCTCAGGGTCTTCAAGCCTTGGATCGACGTTCTCCAAGTCTCGGAGGCGGAGTGTATATCTGGCGTTTGGATGCGCAGGTGGTATGGGGTTCCCCTCCTCGTCTAGCTTCCCCTCCCACCACTCACCTGAGTGATTTATCCCCCTCTTCGGTAGTTCACGTCCCATCCCAAGCCAGTAGGGGACGCCGTCGACGACGAGGACATTCGAGAATATCAGCTCCTTAGGGGTGGTGAGGGCCTTATAGATGACTGGGTCGTCGACGGGATTCACGTCTTTGATTATGCCGAAGATTCCGCATTCTATGTTGACGGCCCTCGCATTCCCCTCCTCATCTATCCTTAGGTAGGCTATGTCGTCGCCCACGATGGTGTTTCCGGGGAGCATAGCCGTCGAGGTCTTTCCACAGGCGCTTGGGAAGGCCCCCGTGAAGTATGTCACCCTACCCTTCCCAGGTGGGTGAACCCCCATGATGAGCATATGCTCCGCCAGCCACCCCTCCTGGTGAGACTTGTATACGGCGAGGCGGAGGGCGAGCTTCTTCAATCCAAGGCTGTTTCCAGCGTATTGGTTATTGACGGAGTAGACCTTGCCGTCTATCAGGTCGATGTATATCCGCCTCTTATCGATGTTCTTCGAGCATCCCCTCTCATCCAGCTCTCCAGCTGAGTGTATGAAGGCGAAGAAGGCGCTGGATCCCCTCAGCCTCTTAAACTCCTCGTATCCGGTTCGGTAGAGTAGATCCTCGCTGTGGGCGACGTAGGCTGAGTCCGTCAGCTGTAGGGCGCAGATGGAGAATCTGGAGCTCCTGGGGCCGAGACAGAAGAATCTGACGAGCATCTCCTTCCCCCTCATCGCCCCATCCAGGAGTTGATGTATCTCCCTCAGCCCCTCATCTCGATCTATGGTCTTTATCCAGGGGCTTACCCTCATCCCTGGTGGTAGAAGCACCCGTGTATTCTCCTTATCCCTCGCCTGATCATAGTAGCCGTCATAGTGAACCGTATGTCCCTCCATCCTCAGCCTCATCTCCTCGCCGTTCCTGATCGCCAGCTCCCTGACATAGGCGATCTCATCGGGATCATCGGTTATGACGGAGACCTCCGCCGGCTTACATAGCCTCACATATCTCTCAACTATCCGCATGACATGGGGATTCCCAAGCTCCTCAAGCTTAGAATAGTTTTCATCTCCTATGAGTTTGCTGAGAGAATTCACAATCCATGAAGAGGGATAAACGAGATTTAAAAGGCTTCAGCCTCAACCTCCTCGGCGGAGGGATAGCCCAGCTTATCCCAAATCCCCTCAACAGCCTCTACCAGCTCCTCCACGCATCCATAGGTTCCCCCGCTGAGATGCCTCAGAATACGCTCCAGGGGCACAGCCTTCGAGGGGTGAACCCAGCATCTCCAACGTCCACACCGCTCCATCAGCTCCTCTCTAGAGGCAGGCCAATCGTCGAAGCCTCTCAAGGCCCAGGAGACGGCGTCGGGGCCGAAGGGGGAGGATGGAGGCTCCCCCTCTCTTAACAGTATGCTAAACCGATAGGCATCCCGATACATAGCATAGTTGTTGAAGAAAACATAGATCCTCCCAGCGTCCAAGGCCTCAAGGCGGCGGTGGAGCTCCAGAAGCTCAGCGTTCCGATAGCTATACTTCAAATTATATCCAGGGAGGCCGTGAAGCCTGAAGTAGGCGATGTCACCGACCACAACGGGCATCAGCTTTAGGGGGTCGGTTACATGAACCACCCCAAAACGCTCCAAGATAGCCCTGAGACGGCTCCTCGCCTCAGGCTTCTCCCAGGCTGATCCACGGGTCTCCCAGACAAGCTTGAAGCCCTCCCTGGAGACAGCGTCGAAGAAGGCCTCAACATCTCTGAAGACCTCCTCCGAGGGCTTTAGGCTGGCGGGGGTTTGAAGCAGTAGGATTCGAGCGTCGCAGGCCTCAGCGGCCTCATACATCCGATCCATCGCCTTCAACGCCCTCTCCGTCGGCCTCATCATCTCCTCATGTGTGATGCTCCGGTGACACTTGATGGTGAACTCGAAGCCTTCTGGGACGCTACGCCTCCAGCCTCGATATGTGGAGGGCCTGTGAAACTTGTAGAAGCTGCTATTCACCTCCGCGACGGGAAACAGCTCAGCATAGGCCTCCAGGATGGAGCGCCCCTCCCGCTCTGAGGGGGAGAGGAACTCGTAGAGTCTCGACCAGCCGCAGGTGCCGACGAGGATGAGGGAGCCATCCTCCCTCTTAGATGATTCCATCTCGATGAAGACTAAGGCATTTAACTAATCATCCTTTCCCTATGGGAGAAGTTATAGGCTCATATCCCATAGAGTGGAGGGATGGGGGAGAAGGGTAAGCTTGAAAGGGTTTGGATCCAGGAGCTGACCAGACCAGCCTTCGAGGGGTGGCTTGAGAATGAGCCGGCGCCCGTCGTCATCATCGGCGTAGGCTCGATAGAGCAGCATGGATTACACCTCCCCCTGGGAACCGACTCCCTCGGCGTCTGCCGCTTCATAGAGGAGGTGGCTAGGCGAACCAACAGCGTCTGCGTCCTCCCCTGCTGGCCTGGATACTCACCCCATCACATGGGCTTCAAGGGAACCATAACCTTCAGAGCTGAGACGCTGCTGAACGTCCTCCTCGACACGATTGGAAGCCTGGCGGCCCACGGCATAAAGCGCTTCGTCATCATCAACTTCCACGGCGGCAACACCAACATCGTGAACCTCGCAGCCCAATTGGCCCGTAGACGCTTCAAGGTTATGGTGGCTACACCCCATGGACCGAGTCAGACGGAGCTGGCTAAGAAGATCAGGTATAGGATGCAGCGATACTTCGAGGTTCACTCTGGGCCACGGGAGACGGCCTTCGCCCTCCACTACTTCCCAGAGCTCGTGGAGATGTGGAGACTTGAGGATTGGAGGAATACCTTCAAGGTTCACCCAAAGCTAATGGAGTTCATGGATCCCGAGCGAGAGGACTATGAGCTTGTCAGCCAGGTCTTCATGGCATGCCTCGAGCCGGACACCGATGACTTCACCTCCAGCGGCCAGTATGCCATCACAGATCCCAGGGAGGCAGACCCCGAGGAGGCTGCGAAATACATCGAGGAGCAAATACAGTTCCTCGTCGACTTCATAAATCTATGGAAGACCATTCCGCTTCCTCCAGCCTATCGCTGTAAGCCCCAGCCTTTTTCTGCCTAAACCTCCTCAACA
>JAGHBJ010000056.1 GCA_021161045.1 Candidatus Bathyarchaeota archaeon
CCCTCAACCTTCAGGGTTTTTGCATAGACTTCGGCGAGGCAGATCGTTGGGGTTATCTTCTCCTCCAAGCCCTCAACTATAGATTTAACCCTTCTCCCAGCCTCCGTTCCCATGAAATATTCTATCCAGGCATAGGAGTCGATGATGTATCTCATATTCGATCCCTGTGATCCCTCAAGTCGCTTAGGTCTGTGGGCCTCATAGTTCCAAACATGCTCCTACCCTTAGCAAAGTGCTCGGCGAGGATCTCATTTATGAGATTTGAAATCCCCTTTGGGCCAGCCCTCTCCTTTAAGGCCTGATATAGGTCTTCCCTCAGGAGGATCGTGGTCTTCCTCACCATAAACATCACCATAAACATCTCCGTAAACCACCTTATAGGGCTAATGATGGGCGAAGGGTTAAGAGGTGGAGGCCTCTAAGCTCTATGGGTTGAAGCCCATAATCTTCGAGGAGTATCCTGGGCTGGAGAAGCTCCCCTGGATGGAGCTGGGGGAGTTCCCCACACCGGTGGAGCATCTAAAACGCTTCGGGGAGGCCATCGGCCTCGAAAACCTCTACATAAAGCGAGATGATAGGAGCTCCAAGCTCTATGGCGGAAATAAGGTGAGGAAGCTGGAGTTCATACTCGCCGATGCCAAGGAGAGGGGGCGTAGAACCCTCATAACTGCTGGAGCCGTCGGCTCAAACCAGGTTCTGGCCACCGGAATCTATGGGCGGCAGCTCGGCTTCAGGGTGATCGGCATAGTGATGGATCAGCCTAACGCCGAGTATGTCCGCCGAAACCTGCTGCTGGACCACCACTTCGGCGTCGAGCTTCATCACACACATTCGATGACTGGAGCCTACATCAAATTCTTCGGCATCTACCTCAAGGAGCTCCTCCTGGGCCATAAGCCCTATCTTGTTCCGCCTGGGGCGAGCAGCCCCCTGGGAAACGTCGGCTATGTGAACGCCGCCTTCGAGCTTCGAAGCCAGATCGAGGAGGGATTGCTGCCGGAGCCTGACAATATCATCGTCGCAGCCGGCAGCCTTGGAACAGCGGCGGGCCTATACCTTGGATGCCGATTGGCGGGGCTGAAGACGAGGGTGCTGGCGATACAGGTGGCTATGCCCTCCGTCACAAACCTCAGGAAGTATGTGGAGCTGGTCAACGAGACCGCGCGATTCATGCGTCGATACGATGAATCCATACCTGAGATGAGGGTCTCGGAGGATGATCTCACCCTGATAACCGATTATCTCGGCGAGGGCTACGCCTACTTCACTGAGGAGGGGGTGAGGACTGTGGAGTTGATGCGGGAGTTGGAGGACATACAACTCGAACACACCTACACGGGTAAGGCCCTAGGTGGAGGCGTCGACTGGTTGAAGAGGCATGGGCTAAGCGATAAGGTGACCCTCTTCTGGAACACCTACAACTCAGTGGACCTCACCCATCTAATCGAGGGGGCTGACTACCATGAATTGCCGAGGCCGCTGCACCGATACTTCGAGGAGCCGACTCAGGAGGAGAACTGGGGGAAGCCCTAAGCCTCCTTCCTACCGAAGAGGTAGGTTCCAAGGCCCAGCATAAGGAGGGTGAAGGCGATGAGGACTGCTAGGCTTAGAGCTATGTTGATCTTGTTCACCCCTATGAGGAGGGTTCTGAGGGCGTCGACGCCATAGGTGAGGGGATTTAGGAGGATTATCATCCTCAGCCATGGAGGAGACTGATCCAGGGGCCATAGGGCGCCGCTTAGGAACCACATCGGCATAGTGGTGAAGCGCCCGATCCTCTGGAAGCTGGCCGCCCGCTCCAGCCCTGAAGCCAAGGCGAGGCCGAGGGCCATGAAGGCCATTGAGAGGAGGGCCATCACACCGAGGGAGGCTGCGAGGCCGAGGGGGCTGCCATATCTCACGCCGATTAAGAGGGAGAGGCCTAGAACTATGAGGCCCTGAATGAAGGCCGTTGTGGCTCCGCCCAGAACCTTACCGGCCACTATTGCGCCTCTGGAGATGGGGGCGACGAGGATCTCCTTGAGGAAGCCGAACTCCATGTCGTAGAGAACCGAGACGCCTCCGAAGAAGGCTGTGAAGAGGATGTTCTGGGCGATGACCCCTGGAGCGAGGAAGGCAAGATATGAGACCCCTGAGCCTCCAAGCCTCACGGAACGCCCCATTCCGACGCCGAAGATGAAGAGCCAGAAGAGGGGCTGCATCATCGATGAGAGGAATCCGGCTCGATCCCTCCTCCACCTCAGCATCTCCCTCAGCCAGATAGTGTAGATGGCCTTCAGCTCCCCCATGATTTCACCTCCTCCCCCTCATCATACGTATCCTCCACATCATCATCGGCTCAGGCCCCTGAGGCCGGATACGCTCACCGGTGAAGTAGAGGAAGACGTCATCGAGGCTCGGCTTCCTGAGGCTGACGGAGTTCACGGATATTCCGACCTCCTCCGCAAGCCTGAGCAGGACTGGTATGAGGGCCTCCCCATCCCTCTCCATCAGGGTGATCTGCCCCCTCAAAATCTGGATGTTCCTTGCGAGGCCTCTCCGACGGATGGCCTCCACCAGCCTCTTAGCCCCTGAGCCGACCTCCAGGGTTAATACGTCGCCTCCGACGATGCTCTTCAGCCTCTCAGGGGTGTCCAGGGCGACGATACGCCCCTTATCTATGATGGCCACCCTATCGCAGAGCTGGTCAGCCTCCTCCATGTAGTGCGTCGTAAGGATTATAGTCATTCCCTCCTCCTCGTTGATCCTTGATATGTAGCTCCAGACATGCCTCCTACTCTGGGGGTCTAAGCCCAGAGTCGGCTCGTCTAGGAAGAGAACCTTCGGATGATGCAGCAGGCTCCTGGCGATCTCCAATCTCCTCCTCATACCCCCAGAGTAGGTTCTCACGAGTCTATCAGCCCAATCCTGGAGCTCAACGAGCTGTAGGAGCTCCTCTATGCGGTTCTCCATCTCTCCCTTAGGGACGTCGTAGAGCCTGGCGTGGAACTCCATGTTCTCCCGGCCCGTCAGCTCCAGGTCGAGGGAGGGCTCCTGGAAGACTATTCCGATGACCCTTCTCACCTCGTGCGGCTCCCTCTGGATGTCGTGGCCATAGACCTCAGCCGCCCCCTCAGAGGGCCTTAGAAGAGTTGTCAACATCTTTATTGTGGTGGTTTTCCCAGCCCCATTAGGGCCCAGGAGGCCGAATATCTCCCCTTCCTCCACCTCGAAGCTGATGTGATCGACGGCGAGGAGATCGCCATAGAATTTGGTCAGCCCTGAAACCCTGATGGCTAATTCCATCATCCATCACTCCCAAATCTACGGTGATAGAAGGAGAGGAGCTCCTCGATGATGGGTTGACGCTCAGCTAAGGCTTCCAGCCCAGACCTCAAGAACTCTAATCCCCGATGGGTTACCTGATAGACCCTCCTAGGACGACCTGATTTAGGCCTATCCCAACTCGACTTCAGGAGGCCCCTCCGCTCCATCCTCCTGAGGATGGTGTAGAGAGTTCCCGCCTCCACACTCCCAGACGGGGCGTAGCCCCTCTTTTCCAGGGCCTCCATGAGGGCGTAGCCATGCATCGGTTTCTCGGAGAGGATGCGTAGGAGCAACAGTGACAGCCAACACCTACCGGCGTGGCAGCCTCCCTTGAATCCATGCCGCATATATGTAACCTAGTTATGCATAACAGAGTTACATATAAAGCTGATGGCGAAACCGATGGTCGCCCCACCCTCTACGCCCTGGAGGCGGAGGGCTATGAGGACACGGGCTTCTCCCAACACCATCTCAAGCTGTTAAAGGTGAGGAGATTCGAGGATGAAATCCTCACAGGATACCTGAGGCTTCAAAGCCTTGAGAGCCCCCTCAAGGCGGGGGAGCCTAGAGAATGATCTCCGTTATAAGTGGTAGCTACTTATAGCGTCTCACCGCTTTAGGCTTTGGAGATAGTCGACGATCCTCTCGTGTATGGGTATGCCCGTCGCCTCTATGAGGGCTGTGAAGCCTGGATAGCAGTTGGCCTCCAGGACGTAGGCCCTTCCATCGAGGCCTGGGAGGATGTCGATGCCGGCGATCTTGAGGCCCACAGCCCCAGCGACCTCCATTGCCAGCTCATCGTAGATGGATTCCTGAAAGGCCTCAGCCCTAGCACCGAGGCTGACGTTATACCTGAAGTCCCCTGGGTTGGATCTCCTCTCGCGGCCTATGACCTCGCCGTCTACGACGAAGCATCGGATGTCATATCCCCTGTTGGGTATGTATTCCTGGAGGTAGAAGACGCCCTGGCCATGCACCCTATTATACCAGGTGAGGAATTGAAGCAGGTCTCTGCGGCTTCGGATCCTGTCGAGCATGACGACGCCTACGCCTCTACCCCTACAGAGGGGTTTGAGGACGACGTTTCTCCCAGAGTCTAGGAGACGAGCTGCGAACCTATAGGCCATCTCCACATTCTCGGTGATCAACGTCTCGGGATGAGGCAGTCCAAGGGATCTGAGCTTGAGGGTTAGATGCCCCTTCGAGTAGTTCAGTATGCTCTCAACGGGGTTGATGACGGCGCCCATCTCGTCGAAGACTCTGAGGATCTGAAGCCGGTGGAGGAGCTCCAGGGCTGAAACCCTGTTTAGGACGTTGCTTCCAATATAATAGACATCAGACTCCAACTCCTGGGTTGGAGGTAGACTGACATCCCATGGCGCGAGTATCCTGGTCTCTATGCCCCTCCGCCTCGCCTCCCCAGCTATCAGCCTAACCTCGGGGAGGGCTGGCTCATCGGTGAATATGGTGAGCTTCAACTCATCCCAGCTCGACTAGACAAGCCGCACCTATAAATCCTCCCGAGGAGGGGAGACCCCTCGGCGAGGGTGTCTCAATACTTCTAGCCGTCTACTGGGCATAATTCTCTTCGACGAGTTGAGCAGTATTGATCTAATGCCCCCCATTCAACAGGAGGGCTATGAGGGCTACGGCCACTCCAGCTGCCACCATCTTAAGCCCAGAGTAGATGAGGTTCTCACCGCTGACCCTTCCGAGATAGACGCCTAGGAGGAAGAGGGTGAGCAGCGACGAAGCGATGGAGGATGGGAAGGCGATGCCTGGAGGTAGCAAACCATAGAGGGAGAGGGCGAAGGGTATCAGCGACGGAATCGAGGCGAGGAAGGGGGCCGCCCCATCTACGAGGGCCGCGAAGAGGGAGATATACCTCGAAGCCTCACCGTGGATCGTGTTCTTCAAATCGATGAGCATCGCCCCCTCCAGGTCGTTTAGGTCTCTTTCACGCTCAGCCCTCTCGGCGAGATAGGTTCCTGAAAAGCCTGAGACCGCCATGGCGAAGCCGCCCATGAGGATGACTCCAAGAATAGGCGCGGGTTCCTTGAGGCCAGTGATGTAAGCTCCCATGACGACGCCGAGGCTCGTCATAGCCCCATCAAAGGCGTTCACAGCGAAGTATCTACGCAATATGCCCTGAGCCCGGGTAACCCGAATATACTCCCCTACGTCACCCATCCACTCGGAGAACCAGAGCCTCAATCTCCTTAGCCTACTTTCACCTTCCCCCTCCGAGCTCATAGAAGCCCTCAAATACCACTGCACTCCTCCTTACGAGAAGTCTGGGAGTTTTCTCCCATGGGGTCGGCACTCAATTTTAGTGGGAACCCAGAGATAATTAAACTTTATGAATCTAATGTAGAAGGATAATTGAGGGATGTGTCCCTCGGAGGTCTATGAAGGGTTTGAAGTCTGCCAGGGTTAGATATCTGGTTTTAGATGTCCTAAAGCCCCATGCACCTCCCCTCCCAGAGTTCGCCGCCTACCTGGCGGAGCTGAGGGGGGTTACAAAAGTGGATGTGAGCCTAGTGGAGATGGATGAGAGAACCGAGAGCCTGAGGGTTGTCCTACATGGCGTCGAGATAGACTTCGAGGAGCTTAAGGCTCACATGGAGAGGCAGGGAGCCGTCATCCACAGCGTAGACCAGGTCATCGTCGAGAAAGATTGAAGCCATGAAGCCTCCAGGATTCAGGCCGCCGATCCAACCCTTCATAGAGGCTGAGACACCCTATGAGGCGGCGGATTACATTATCCTCGGCGCCCCCATCGACGAGACAGCCTCCTATAGAAGGGGAGCGAGATTCGCGCCTCAAGCTATAAGGCGGGAGAGCATAAACCTCGAAACCTACAGCCCGAGGACGGGGCTCTTCCTCGAAGACCTAAAGGTGGCCGATGTAGGCGACGTAGAGGTGGAGGCTCAAAGCCTCGTGGAGAATCTAAGCCTGATAGAGGAGGCCATAAAGAGAATCGAAGAGGATGGGAAAACCCCAATAATGCTTGGAGGAGAGCACACCGTCACCCTCGCAGCCCTCAGAGCCTTAAAGCCCCAGCTGGTCGTCAGCCTCGACGCCCATCTCGACCTACGGGACAGCCTCCTAGGCCTAAAGCTTTCACATGGAACCTTCATGCGTAGAGCACTCGAGGAGTTAGAGCACCGCCTCCTAGTGCTGGGATGTAGAGCCATATCGAGAGAGGAGCTCCAATACGCGGAGGAGCATTCCGAGAGGATTAGATGGATCGAAGCCTCTAAGGGCCTAGAGGAGGCGTTGAGAACCCTAAGGGAGTGGATGGAGGAGACCTCAAGGATCTACGTCACCATAGATATGGATGTCTTAGACCCCTCTGAGGCTCCAGCCGTTGGAAATCCAGCTCCAGAGGGTTGGAGCACTTCGACTCTCCTAGACCTATTGGCTGAGATCCTGGATCACCGAGTTGTGGGCGTCGACGTCGTGGAGGTAGCCCCCCACTACGACTCCGGTGGAACAAGCCTCTTAGCCGCCTACATCATCCTAGAGCTCCTCTGCCTACTGGAGAGGAGGAGACAGGCCTATTAGTGGGGAAGACCTCAGTAGTAGGGGTGAGCGGCATAGAGGTGAAGGGGAGGATAGCCCCCGAAAACATGCCAACCTGCTACCTACTCTCAGCGGGCTACGATGGAGAAGCGGAGAAGGCCTTCCTCCGCCTATATGAGCCGAGGGAGCAGCGCATCTATCTCTGGTACGACAACACGGGGCATCTCCCCTACTGTATATCCAAGAAGCCGAAGGAGGAGCTGGAGCGAATCGAGGAACTGGTGAAACATCCAGGCTTCCTACGATTGGAGGAGATCAAGCGATACGACGCCCTGAGGGATGAATGGATAAAGGTGACTAAGGTTGTAGCGTCAAACCCCCTCGCCATAGGGGGACAGGGCAAAAATGATATTAGGCATATACTCGGCGAGAGCTGGGAGAGCCACATAAGATATTACCAGAACTACATCTATGATAATGCCCTCATCCCTGGAATGCCCTACAGGATCGTGGACGGTAAACTCGTCGAGGATTATAGGCTATCGGAGGATGTTGAACGTCGATTGGGGAAGCTCCTCAAAGAGGTTGAACCCGAATTCAGGGAGAAGATGCTTGAATGGGTTAGGCTGCTGGAGTGCCCCGTCCCCAGGATTAGGAGGGTGGCCATAGACATAGAGGTTGGGGGAGCCGTCGCCGAGAGGGTTCCAAACCCCGAGAAGGCGGAGGATCCCATCATAGCCGTCTCAGTGGTCTCCAGCGACGGCGTTCGGAGGGTTCTCCTACGGGGTGAGCGGCGGGGTAGATTGGAGGTAGATGGAGCCGAGGTCGAGCTGATGCCTGAGGAGGAGCTGATCCGTGAGGCCTTCAAGGTGCTGGATGACTACCCCATCATCCTCACCTTCAACGGCGACGACTTCGACCTAAGGTACCTCAGGAACAGGGCTAAGAGGCTTGGCTTCCCGAAGGAGGCGATACCCATATCGATAGGAAGACGATTCGCATCTCTCCGCTATGGACTCCACATCGACCTATACAGATTCTTCCAGAACAAATCCATACAGGTCTATGCCTTCGGAGACCGATATAGGGAGAACACCCTCGACGAGGTTGCCTCAACAATCCTCGGAAAGGGCAAAATAGAGGTCACGGAGATCTCAAAGCTCACGGAGCGGGAGCTGGCCAGATACTGTCTAAGGGATGCGGAGCTAACCTATGAGCTGACAGCTTTCAACGACGACCTCGTCATGAGATTGATGGTTCTCCTCAGCCGCATCAGCAAGATGACCCTTGAGGATGTCACCAGGCAGGGCGTAAGCCGATGGATACTAACCCTCCTCGAATATGAGCATCGACGCAGGGGATGGCTGATACCGAATGTTGAGGACATCATAGAGGTTAAAGGCGTGACGGCGACGAAGGCCATCATAAAGGGGAAGAAGTATCTCGGAGCCATAGTCACGGCGCCCAAGCCTGGAGTCCACTTCGACGTAACCGTCCTCGACTTCGCCTCGCTCTACCCCTCAGCCATAAGGAATTGGAATCTCAGCTATGAGACCATCCTCTGCCCCCACAAGGAGTGTCGAGGCAACATCATACCTGGGACTCCGCACTGGGTCTGCACTAAGCGCCGTGGGATGATGAGCCTCATCATCGGAAGCCTCCGAGACCTAAGGGTGAGATGGTATAAGCCCCTGTCAAAGAACCCTGAGATACCGGCTGAGGAGAGGGCCTACTACAACGTCGTCCAGAGCGCCTTGAAGGTCTTCCTAAACGCCGCCTACGGAGTCTTCGGCTCAGAGGCCTTCCCGCTGTACTGTCCACCGCTGGCTGAGAGCACCGCAGCCATAGGGCGCTATGCGATGACCAGCGCCGTCGAGGCCGCCAGGAAGCTGGGCATAGAAGTCGTCTACGGCGACACGGACAGCGTATTCCTCGAACACCCCTCGAAGCATCAGATCGAGAGCCTCATAAAATGGGCTGACGAGGAGCTGGGCATAGAGCTGGACGTCGATAAGGTCTATCGATACGTCATCTTCTCCAAGAGGAAGAAGAATTACCTAGGCGTCTACCCAGATGGAAGCGTCGATATAAAAGGATTGACCGGTAAGAAGAGGCATATTCCACCGCTTTTAAAGAGGGCCTTCCAGGAGCTAACCCGAATCCTCGGGAGGGTTGAACGGCCTGAGGATATAGAGGAGGCGAAGGAGGAGATCAAGAAGCTCGTCCAATCGGTGTATAGAAGGCTGAAGGAGAGGGAGTTCGAGCTGGATGAGGTCGCCTTCAGGGTGATGCTAGGCCGTAAGCTTAAGAGCTATGAGACCAGCCCCCAGCACGTCAAGGCGGCTAGAATGCTGCAGGAGAAGGGCGTAGAGCTGGGAGCCGGCGACATCATAAGCTACGTCGTCACCAGGGGAGGCGTAAAGCCAGTTCAGCTGGCATCTAAACGCGACGTGGATGTCGACAAATACATCGAGTATCTCGAATCGATGTTCGAACAGCTCCTAGAGGCGTTGGGCATAGACTTCGACGAGCTTGTAGGCCGACCACGGGCGACAACCCTCGACAGCTTCCTCAGGGGTGGGTGAAGCCTTTATAAATCGTCCACAGGGTAGGTTTAGTGGTTGGGATGCCCCTCGTGGATATAGCGTCGATACTCGACGGTGAACACGACGGTGAGGAGGTCACCATCAGGGGCTGGATGTATAACCATCGAAGCAGCGGCGGAATCCAGTTCCTGATGGTGAGGGATGGAAGCGGAGTCATCCAATGCACCCTGCCGAGGGATAGGGTGCCTGAGGAGACCTATAAACGGGTGGAGAAGCTCCCCCTCGAATCCGTCGTGGAGCTCAAGGGCGTCGTGAAAGTTGATGAGAGGGCGCCTAATGGCCGGGAGCTCTCCATCACGGAGGTCGTCAACCTCTGGGAGGCTCAGCCTGGATATCCGATCACGAGGAAGAGGCATGGAGTCGACTTCCTCCTAGATCACAGGCATCTCTACATTCGAGACCCGAAGATGCAGGCCATCCTCCGGATCAGGTCTAAGGTTTTGGAGGCGGCGAGGGACTGGCTGAGGGAGCATGGCTACACGGAGACCCATTCGCCGAGCTTCATCACCGCCGCCTGCGAGGGTGGCTCCACCCTCTTCAGCGTCGACTACTTCGGCAGGAAGGATGTCTACCTAACCCAGAGCTGGCAGCTGTATGCTGAGGCCCTCATCTACACGCTGGGCAAGATATACACCATCGCTCCAAGCTTCAGGGCTGAGAAGAGCAGAACCAGGAGGCATCTCGCAGAGTATTGGCACCTCGAAGTCGAGGAGCCATGGACGGATCTCTGGGGGATAATGAAGGTCGGCGATGAACTCGTCACCCACATCTGCCACAGGGTGGCGGAGGAGATGTCACGGGAGCTTAAAAGCCTCGGCCGCGACCCAAAGGAGCTGCTGAGACTTGAGCCACCCTATCCGAGGATCACCTATGATGAGGCTCTCGAGATTCTACGTAAGGATGGTATAGAGCTGGAGTGGGGTGACGACTTCGGCTGGAGGGAGGAGGAGCCGCTGACGAGGCATTTCGACACCCCCTTCTGGGTGACCCACTTCCCCATCGGCGTTAAGGCCTTCTACCATAAGCCGGATCCGAAGAGGCCTGAGGTGACCCTCTCAGCTGACATGCTGGCCCCAGAGGGCTACGGCGAGATCATAGGCGGAGGCCAACGCATCGACGACTATGAGGAGCTCCTCACCCGCATCGTCGAGGAGGGGTTAAACCCCGAGGATTACAGCTGGTATCTCGACCTTAGAAAGTGGGGTTCGGTTCCCCACAGTGGATTCGGCCTCGGCGTCGAGAGGCTCATCATGTGGATATGCCACCTAGACCACATCAGGGATGCCATACCCTTCCCAAGAGATGTGAGAAGAGTCTTCCCCTAACCCCTCAAAAGATCTAGGGCAACTCCCTCCACCCATATGGTTGCTGAGAGCGCCGATAGGGCTTCAGGTATAGCTGGACTACTCCAGGGGAGCAGCCATACGCCTAGGGCTAAGGTGGCAGCTAAGGCTGAGAGAAGCGCCCTCTCCCTGGAGTTCTTGAAAGCTGCGGCGGCGTAGAGGTAGATGGTGAGGGGTAGGGTGAGGAAGAAGGCGACGGAGACATAGTAGTGCAAACGGCCATAGGACTCTGGGAAGAAACCTATCGATGAGAGGAATACCGCGGAGAGCAGTAGGAGTAGGGCTGACAGCCTCTCTAATCCTTCTTCGGAGGCTGTGTATAGGGCGATGGGGAGGGGGATTAGCATCAGCCCTGATGCTATGAGGCCAAAGTTGAATATGGCCGCAGCCTCCCCAACTCCAAGGTCGCTGAGGGCGTTCCCCGTCCAGCTGAACCAGGGTGAGAGCATTATAGCTGTGAAGATGGAGGTAAAGGCGACTATGGGAGCTGAAACGCCTAGCAGCGCCGCAGCTCTAATCCACCCTCGGGTCAAGCCTCCCCCTCCACGTCGATCCTCAACCCCATGGATCTCAAGGCCTTCAAGGCTCCAGATTTGATGAGCAGTTTTACGAGGAGGTAGCCCAGCACCGCGACGGCGACGAGGCTGCTGAGGGTGATGCTCAAAACCATGCCTGCCCAGAGGGGGAGGGCGACGGCTAACAAGCCTGGAGGGGGGAAGTAGAGCCAAAGATAGCCTCCAACCACTAGGCCGATGATCAGCGATGCCAGAACACAGCCGGAGAGAAGTCTACGCCTAAAATAGTAGATGATGAAGGCGGCGAGGAGATTGGCGATGGGGCCGAGGAGGACGTCGAGGACGCCTAGCATATAGTAGGCATTACCCACCAGGCAGCCAAGGGTGACGCCTACGATTCCAGGCCAGCCTAGGAGGGCTGAGAGGGGTATGAGACAGTCGGCCACCCGAAGCTGAACAGGGCCGAAGGAGATGGGAGCTAAAACGATGACTAGGGCGGCGTAGAGCGCCGCCACCACCGCCGAGACTCCAATACCCTTCGCATCCATGTCGACTCCCCCTTCAGGTGGAGGCATCCATAAGGAGGGTGGCGCCGGGGGTGGGATTTGAACCCACGCGGCCCGATGGGCCACAGGCTTAGCAGGCCTGCTCCCTACCAGACTAGGAGACCCCGGCGGAGGACTATGTGGATGTGCCTCCCCCTGGGCCTATGAGCCGTGAATCTAAGGGGTATAAGCCGTATTAAGCTTTCGCAGCTAGGGAGTTATCACAACCTTCAATCCTCTCCGCTGCTCGGCGTATCTCAGGGCCTCCGGAGCCTCCTCCACCCTGAAGCGATCCGTGACAAACTCCTCAAGGGGGAACTCCCTCATCCCCATCTCCAGGGCCTTGAGGGCCTTCCGAAACTGCGCTGGGGGATAGGCCCAGCAGCCTAGAATGTCAATATCCTTCCAACAGATGATGTGAGGCCTTATCTCTACGCCGCCGGGGTCTGTGAAGTGGCCCACCTCTATGAAGCGCCCTCCACGCCTCGTCATGGCTATACCCTCTGGAAAGGCTGAGGGGACGCCGGCGCATTCGATGACCACGTCGGCTCCCACACCGCCGGTCAGCCTCTCAACCTCGGCCACCCGCTCCTCCGAAGTCCTGTAGGCCTTCAGGTCTATGATGTGATCAGCACCCATCCGCTCAGCCATCCTAAGCCTATGGTCGAGGGCGTCGATGGCTATGATCTTTCCAGCCCCCATCAACCTCGCCGCCGCGACGCAGAGCAGCCCGATAGGGCCGACGCCCTGGACGACGACCGTTGAGCCTAGGCTGAAGCCCTCATCGGAGGTTGGGAAACCCGGCTCGAAGGCCCTCTCCAACGCCCTCGTTGAGACCGCCATAGGCTCGGTCAGCACCGCCACCTCCGGAGGCATCCCCTCCGGCACCCTATAGACCCACCAATGCCCAGCATCCACGTAGACGTATTCAGACCAGCCTCCATAGAGGTGTGGCGGCTCACGGCAGCTCATGTTGACCCCCAGAACCCTCCTATTCTGGCAGAGCGTCGGCCTCTGAGGCGTGAAGCGGCAGTGGTAACAGGTGCCGCAGAAGGCGTTGGTTCCCGGGACAACGGTGATTAGATCTCCCTCGGAGAGCTCATGGCCTAAAACCTCCAGGCCCCTCGCCTCTTCATCGATCTCCTCTATTCTGCCGACGAACTCGTGGCCGGGTATTATCGGCAGTGGAACCTGCAGTCGGCCGTGGTATAGGTGGATGTCGGTGCCACAGATCCCGCAGAGCTCCACCCTCATCAATAGGGCCTTTGAGCCTATCTCAGGCCTGGGGAAATCCTCCACCTCAAGTCTCCCAATGGCCTTTAGAACAGCTGCCTTAACCATCATGATGGGATAGGCCGTCGACCCTATACCTCTTTCGATAAACCAGAAAGTTTATATGGATTTTAAGGCGTTGAAGCCGCTGCCGGGTGTCGGGGATGAGAGGTGATCTAGAAACAGGTTGAGGTTTACGCCCCAGCCTCCATAGCAAATCTAGGCCCCGGCTTCGACACCTTCGCCCTGGCCCTGGAGGGCCTCGGCGACGTTCTGAGGGTTGAGCTGAGGGAGAAGCCGGGAATATCTATATCGGTGAGAGGTGTAGATGCTGAGTCTATTCCCAGAGACCCAAGAGTCAACAGCGCGGGGGCGGTGCTGAGGCATTTAGCGAGGCAGCTTCGATTAACCTACGGCTTCAACGTGGAGATAGAGAAGGAGATTCCCCCAGGGAAGGGGTTAGGCTCCTCGGGGGCATCGGCCGCTGCGGCTGCCTATGCGGCCCTTAGACTTCTAGGCTTAAGGCTTCCCATTAGGGAGTTGGTGAGGCTCGCAGCCCTCGGAGAGGAGGTGGTCTCCGGAAGCCCCCATGCCGACAACGTATCCGCATCCCTCCTCGGCGGCTTCACCATCGTCTCTGGAGACTATAGGGTTCTGAGGCTTGATCCACCCGAGGTGGAGATCACAATCGCCGTTCCGGAGGTGTATTATGAGAATAAGACGAAGCTGGCTCGGGAGCTCCTCCCAAGGGAAGTGGAGCTGGAGAGGGCAGTCGCGAATCTGGCCTACGCCTCTAGGATGGCTGCGGCCGCAGCCATCGGCGATGTGAGGCTCTTCGCCGAGAGCATCTGCGACAGACTCATCGAACCTTATAGGGCGAGGATGATCCCAAACTTTCACGGCGTTAAGAAGGCGGCCCTGGAGGCCGGCGCCTTGGGATGCTCCATAGCGGGGGGAGGGCCATCGGTCTTCGCCGTCGGCGGCGACTCCAGGGAGGTGGGGAGGGCGATGGCCGATGCCTTTAAGGAGGCGGGGGTGAGATGCATCCTATACTACACTAAGCCTAGCTGTGCTGGGGTGAGGATGCTAGATGAGCTCCAGGTTTAGATGCGGCCTCTGCGGCAGGAGCTACCCATTAGGCAAGAGGATTAGATGTGGCTGTGGAGGCCTATTAGAGGTGGAGCATGAATTCCCCGAGGATCTGGATGTCTCCATCTTCGATGGGAGGCTAGGCGCCAAGAGGCCCCCCTATAACAGCGGCGTCTGGAGATTCAAGGAGCTGATCCACCCCACCATCGATGAGCGATACATCCTCTCAAGGGGTGAGGGAAACACAGGTCTCTATGGGCATAGGAAGCTCTCAGCCTACGTAGGCCTGGAGGGTGTATGGGTGAAGCATGAGGGGGAGAACCCAACGGGAAGCTTCAAGGATCGAGGTATGACCGTCGGCATCTCCGAGGCTAGACGTCTAGGGGTGGATGCCGTAATCTGCGCCTCCACGGGGAACACCTCCGCCTCCCTCGCAGCCTACGCCGCTCAGGCTGAGCTGCAATGTATAGTCCTCCTACCGGAGGGGGGAGTAGCCTATGGAAAGCTGGCTCAGGCCATCGCCTATGGAGCCAAAGTCGTGGAGGTGGAGGGAGGCTTCGACGCAGCCATGCATCTATTGGAGGAGGCAGTTGAGACCCTCGGCCTCTACCCCCTGAACTCCATAAATCCCTGGAGGCTGGAGGGGCAGAAGACCATAATCCTGGAGCTCCTACAGCAGAGAGATTGGAGACCTCCAGATTGGATCATACTACCCGCGGGGAATCTAGGGAACACCTCCGCCTTCGGCAAGGCGCTGAGAGAGCTGTGGGAGCTGGATCTCATCGACGAGATACCCCGCCTCGCGGCGATACAGGCGGAGGGCGCCAACCCCTTCTATAGGCTCTGGCGGGAGGGGGGAGAGCTGAAGCCGGTGGAGAAGCCATGGACTATAGCCTCCGCCATTAGAATCGGAAGACCTGTGAACTGGAGGAGGGCGCTTAAGGCGGTTAAATGGACGGACGGCGTAGTGGAGCAGGTGTCGGATCAGGAGATCATGGACGCCAAGGCCCTGGTGGATCGATGTGGAATAGGCTGTGAGCCAGCCTCAGCGGCCAGCGTCGCCGGAGCCAAGAAGCTGGTGGAGATGGGCGTCATAGACCCTGGGGAGGAGATCGTCTGCATCCTCACTGGAAACCTCCTCAAAGACCCGGAGCTTACGGTCAAATATCATAGGGGGGAGATAGAGGGCGTGGAGCCACATCTAGCTAATAGGGTTATGAGGATAGAGCCGAGGATCGAGGAGTTGGAGAAGACGCTCTCATCCCCTCCCTAGAGGAGAAAAAAGGTTAGCTTTCCTCGGCGAAGTAGGGTAGTATCCGCTCCCTGAAGAGGCGCTCAGTCTCCTCGAATCTCGCCGTCATCAGCGTCAAGGCCAGCAGCTTCACCCCCGCCCTCTTAAACTCCTCTATCTGCTCTATCGCCTCATCGGGAGTTCCAACTATCGCAGCCTTCTCGACGATCTCGCTGGGAATCCGCCTCGCCACCTCCCTAATCCTCGCCATGTGATCATCGGTGAAGGTTGACGACCAGATCATCTCACCCATCCTCGCCAACTCCGGATAGCCCAGCGCCTCCAATAGACGCGGCCTCAAGGCGAGGGCGATCCGATTACCCGGCTCAGCCACCCTCCTAGCCTCATCACCATCCTTGAGGACGACGGCTCGGATGTTAAGCCCGAGATCGATGTCGTCGAGGCTCCTACCGGCGGCGCGGCATCCAGCCTCGATCTCCTTCAGGTCAGCCCTATAGGTCTCAGGGGTGTAGAGCCAGGGCATCCAGCCGTCGCAGGCCTCCCCGACGAAGCGCCTCACCCGTCTACCCATGCCGCCGACGTAGATCGGGGGATGAGGCCTCTGAAGGGGCTTAATGATAGGCGGCGCATCCCTCAACTCCAAGGTTTCACCCTTATAGGTGACCGGCTCATCGCTCGTCCAAAGCCTCTTAATCAACTCAACGGACTCCCTCAACCTTGTGAAGGGCTTGGAGAAATCTATCTCAGCTATGGGATCGACGTTGAAAGCCTCACCGGCCCCCAGGCCCAGGGCGACCCTTCCCCCCGAGAGGTGATCCATGGTGCTGAAGGCCTGGGCAACCATAACGGGGTGACGTCTAAGACATTCGGAGACGACGGGCATGAGGGTTACATGCCTAGTCCTAACGGCTATGGCTGCCAGAACCGTGAAGGCGTCGAAGGGCGGCGGCTCACCATATCCAGGTCTATGGAAGGTGTGATCCGGAACGCTGACAACGGGGAATCCATCCCTCTCAGCCCTCACGGCATACTCAACCGTCTTCACAGGGTCTCCATAGAAGCAGATGTCACATCCAATCCTGAAGGGAGACCTCCATCGAAACATCTAGATAAAATAAGGGAGAGAAGCCTTGAATCATTCGATCAAGGCTTCTGCCATTAATGCCGAATAAACCTCAGTAGGGGGTATGAGGTGGACTCCTCCATCCACGAGCATCCAGATGATCGAAAAGCCCTTCCGCGGTTAAGAAGATGAAGCCGCTGAACCTCGCCGTCAAGCTATTACTGGATAGACGCTCAGTTCCTCGGCGGAGCCGGTTGGCCCAAGGCAGTTCCCAGACCTATATAGGACAGTGGTTAAGGCTGGGAAGATACCGGCGGTTAGGAAGCTCCCGAAGACCTATGTCGTATATAGCCCCGTGATGAACGCCTTCACCCTTAGGGACAAATGAGGAGCCTGTGTGATTGTTCTCCACTAGTTGATGATGGTCATCAGCCTGCCCAAACTGTGGAGCTGAGGTGATGCAGACGGATAGATTCTGCTCTAACTGCGGCTACAGGCTTAGATGACACCCCTCCCTTTCTCCACCGACCAACTTAAGTTGCCCCTAGTCATCTTATATTAAGATGGAGAAGGCGAAGGAGATAGCCTGGAATTGGATCGATGAAAACAAGGGCCGCCTAATAGAGGTCTGCGACAAGATATGGAGATACGCCGAGCTTGGATTACTGGAGTACAAATCCTCCAAATTGCTGGCCGACCTCTTCCGTGAAAATGGCTTCAAGGTTGAGATGGGAGTCGCAGGTATGCCAACGGCCTTCGTAGCCACCTGGGGCGAGGGGAAGCCAGTCATAGGCATCATGGGCGAATTCGACGCCCTGCCTGGACTGTCGCAGAAGCCGGTTCCCTATAGGGAACCCCTCGAAGAGGGAGCTCCGGGACATGGCTGTGGACACAACATCCATGGAACCTCTGGAGCCGCTGGGGCGATAGCGCTGAAGGTGGCGATGGAGCAGCTTGGCCTTAAGGGGACGGTGAAATTCTTCGGCACACCGGCGGAGGAGAACTATAGCGGAAAGGTCTACATGGTGAGGGAGGGGCTCTTTAGTGATGTCGACATCGTCCTCAGCCATCATCCAGGCCAGCTGAACACCGCTGGCCTGAGCAGCTGCAACGCCATCACATCGGTTAAGTTCCACTTCTACGGTAAGTCGAGCCACGCCGCCGGCTCTCCGGAGATGGGGAGGAGCGCCCTCGATGCGGTGGAGCTGATGAATATAGGCGTCAACTATCTCAGGGAGCATGTAATCGATAAGGCCCGCATCCACTATATCATCGAGTTCGGCGGAACTCAGCCCAACATCGTTCCAGACTATGCGAGGAGCTGGTATTACATCAGGGCGCCGGAGTGGGATCAGGTGGAGGCCATCTATAAGAGGATCCTAAAAATCGCTGAGGGCGCAGCTCTGATGACGGAGACTGAGATGAAGGTCGAGGTTCTAGGGGGATCCTACAACCTGCTGCCGAATAAGGTATTGAGCGAGGTGGTCATCAAGAATATGCGGGAGATCGGGGCGCCTGAATACACCGATGAGGAGCTGGAGTTCGCTGCGAAGATTGCCGAGACGATACCGAAGGAGGAGAAGATTGGGATGCTGCGAAGGATCGAGCTGCCGAATTGGGAGCGGTATGTGGACGTCAACCTCGTCAGGGACATCTTCGACCCCTGGGATGAGGGGAAGGTCTATCCAGCTTCGACGGATGTCGCCGACGTCAGCTGGCAGGCTCCAACAATGGAGTTCAGCACTACAGCCTTCGTCCTAGGCTCCCCAGGGCATTCATGGCAGAACGTCGCCTGCGCCGGTATGAGCATAGGCCACAAGTCGATGCTCTTCGCAGCTAAGGTCATAGCGGGCGCAGCCATAGACTTCCTAACGAATCCGGAGCTCCTGAAGAAGGCTTGGGATGAATTCAAGAGACGTAGGGCGGGGAGAACCTATAAGTCTCCTCTACCACCTGACTTGAAGCCTCCCCTAGAGGTGGCAAAGGCGGCAGCTGAGGCGGCCCTGCGGAGGAGATAGTCCTCCTTTTTCCTCGCCTTTTTAGGCCTTCTTCTTCAAGGTTATCGCTATAGTGGAAACTCCTCGGCTTCCACCCTCTGGGGTGGAGACCTGCTCGGAGCCGATCTCGATGTCTGAGACCTCGACGTCCTCCAGGAAGCTCCTCCTAGAGAGCTCCGCGACGTCCACAGCCTTTGAGATGGCTCGGCCACGGGCCTTGAGGGTTACGGCCTCCGCCCCAAGGTCGTTGAAGGCCCTTATCACGGCGAGGACATAGCTCATCACGGGCTTCCTGCCGATGTAGATAGCGCTCTCCTCGGACATGACGCACAATAGGAGGCCCTAACACCTTTAAAAGGTTTGGGATTTAACGCCTCCGCCTCCTCCTACCCGTCTCAGGCTTCGATCGCCTCAGAGCCTTATCCAGCCTCTCAGCCAGCTCATCGAAGACCCTCAGTAGATCCCATCCCGACGCCTCGGCGGATATGCTTTCGCTCACCCCCATAACC
>JAGHBJ010000102.1 GCA_021161045.1 Candidatus Bathyarchaeota archaeon
AGGTTGGGGCGATTGATCCAGGGGGCTGGGATGAGCTCCATTAGGGGGAGCCAGACGACTCTGAGGACGCAGAGGCCTGCGAGGAAGAACATCGTGGATGCGAAGTAGCTGAATGTGGGGAGGTAGAGGGCGAGGGAGCCGAGGGCTGAAAGCCTAAACCATCTGAGGAGGAAGCCGAGTATGATGAGAAGGAGGAAGAGGATGAAGCAGAGATAACCAAAAGGCCTCAAAGCCTCTATGGCTGCCTCAGCCTCAACCCAGTTAAGGCCGTAATCCGGAATCCATCCGAGGAGAAGCCTGTGAAGCCTATGGGGGAGGATGAGGGTGGCGTATAGGAGGGCGCCGACGAAGAGGGCTGAAAGCACCGAAGCCGCCGTCAACTTCGAGTAGTCGAGGGGCTGAGGGCTCATCGAATGGAGAGGGAATAGGGGAGTAAATAATTCCATGGATTAGAACAGCACCCATAACCCCTTTTAAATCTCCACAACATTTTCTCATCGATGAGATATGGCTAAGGGCTTCAGGCTTGAGGGAGTTATACCGGCGCTTGTCACCCCCTTCGACGAGCATGAGGAGTTCAATGAGGAGGCCTTTAGGGGACTTATCGATTGGCTCATAGAGAGGGGAGTCACCGGCGTCGTCCCCTGCGGGACAACTGGGGAGTTCTCGATGATGACCCGTGAGGAGCGTCGAAGGGTTCTGGAGGTCTGCGTCGATCAGGTGAATGGCCGTGTTCCGGTTATAGCTGGAACAGGTTGGACGGCTACGAAGCTTGTCATCGAGGAGACCCAGTATGCGAAGGATGTTGGGGCCGATGCGGCTCTCATCGTCAACCCTTACTACCTTAAGCCTAAGGGTGGGAAGGGCATCTATGATCACTATCTCGCCATCGCCGAGGCTGTTGATTTCCCCATAATCCTCTACAACATCCCCTCCTGCACTGGTCAGTATATCCCATGGCAGGTCGTCGAGGATTTGGCTGAGATCGACAACATCGTAGGCCTGAAGGATTCCAGCGGCGACCTGAAGTATCTCATGTCGGTGCTTGAAAAGGTGGGCGACAAGATCGATGTCGTCGTCGGATGGGATGAGGTTGTGCTCCCAGCCCTCTCAGCGGGGGCGAGGGGTATGATCCTCGCCAGCGCCAACGTCATCCCCCACATCTGGCTTGAGATCTACGAGAAGGTGAAGGAGGGAGACCTGGAGGGGGCGAGGGCTATCCATAGGCGCATCCAGAAGTTCCTTAGGCATATAGTCTCCTCAGGCGCCCTCGGGGTGAAGGCCTGCCTAAACTACATGGGCTTCAACGTCGGCAAAACCCGTAGGCCGTTGATAATGGGGGATACCCTCACCTATGAGCTGCGGGAGGAGCTTCGAATAGAGCTGGAGAAGCTGGGTCTCATCGAGAAGAAGCCCATCGCCTTCGAGATAGTCCCTGAGAAGCCTCTCATAGAGCGCTTCTACGCCGTTGGGGTGACCCCTGAGGAGATCAAGCAGTTCCATCTAAGAACCGGTGAGGCCCTCGTCGGCGATGGAGCTGAGGTGGCTCACATAGACCTTCTAATAGGCAGGGTGGACGGCCCCGTCGGTAGAGCCTATGCAGAAGTTCTGTCGAGGCTTGTAGAGAAGCAAGAGGCGGTTCAGGTGATCCTCGAACCGGGAATGGCCGTGAAGCCGCCGACCATCATCGTCCCAACGGTTCCGGTTAGAAGCCTTAGACAGGCAAGTATGGTCTACGGCCCCGCGCAGGCTGGCGTCGCAAAGGCCGTGGCGAAGAGCGTTGAGGATGGAATACTCCCCGCGACGGATGAATTGGTCATCATCGCTAAGGTCTTCGTCCATCCAACAGCAACGGATAGGCATAGGGTCTTCATCAACAACTTCAAGGCGATGCGCCACGCCATCAGGAAGGCGATGGAGGGTAGGCCGACGCCGGAGGAGACGACGGAGCACGCGGAGAACGCCAGACACCCCTTCAGAGAGAGCCTATAAACCTAAGGTATCCCTCTCCATCTTTTTATCCCTCATTCATTTCCACGGTTCCGATTTAGGTTCCGAGGGGAGATTCGCCGATAATCTTTTCCCCGAGCTTGAGAGGATTCTTATAGGCGGGCGATGACAGGAAAGCCCCCCTGAGGCGTGATGACGATCTTGAGTGTGGAGCCCGCCGCTCGAAGTCTTTTTCCCTCCTGATTCCCTCCTCTTATCGGCGGGCGATGAGGGAGTCGAGTTCTCCTGACCCGTGATGATGAACTCTTGACCTGAGCCCGCCGATGAACTAATATCGTCTCCGATCACCCTTTCCTTGGTGTCTCCATGCCGTTGGTGGAGATTAAGTGGTGGAAGGGCCGCAGCGATGAGGTGAAGGCTAAGGCGATAGAGCTTGTAACCAAGGCCATCTGCGAGGCGACTGGCTGCCCGCCGGAGGCTGTGACCGTCATCATCTATGACATCGAGCGCTCTAATTGGGGTCATGGTGGAAAGCCCTACATCTAACCCCCTTTTATATCCCCTACATTCCTTTCTTCCTCGGTGGCCTCCTTGGGTTGGCTTCTCTGGTCTCTCATAGCCCTCTTCTTCTACAGTCTCATGCCTCCCCTCGTCAAGTCAGCTATGAGGGTGATCCCATCCTATGTCGCCGTCACCGTTACCAACGCCATACTCGTCTTCACAGCCTTCCTCGTGGCGGAGTCTCAGGGCTATAGATTCATGAAGTATCTGTCGCTCTCCAGATCCTCGTTGATGCTCTACGCGGCTGGATTGGTTCTAGCCGTCGCCATCATCGCCTATTATAGGGCGCTGGAGCTTGGGGCCATCAGCAGCGTCGTCCCAATATATGGGATGCACCTCGCCCTCTCAAGCCTCTGGGGCTTCCTATTCATGGGTGAGAGGCCTACACCCCTCAAGCTCCTAGGCCTCCTCTTCGCCCTCCTCGCCATAATCCTGTTATCAAGGCCCTGAGGCCGTCTCAACTCCACCTCGGGTAGGTGAGGTAGAGGATGAGGAAGGAGGTGGAGGGGATGGTTAGGTTGTCGTCTATCGGGCCGAACTCGAAGTGTTCGATGAAGGCTGCGACGATGGCTGAGACGCCTCCCCAGAGGCCCACCGTGCAGCCTATAGGCAGGCAGACGGCGGCCATGGCGAGGTTGCCCCACCAGGACTTCGTCCTACGTCTGAAGATGAGGTTTCGCACCACCCCCGTGACCGCATCGCCGAAGGACATGTAGAGAACCGGTATGACGCCCAGCCTGAAGTCTCCCTCTGTGAGGAGCCATCCCAGGGTTATGGCCAAACCCCAGGCTATGCAGAAGTGGACTTCGAATAGGTTTTCAGGCGTCTGAAACCAGGTTAGGAGCCTCCCAGTCCGGTGGGGTATGTAGAGGAGGGCTGCAAGGATAAGGCTCATCGATAGGGGTATGAGGGGGGTGGAGAATAGGTGGGGGATGAGTAGGGCGATGAGGCCGCCGGCGAGGATGTGTATTATCTTCCTATTGAAGTATATGGCCACTCCATGGCTCAGACCCCTCCCCCTCATCAGGCTGTAGAGCCATCTCGTCAGGGGAATCGAGACGAAGATCACCCAGGTTAGAAGGATGATGGCGTAGAAAAGCTCTCGAGGGATCAGATCCATCCCCAATAGAGAGTTTTAAAAATATTTAAAAGGTTAATCCTCCCCAAGGGCCCTCTCCAACTCCCCTATGGCGTTCTCAACCCCTATGGCCTCGACGTAGGGGCCGAACCTTGGGCCTTGAGGCTCACCGATGAGGATGAGGTATAGGGTGCGGAAGAACCTTCTGGGCGAGAGACCTAGGCTTCGGGCCACCTTGAAGACGGCGCTCTGATAATCATCTGCACCTCTCCCTCTCCTCAGCTCCTCGATGAGTCTTCTAACAGCCTCAGCCTCCTCTGCTGAGAGCTCCACCGGCTTCCTCACCGGCTCCTCGAAGTCCCTAACCCAATTCAGCGCATATCTGATCCTCTCCTCTAGTCCCCTTGTCCCCCTCTTGAGGTAGCCATATTCGCTTAGCTTCTCCTTGATATACTCCTCCTCACGCCCCTCTGGGGCGACTCTCGCGAGGTTTACCAGCAGTCTATAGGGTATGTGGACGCTCGGCTCCCTCGGAGGCTTGAGGAGCCAGCAGTATTCGTAGAGGCCTCTGAGCTTCGCCCTCTCCTTTGGATCCTCGATGTTAACCCTGTTGAAGTAGATATCCTCCAACCTATCCAGCTCATCCATGTAGACCGGTATATCCTCAACCCCCACGCTTCGAGTCCCTATGAATCTCTTCAAAAGCAGCAGATTGAGGGACTGAGGAGACCCATATCTGAACCAGACTTGAGGCGTGAAGACGTTTCCAGCTGACTTCGATATCTTTCGACCACCCTTATCTAGGAACATCTCATATTGGACGTGCATCGGCGGTTCGTGGCCCAGTATCTCGCGGCAGATGCGGTCATTCACCTTCACGGAGTCGGCGATATCCTTGCCGTAGGCCTCGAATCTTATGTCGAGGGCCTTCCACCTGGCTGCGAATTCCACCTTCCAGCTGAGTTTCCCCTCGCCGGCTGTGACGTCGACTTCACCTTCGTAGCCGCAGCCCTCCAGCCATCGCCCCTTCACCTCCATCCCTTCACAGCGGTAGAGAACCTTGCGTTCATCTGGCAGATACTTGTAGGCGTTGGTGGTGTAGATGCGTCCACAGTTCTCGCAGATGGGGAAGTAGGGGAGGGAGTTTAGGAACTTCGTCTGGCCGATCTCCTCGTAGATTATCCTCCCCGCCCTCTCGGCGTTCTCCATTATCTCGATGATCTCCCTGTTTAGCAGCCCCTGCCTATAGACCTTGGCTCCGGACATGAAGCGATACTCGACGCCGATGATGTCTAGGGCTTCAAGGAGCAGCGATGACATGTGATCTCCGAAGCTCTCATGGCATCTCCCAAAGGGGTCTGGGATATCCGAGACGGGGTATCCAAGCCACTTCTCCAGCTCCTTTGGAAGTCCAGCTGGAACCTTTCTTAGGCCATCCTTATCGTCGGAGAAGGCGATATACTCAGCCTTATATCCCTGCTCCTCCACCGCGAGGGCGATGGCATAGTTCCTTATACAGTCGCCGAGGCTTCCGATGTGGGGGAACCCCGAGGCTCCCAATCCACTCTCCGTTCTTATGAGATCTAGGCTTCTACCTAGTCGTAACTCCCTTTCTATGAGCTCCTTAGCCGCCTTGTCATACCAGGTTCCATGTCCTATGATCTCCGGTGGGGAGGTCATCACCTCTAATCTCTCATAAAGCCCTTTATAAAGTGGCGGATAAGCCTATAATGTCCTCAACTCTTTCTCTCGTCGATGGGGGAGAGACGCCCTCTCTTCACCTACGCCCTTCTCCTCCTACTGGTTTTCATACAGCTATATCTATCAATCCTCCCCCTAGACGAGGCCTTAAGGCTCTATGAGGCCTACTCTCTGACCCCAGCGAGGCTGCTGCGGGGTTTAAACCCCCACTCCATCGTCACCTACATGTTTCTACATGGAGGCTGGCTTCACCTAGCTTTGAATGCCGTCGCCCTCCTGGGGGCTGGAGGCATAGTGGAGGGAGAGCTTGGAGGATTGAGATGCGCTGCGATATATCTCTCCTCCGGCGTCGTCTCGGGTCTAGTCCACGTCCTCCTCAACCCCGGCTCCGATGTCCCCCTAGTCGGCGCCTCTGGAGCCATCTTTGGGTTGATCGCCGTCCTCTTTCTTCTCACACCCTTCAAGATCACCTACGTCCTCTTCATCCCTCTCCCCGCCTTTCTCGTAGGCGTTATCCTCTCAGCCGCGGAGTTCTCCTCCCTCTGGCTCGGCGTTGAGGGCTTCATAGCCCATGACGTCCATGTCGCCGGCCTCATCTACGGCTCCATCTGCGCCTTCCTCATAGATTCTAAGAGGGCGTTGAAGGGGCTGCTGGTAGCCGTCGCCACGGTTATACTGCTCTATCTCCTCGCTTGGAGGCTTGGCCTCCTCCCCCCTACCTCATGGACTCCAGCTCCCTACTCCACTGATTAATCCTCCTCAGCTTCTCCGTCAATTTAAGCCAGTATGAGAGCTTCCCCCTCAGCTCCTCCATCTGCCTCATATGCCTCTTGAACTCCCTCAGCTCCCCGTCGATCCTCCTCAGCCTCCGCTCATGTTCGAGAAGCATCCTCAGGATCAGCGTCCTATCCAGCTCCTCTCCATTCATCTGATGCTTCAACTTCTCCAGCTATGATAAGCTGAGTGTAACCGATTTCTGGGTGGAGGCGTGTACAGCTATCTATATGTCTTCTCTCTCTTCCCCCTCCGCGTCAGCTCTATCCATCTTATCGGCATCTTTCCTACCCTTCTCCTCCTACTGGTTTTCATACAGCTATAT
>JAGHBJ010000053.1 GCA_021161045.1 Candidatus Bathyarchaeota archaeon
GAGATACGAACTAACCAAGACGGGAGCCATAAGGTTCTACCACCCCGAAGGG
Organism: Candidatus Bathyarchaeota archaeon; assembly: GCA_021161045.1. GTDB lineage: Archaea > Thermoproteota > Bathyarchaeia > TCS64 > B23 > B23. Next base: position 53 of record JAGHBJ010000053.1, read on the forward strand.
ACACACGATGACCAATTCTGGGCGCTCACCTTGGCCGTCTATGCGGCGGAGATGGAGGCAATACCGAGGAGGCCGAGAATCTCGGTTAGGAAGCTCATCGAGAGGGATATTCGCTGAGGAGTTTTACACCCCTATACTCCCCGGCTTAGAGCCTCTACGAGTTTCTCATCGGCTGTGTATAGAGCCGTGTTCAGCCCTCCAAAACTCGGTGAAACTAAGAGCCCTACCTCCTTTGGAGAGTTAAGTTTTAAGATATTTGCTAATAAATTAAGTAATTATTGGGGATCATAATGGCCGAGAAGAGGGGTCTCGTCGTCTGGGCGGCCCTCTTCATCATCGGCCTCCTCATAGGCGTCGGAGCAGGCTATGGGGTAGCAGCCTCAACCTACGGCAGGAAGATCAAGGGATATGAGGAGAGGGTCTCAGAGCTTGAGAAGACGAAGACAAGCCTCGAAACCAAGGTCTCAGAGCTCCAGAGCGACAAGGAGGAGCTGCTGGAGATGGTCGACGAGCTGAAGGAGACCCGTGAGAATCTGGAGTCAGAGATCTCGGAGCTTAGAGCCGAGGTTGAGGAGCTCGAGGGCAAGGTTCCAGCAGACCTCTGGGACCTCTACTTCAAGTATATCAAGCCTAAGAAGTTCGTCGACTTAACCCACAGCTTCAGACCTGGAATACCACACTGGCCAGGATTCCCAGACTCTAAGAGGGAGATACTATACTGGTATGAGCCAGGCGTGGGAACCATGGGTTCAGGCTTCTACGCAGAATACTTCTGCCACGTAGGGCAATGGGGAACCCACTGTGATCCCCCAGCCCACTTCCACAAGGGCTTGAGAACCATCGATGAGCTGCCGGTCAAGTGGATGGTGCTGCCCCTCGTAGTCATCGATGTCCATGAGAAGGTGGCTGAAAACCCAGACTATGTGCTCACGGTCGAGGACATAAAGGCGTGGGAGGCCAAGCATGGCCCCATACCTGAAGGAGCCTTCGTGGCTATGAGAACAGACTGGTCTAAGCGGTGGCCAGACATGGCTGCGATGAGAAACGAGGATGCGGAGGGCGTAGCCCACTATCCAGGCTGGACTCTAAGCGCCCTCAAATACCTCTTCGAGGTCAGAAACGTAACAGCCATAGGCCACGAGCCGACGGACACGGATCCAGGGGTCAACACAACCAGGGGCATATATGCCTGTGAATCCTACGTCCTGGCGCAGAACAAATACCAGATAGAGCTGCTCACAAACCTCGACAAGGTTCCAGAATACGGCGCCCTAGTCGTCGTCACATGGCCCAAACCGGAGAACGGCTCTGGATTCCCAGCGAGGGTCTTCGCCATAATCCCAGGATAAACCCCATTTTTCTGAAAGCCATACAACTAAGAGGAAAAGCCGACGCTATAAAACTTAGCGAGATTAAACCGCTTCAAGCCCTTCACCTTTAACGAGTCTCCTCCTTAAGGCCCTGAGGGTTCCTGAGACTCTTAGGACGTGGAGGGCGATGGGTTTGCCTTCCACCTCCGTTATGGCTGTGAGGGCTGCCCTCATCCACGGCAACCATAGATGGTTGCATCGGACTATGCCGACTCGACGACGCTCATCAAACTCTATCAGTGTGGGTTCCAGCTTCCATAGGCCGTTGAGGCCGTAGAGTCTCTCGACGCTTCCCCTTATGGCCTCCTCCACCTCCCTCTTGGAGGCCTCTCCCTCAACCTTGAAGGCTATGTATCTCCTTCTCACCGTCTTAACAGGCATCGACTTCTCCTCCCTGCTTCACAATTCTAACCCCCGGCGCCGCATAGTCGTCTGAGAGCTTCCCCCTATTCCTCTCGACGATGGTGTTGGGGTTGATGGAGATCATCTCCGAAGCCTCTTCGATGTCTATGTCGAGAAGGGTCAGCAGCGATGCCAATCCCCTAGGCTCCCTCATCTCCAGCCTATTCGAGGCTCCGGTGGAGAGGATGACGGGGACATCCCTCCTCCAGGCGTTCCAGACCCCTTCAGCCACCCTACGGAGGCCACGTGTATCTCGCCCAGCTATGAGGGCTAGGAGCTCAACGAGGTTGATCTCATAGGCGCAGCCGGTCTGGGATGCAAGCCTCGCCTCGGCGTCGTCGAACCACAACCCCGAATCAGGTGGGAAGTAGACCACGTCGACCCTATGATCCCGAGCCGCCTGGCGGGCGACGGCCTTGCTACGGCATTCGACGGCCACCACCACGTATAGGGTTCTAACCCTGCGTAGGGAAGCCTTCAAGGCTCCAGCCGTCTTGGGCTTCAGGTCGACCCTAGAGATGACGTCTAAACCCCTCGGAGCCTCCACCCCCTCCATGGTTTGACTGCCTGCCACGGCCACGCCTCTATATCCAAGTCTCAGGGCCTTCTCCAGCATCGCCTCCAGCTCCCCTCGGCTTCGGGGTCTTAGGTGGAGGTCTATGAAGCAGCGCATCCCAGAGGGGTTTAGGGGCTAAACCTAAAGAGGTTTCTTACCTATGGAAGGTGATGAGTGGAGAGGATGAGGTGATACGGCGATCCCTGAAGATTCTGGAGAAGGTCATAGGGGAACCCTATAGAGAGGAGGTGGATGAGGTTAGAGCTGAGGAATGGCTGAAGGAGCAGGTTAGAAGAAGACGTGAATCTAAATAGCTTTTTAAGGCTCTCAACCCCTAATTGGTGCGCCATGGGAGGTCTCCTCTATCATGAGGTTATCAGGCGAGGTCTCTCTAGGCTTATCGAGGTGAGGCGGGTCGTCTATTCTGGGCGCACAAGGTTTCAGAGGGTTGACATCGTCGACACAGAGGTCTTCGGCCGCATGCTCTTCCTCGACGGCATATCGCAGCTCTCGACGTCTGATGAGCATATCTATCATGAGAGCCTCGTCCATCCAGCCCTGTTGACTCATCCGGAGCCCAGGAGGGTTTTAATCATAGGTGGAGGCGATGGCGGGGCCCTGGAGGAGGTTCTGAAGCATAGGGTCGTCGAGGAGGTGGTGATGGTTGACATAGATGAGCAGCTGATCAGCCTGACTAGGCGCTACCTATGGGAGGTCAACAGGGGGGCCTTCGATGATCCAAGGGTTCAACTCATCTTCAGAGATGGCCGTGAATACATCGATGAATGCTCCGAGAACTTCGACGCCGTCATTCTAGATCTCACCGACCCCCTAGGGCCTTCGAGGAGGCTCTACACCCTTGAAGCCTACCGGAGGATCAGAGAAATCATCGGCGATGAAGGGATAATGGTGACCCACGCCGAGTCGCCCTACATCTATCAACGGGAATTCCTCACGATACATAGATCCCTTAGGGAGGTCTATCGCATCGTCCGGCCCTATGGGGCTTGGATTCCAAGCCTAGGCCCCTACTGGATGTTCATAACAGCCTCCAACGTCCACGACCCAAAGGCCATCAGCCCAGAGGAGATGGAGCGGAGACTCAGAGAGCGAGACATAGAGACCAAATACTACACATCGGAGCTCCATGGAGCCATCTTCACGCTGCCAAAGAACATCATGGAGGCCTTGAAGCGGGGCGATGCGGGGTTATCAACGGATGAGAGACCTCTGGAGAGACTCCTTTAATACTCATAGAGGGAGTCAAATGGCTTGATTTCTCCCTCTCTAGTTGATGAAAGCCTTATGTGGACTAGATGGCGGCAGATGTCGAGGGCCGCCTCTATGGCCCTATGTATAGCCTCTCAAAGGCGTAGGTTCTCTCCAGATTCCGAGCATCCATTCCAACCCCTCTTAAGATATCTCTCAAGAGGGGCTGCATCCCTTAGAACTTCATTTAGTTTCCTAGAGAGGAGCTCATCATCCCCCTCTGGATCCTCCCTTAGGGCTGGATGAGAAGGGGTCAGCCCTCTCTAGGTCTATGACATCCGCCCTTCTGGGATGGGGCCTTTAGCTTCTCTACACCATGGATCAGGACGGCTCTATCAACGTCACGAGGCCTTCCAGCCCTGAGGGCTGAGCCGTAGAGGTAGGCTAGGGCTAAACCCTCAACGCCACTAATGGTCTGGGATAGATGCCTCACCACCCCTGTCCATTCACCTATCCCCTGTAGAAGGTGTCTGGGGGGACATCTCGATAGACGGTTAACCCTGGGGCTATCCAGCTTCTCGGCCCGATCTTGACTCCTGGCATTAGGTTTACCCCTATGCCCGTCTGGGCCTCGTCTCCGATGAAGGCTCCCAGCTTCCGTCTCCCAGAGTCGATGAGGCGGCCCTCGACGTTGACCTTCACCGTCCTCTTATCGAATCTTAGGTTGGCCGTTATGGTTCCAGCTCCCAGGTTGCATCCCTCGCCGATGATGCTGTCCCCTATGTAGGAGAGATGCGCTATATGGCTTCGGGGCATTATGATGCTATTCTTCACCTCGCAGGCATTCCCTATACGCGCCTCAGCCCCTATACTTGTGCTGGGCCTGATGTAGCAGTTTGGCCCTATATCGGCTCCAGGCCCTATGTAGACAGGCCCCTCGATATAGGCTCCAGCCCTGACCCTCGCCTCAGCCTCGATCCATACAGGCCCCTCTATGTAGGCTCCGGCTTCGACTCTCCCCTCTATATGCGGCTCCAATTCGCTTAGCGCCCTCTCATTGGCCTCCAGGAGCTTCCAGGGGTATCCTATATCGATCCAGTCCTCAGCCTCCAACACCGCAGCCCTTATGGTCTCGCCCTCAGCCATCATCTCCCTTAGGGCGTCCGTCACCTCATATTCGCCTCTGACCGAGGGCTTCAAGGCCTTAAGCCTCTCGAAGATCTCCGGTGTGAAGATGTAGATGCCCGCGTTGGCGAGGTTGCTCGGCTCCCTCCCCTCCTCGGGCTTCTCCACGAGATCTATGACCCGATCCTCCTGGAGGGTGACGACGCCGAAGCGTGTGGGGTCCTCGACGGGAATGACGGCCATCGTCGTCTCCCCAGGCCTATGGGCCTCAATCAGCTTCTTCAGGGCTTTCGATGAGAGGTATAGGTCTCCGTAGATGCCGATGAACTCCTCGTCTTTGACGTAGTCCTCGGCCAGCTTGAAGGCGTCTCCGGTTCCTCGCGCTTCTCCCTGCTCCCTGTAGGTCAGCTCCAAGCCCAGCTCCGAGCCGTCTCCTAGGCGCTTCCTGATCATCTCCCCGAGGTGATGTATGATGATGAGGGCCTCCTCAACGCCTACGGCCTTCAGCCTCAGCAGAAGCCACTCCAGAATCGGTCTGCCCCCCACGGGTAGGAGATGCTTAGGCCTGGTCAGGGTGAAGGGTTTAAGCCTCACACCCCTCCCCGCGGCGAGGATTACCGCCTTCAACCCCCACTCCTCCTCACGGCCTCTGAGGCGAGGCGTCTCCCCACCTCCATTAGCTCCTCAGCCCGTTTACGGCTTCGAGCCTCAGCCGTCACCCTTATCACCGGCTCCGTTCCGGAGGGTCTGATCAAAAGCCATCCGTCGCCCAGCTCTATTCGGAGTCCATCCACCGTCGATGTGGATCGGATGTCGGTGAGATACTCGACGTAGAGCTCCTGTATATTCCTCATCGCATGGGGCTTCAGATGGTTTGGGCATTCAACCTTCGCCCTTAACAGCGGATACTCGGGTATATCTGCAATAAACTCTGAGAGGGTGGCATCCATCTCCTCCAGGGCTGCCAGCAGCCTGAGGGCTGAGAGGAGTCCATCGGGGCAGGGGTGGATGTCGGGGTGTATCCAGGCGCCTACAGGTTCTCCTCCGAAGACTCCCCCCCGCCTCATGAGGGTCTCAGCCACATAGGCGTCGCCGACCCTCGTCCTTGTGACCCTCCCCCCCGCGAGCTTCACAGCCTCATCTATGCACATGGAGGCTCCGACGTGGGTGACGATGATGCCTCCGCGGCATCTCTCTACGATGTGGGAGGCGTAGGCTGCTAGTACCCTATCGGGGTTTGGCGCTACGCCCTTCTCGTCGACGAACATCACTCTGTCGCCGTCGCCGTCGAAGGCGAATCCTATATGGGCCTTGGAGGCCCTAACAAGCTCTCCAAGCCTTCTCAGGGTTTCCCCTCGGGGTTCTGGGGCGCCTGTGGTGAAGTATCCATCTGGATTTGCGTTTATGTAGAGGGCCTCGCATCCCGCTGCCTTCAGGGCCTCTGGAGCCGTAACCGCTGTGGCTCCATTCATGAGGTCGCAGACGATCCTCCACTCCCTCTGGAGCTCCAGGTCTCTAAGTATGGCGTCTAGGTATAGGGGTGTGGCCTCTATCTCCTCCACAGACCCTATCTCGCTCCAATCTACGGCTCTGAAGGCTTTGCGCTGTAGTATCTCCTCCACGGCCTTTCTCTCCTCCTCTCCGTAGGCCATCCCCGAGCTGTCGAAGGGTTTCAGGCCGTTATACTCCGGCGGGTTATGCGAAGCAGTTATGCTGACCCCCGTGTCGGCCGCTAGAACCCTTGTCGTGTAAGCCGTCAGAGGTGTTGGGGCTAGGCCTAGGGCTTCGACGTCGCAGCCGCAGGAGGTGGCTCCGGATATCAGGGCCGCCTCCAGCATCTCTCCCGAGGGTCTGGTGTCCCTGCCGACTATGAGGGCTCCACCCCTATGCAGCGTGGCTATGGCCTTGCCAACCTCTATGGCGAGTTGGGGTGTCAGCTCGACGTTGACTATGCCCCTGATGCCCGAGGTTCCGAAGAGCCTCATCGCAGACGCCTCTCTGGGACGAATCTTCGGAGGGGGTCTACCCTCATAATTCTTTCCAACTCGCTTAGGGTGAGACCCCTCTTCAGGTCGCCGTAGATCTCGCAGCGTTCAAAACGCTCCATCTCATCCGGATGCCTCACAACGATCTCAGCTTCATAATCGTTTAGGGGGATGTAGATGTGATATGAGGCCTTCACCTCACCCCCCTTATGAACCGAGACCTCCTCCACCTCCCTTATAGAGTAGCCCCCCTCCATGAGGAGCATCTCAACCTCCCCTGGATCCTCGGCGTAGACAACTATGTCTATGTCGCTCCCCCTTCTGGCTGTTCCCCTCCATACGCTGCCTATAAGCCTCGGGTTGAAGGCTGAGAGCAGCCTCATGATTTCGAGGGCTTCACGGCGCATATCCAGCAGCCTTCGACGCCGCTCCTCCCCCTCCATCTCCTCCGCTAATGCGTCCAGCTCAAGGGCCACCTCATAGTTGCTGGGCAACGTCTCAACGCCTAGGCTCCTAGCTGCCTCTAGCTTCGCCTCCCTATAATCCTCCGCGGCGCCGGTGTATAGGAGCCAGGCAGCCTCCCTCGCAACTCGCCGTCTAGCCTCCAAGTCGTTATGATTAGGGGTCGGTGCGCTTAAATATATTTGAATTTAAAGTGAAAATAGAGCTATGAGTAGTAGATATGACACCCTCTATAGAAAGGATGTCCAATCCTTCAGGGTTGAGAAGGGGAGTGAGAGGGAGGTCAGATACGTTATACCCTATGGAAGCTCTGTGACGTTGAGGGTATCCGCCACAGCACCCGTCCTATTAACGATAGCAGGCCCCCATATGGAGCAGATCGAGCTTATTGGAACTAGGGAGTTTAAATTCACGGTGGATCCAGGTGTGGACATCGTGGCCAGATTTCAGGGTAAAACTGGGTTATTCGCAAAGGCTTCTAACATCACCTTCGAGATTGAGATGTATACTTTGAGAGATGCCATCAAGGTTGGTGAGGATATAGATAACCTACTTGGAGTGTTAAAGGATTTAGGGAAGGATTATTATCTTCTTAATAAAGAACATGTTCAAGAAACCCTGAAGAGGATGGCTATGGTATGGAGATTCCTAGATGAAACCACCAAAAGTAAGGCTAAAGAGCTTATGAACATAGCGAAGAAATTCGAGTCTGGAGTTGAGTAGCGTGGAGGCTACCCCTTAGGCATTTCGAGGAGCTCCGACTTCCTAATGCCGACGTGCCTTAGGGCTGCGACCTTCCTCGCCTCGTTGTATATGTCTGAGGCCATCTTTCCGAGAACCATTTCATGGACGATCTGCTCGAAGGTGAGGGTCTTAGCCTTCTCCTCTATTATCTGACGCATTATCTGCCTGATCTTCCTCTGCTGAGACGTCTTTATGCGCTTCTTTGTGAAGGCGACGGCGCATATCTTCAACCTATAGCCATCGACGGTTGTCACCCTGAAGATCCCGTCAACCTTACTGCTCCTACGCCGGACGAGGCTTCTGAGATAATCCCTGAGGTATTCATGTCCCTTGAAGATGGTTTTGGCCCTGTGATCCTCGACGTCGAGTATCTGGAATCTGAGCTTTATATTCTCCTGGGAGTAGTCTCCAGTGATCTGGCCCAGCGTCGTCTCGATGACTCGGCCTATAACCTTCTGGGGGTCATCCGCCGGAGTCTCCCCCACCTTACCCTCCCCGAAGTATCTGGGCAGGTAGACCTCATACCATTCTTTCCTACGCCACTTATCCCTCACACGGCTCAAAGCCTCAGACCCCTAAGAGCCTCTGGGAGAGAGGCTGGGAAACCATTTATATCTTTCGCCCAGAGTGGAGGCTGCCTTAGAGCTGTGAGACCTAATCCCCTTTGTAGAGGGCCTCTAAGGCTCTCTCGGCGGCTTGGATGCAGGCGAGGAGGTCGTCGAGCGTCGGCAGTAGGCTTCTCATCCTCTGGGTCTTCACCCATATCCGTAGTGTCGCCCCCTCCCTCACGGCCTTGATGTCTATTCCCTCTGGGGCTTGATAGTTGTCCGGTGATATGGCCTCGTGGACGGCCTTGGCTGTGGCCTCGTCCCCGTATCTGAGCCTAATCCTCGCCTCCGCCATGCCTCTGCTCCCCTATCAATTTGTCGACGAGCTCTATGAATCCTGGCTCCAGCTCCTCGGGTAGGTAGGCTCCTGCTGCGATGTCGTGGCCTCCTCCTCTTCCCTGGAACTTCTCTGCTGCCTCCATCATAACGGCTCCTAGGTGTATGCCCTCCTTGGCCATGGCCTCCGTCGCCCTCGCTGAGACCTTTATGAGCCCCTCATCTGATGAGGCCCAGGCGACTATGGGCTTCGGATTCGGCAGCATACCGGTTGAGAGCAGTATCGATGCGACGACGCCTATGAGCCTGTCATCGATCTCGTCTCGACCCCTGAGGACGTAGATGTTCTTCAGCTCCTCTATCCTCCCCTCTTCCTTGACTAGGTCGAGATACTCAGCTATCCGTCTTCGATATAGGTCTAGGGTCTCCTCAGCCTCCCTCATCGCTGAGCCCCTGTCTCCGAGGCAGATGGAGAGTCCTAGGCCTGGACGCTCCATCCTGGCGCAGGCGTTGAGCAGCGATGCATACTCC
>JAGHBJ010000024.1 GCA_021161045.1 Candidatus Bathyarchaeota archaeon
CTTGAGGGGAGGGTGTGCATCAGGAGGGGGAGCTGAACTCGGAACAGAAAAAATAGATATGACTTAGCGAATTATCGGCTGGGAGGAAGGGTTGAAGGCGTATGTGCTGATGAACACGGAGTTGGCGAAGGAGGAGGAGGTAGTTAAGGAGTTGATGAAGATAGAGGGCGTTAGGGAGGCCTACGCCCTCTATGGAATCTACGACGTCATAGCTGAGGTTGAGGCCGAGTCGATGGAGAAGATCAGGGAGATAGTTCTCACACGTATAAGGCGGCTGGAGAACGTAAGGACGACTATAACCCTCATCACCATGGGTCAGACCTTCTCCAGGAAGTGAAGCCTGTCCCTAGGCAGCCACCATCCAGGTGACGCTAAATCAAAGTAGGCATCATCGAAGTCGAGATCGAGATGAACGGTGAGGTTGAAGCCGGATTATTAAGGCGTATCCCACCCAAACCTAGGCTCTCCAAACCCTACATGGATTTTGAGGCGAAGGTTCGATACCTAGCTTCAAGCCTCATCGTCACGATACCAGCGAGGGTTGCCAGGGAGATGGGTATACGCCTAGGCGACAGGATCATCGTGAGGGTGAGGAAGAAGGAGGCTAAGCCGGCATCAACGCCTCGAAGCCAGGCATCATCTCGGAGAAGACTTCCCCGATGAGGAGATCCATCCCCATCCAGACGGCTCCACTGAGAATTAGGAGAACACCCATCCTCCAGAGGATGGTTCCCCAAAAGCCTGAGGAGAGCTCCCGCCCCGCGACGGCGTTTAAAATCGATAGGTAGAGGACCACAGCTAGATTTCCAAGTTTTATGAAACCCATTGGAATCTCCCCGAAGGAGAAGAAGGGTAGAGAGGTCATGGTTCCGGAGAAGTAGCCGCAGAGGAAGATCAGGAGGTCGAGGAGGGCGACGATCATGGCCTGCATGATGATGGTGAGGCCGTCGAAGCTCTTGGCGATGGCCTGCCGTCGCTTCCTGAACTCCAGGAACTTTATGATGTGATTCCCTAGAACCTTCCCAACCTTAAGGGGGTCTCCACCATAGCCTACGGCGTCGAGGAAAACCTTGTTGGCTATATAGACGCAGTGGGAGGCGGCCTCAGAGGCCATCATCATCAAGGCCTTACGATTGCTTATCCCCAATCTTATCCTATTGAGGGTTCTCTCTATTAGATCTCGGAGGGGGCCGAGCTCCAGGTCTAGAATGTAGGTTAGGGAGAGCCTCATATTGGCCGTGGAGGCCATATTCTCTCCGAGGGCCTTGAGGAAGGTTGGGTAATGCTCATCGATCTTGTTCACCTCCTCCTCGATCTTCCTGGCGAAGAAGCCTGGGATGATTACGCCTCCGCCAAGCGCCAATAGGAGTGCTGGAGATCCCCATCTGAGATAGGCTGGAAGCGCGATGAGTGAAGCCGGAAGCAGGGCGATGAGCCCTATCTTCATCGCCTTATAGAGCCTTGGGGGATCCTCGCCGATGTGGATGAGAGGCTCCTTCGCCGAGATGGCTTTGAGGCCTAGGAGCATGGCGAGGATCGCCGCGGCTGATAGGGCGTAGGCGTAGTAGATGACGTTGGGATTCGCCATGAAGACCGTCAGCATGGAGAGGGTCATGATGATGAAGATCATGGCGCTTTGAAAGGTGTTGAAGACGCCGCCTATAACCCTCAGAGCCTCGAGGGTTCTGGTATAGGATCCGGCGAACTCCTCCGTGATCGTTGAGGCCTCCATCTCCAGGTATCCCTCTGGGTCTAGGCTGGAGAAGACGCTGACGCATCGGATGAGGACATCCCTCAAAGGCTGTTCAACCCCCTCAGCCACCAGCGTCGTCGCCCTGGTGAAGCCATAACCCAGATCGCGGGCTAGATACCTGATCCTGCTGAAGACCTCCGCATAGCGTCCATACTCCTCCGTCTCAGCTATCGCCTTGATAAGGTCGTCGGGGCCGATCTGACCCATGGAGAGGGCATACATGTGAACTATCGCATCAACAAGTCTCCCATCAACCCTTCGACCCCGCCTCAGTCTCAGCAGCCTTGAGGCTGGGAGGGTGAAGAATGCCGACGCCGCGGATATGACGGCTCTCAGGGGCTGCCATCTCCAGAGATAGTAGATGGTCAACGCTATGGAGGGGAGGATCAGGAGTAGCTCTAGCCTTCTACGATCCAAGGTGGCTCCCCCTCCACGGCCTTCTCGTATACAGGGTCGACGCCGAATCTCTCGACGGCGATGACGGTTCTCCAGACGTCGAGGTAGCTGGGATAGCGTTCACGGAGCCATCTTATGATCTCAGCTCTCCTCCTCATCTCCTCGTATAGCTCTGGAAGCCGTTCTCGTCCCCAGCCCCTGAAGGGTAGAACCTTCGTCTCCATGAGATAGCTGGAGCCTAGGAATCTCAGGTGATCGGCGTCAGCGTCGTAGAGGAAGACGGGAAGGTAGTTGAGCTGCCCCTCCTCGGCGTCGTAGCCTATGATCTCCATCACCGATGTGACTCTTCTAACCAGCTTTGTTCCCCGCTCCATGCGGGCCTGAAAGATTGTTAGGTTCAAGCCATCTATGTGAGACTTCGGGACATTAATCGGATCCGAGGTGAGCCTCTGGAAGAGCTGGCCGAGGTTTCCGGCGTGCATCGTGCTGATGACTGGATGCCCCGTCTCTATGGCCTGGAAGGCTATGCGCCCCTCTTCACCTCTGATCTCGCCGACGATGATGTAGTCAGGCCTCTGCCTTAGGGCTGCCTTCAACAGGTCGAACATGGTGACGTCGCTCCCCGTATGCATCCTGGTGACCTCTCTCACCCAGTTCTTGTGGAAGATGTTGACCTCTGGGGTCTCCTCTATGCTGACGATCTTCATATCCGACCTGACTAGGCCGAGGAAGGCGTTTAGGCTGGTGGTCTTCCCCGATGCGGTCTCGCCGCAGAAGAAGCATGAGACCCCTATGTCTAGGAGTATCCACATGTAGGCTGCCAGCTCCTCGCTGATTGTTCCGAAGCGGCAGAGATGGGCGACGGATATGGGTTCCTTACTGAACTTCCTTATGGTGAAGTTGCTTCCCTTTAGGCTTATGTCCTCCCCGAAGACGATGTTGAACCTGGAGCCGTCTGGGAGATGTATGTCGAGTATTGGATGCGTATAGCTGAGAACCTTCCCATAGCGCTCCGCGATGCTCTTCAGCAGCTTATCTATCTCCTCCTTTGAGACCACGACGTTGGAGATGAGGCTTCCGAAGAGCTTGTGATATACGAAGA
>JAGHBJ010000045.1 GCA_021161045.1 Candidatus Bathyarchaeota archaeon
CCTATAGGCCTGGAACCTTCGCCTCCTCAGCCGTCCCAGTTAGGATAGGGGGCGAGTATCCACAGGATTGGCCTCAGGCCCTGACGTGGATGAGGGATAACCTCCCCGAGGACGCCGTAGTCGTCTCCTGGTGGGACTACGGCTACTGGATAGAGACCGTCGCCGGTAGGAGAACCCTCGCAGATGGATCAACGAGGATTCAGCGTCAGATCGCCCAGATAGCCCTCATAATGATGCTGAATGAATCGAGATCCCTGGAGATCCTCAAGCGCTATGGGGCGACGCATATCCTCGTCTTCGCCACCTTCAACCCCAACAATCCTAGGCAGCAGTGGCCCTTCGGCGACAATGTGAAGTGGAGCTGGATGGTTCAGATAGCAGGCCTAAACCTGACGGACTACTACAGCAATAGGAGGTATACGGAGAAGTTCTATGACTCAACCCTCTATAAGTTGATGACGATGACCGCAGACCCAGAGCATTTCGAGCTGGTCTATGCCTCGGAGCATCACTTCGTCCTGATATACAGGATTAGGTATTAGGGATTCATAAAACGGCTGAGTTATATGTAGAAGGGCTGATCCTCTTCTCCCCTCTCCTCCTCCAGCTCCCTAAGCCCCTTCTCCATGCCCGCCTTCGTCACCTTTATGTCATATTCGATGAAGTCCTCCGCAAACTTATTCAGATACTGAGACATCTCCCTCAGCTCCTCAAGGGTGAACTTACCCATCACATCGGGGTTATTCACATATTGAAGCCATCCTATAACGCTGTGATTCAAGGCTAAGAGGGCGACATGCATTGATCTAACGAGGTCGAGGCGGTCTGGATTCTCAGCCATCTTGTTCTCCCTTATCTGCCTGAGAAACTCCTCGCACTCCCTAATCCACTGCTCCCCCACAGCCTCCACCCAGCCCGCAGCGACATCCAATCCGCATACCGACATAAAACCCTTCCGCCCCAATTTGTATACACTATGTTTATATCTATGTATACGATTCCGTATATGATGTCTGAAGTTGTGAGCGTGAGAGTGAAAAGGGAGGTAAAGGAGCTATTGGAGAGGGAGGGGATTGACATAGGCGCCGCTGTCAGAAACTATCTAGAGGAGATGGCGTGGAGGATCAAGGTTAAGAGGGGGCTGGAGAGACTCGATAAGCTACTGGAGGAGATGCCGCCGGCATCTAAGGGATTCTCGACGAGGAGTGTGAGGGAGGACCGTGATCGCCGTTGACTCCTCAGCCCTATCCAAATATATACTCAGGGAGGAGGGGTGGGAGGGGGTTAGGAGACGCCTAGAGGAGGGAGGCATATCCCTCGAGATGGCGTTGAAGGAGGCGTGTAACGCCCTATGGAAGAGGGTTATGAGAGGGGAGATCGATGGGAAGCTGGCGTCACGAGTGGTGGAGGAGCTTATGAGATGGGAGATATTGAGGCTCGCCGACGAGAGGGAGCTGATCGAGGAGGCCTTCAAAATAGCCATCAGGAGGGGGATAACTCTCTACGACTCGCTCTTCATAGCCCTAGCTAAGGCGATGGATATCCCCCTCCTAACATCCGATGAGAGGCAGTCGAGGGCCGCCTCAGAGGAGGGGGTTGAGGTTATAAGGGTTTAACCGCGGAAATGATTTATCTCTCCTCATATACTCTCTCATGGGCTGGTGGACTCTAAATGGCATATAGGATTGGTAGGGTTGGGGAGTTGAAGGTTGGCTCCTACGCAGTCATCGACGGAGAGCCATGTCAGATACTCTCAATCCAGAAGAGTAAGCCTGGGAAGCATGGGAGCGCCAAGTTCAGATGCATAGCCGTCAGCCTCCTAGACGGCAGTAAGAAGAGCTTCGTAAGCCCCGTCGACGCGACGATAGAGATACCCATCGTCGACAAACGGCGAGGCCAGATCGTCTCCATCACCCCCGATTACGTCCAGCTGATGGATCTAGAGACCTACGAGGTCTTCGAGGTTCCACATCCATCGGAGGAGGAGGTTAAATCAAGGCTTGAAGTCGGGAAGGAGGTTGAATACTGGAACATCATGGGGCATAGGAAACTTGTGAGGGTGAAGGGCTGAGGGGATGAGGAGAATCAAACCGATACGCCTCAGAGCTGGGATGACCGTCGACAGCTTAGCGAGGGAGCTGGGCAGAGCAGGAGTCATAGGAGCCGGAAGAGTTGCGAAGGCCGTCGAGATAATAGCTGAGATGTTCAGCGATGAAAGCTACACCATCTTCCTCTCCCTATCAGGCCCCCTCGTCCCAGCTGGACTACGCCTAATCATCTCAGACCTCATAAGGAAGGGATACATAGACGCCCTGGTAACCAGCGGGGCCAACCTGGTACACGACCTAATAGAGGCGATGGGAGGGGAACACCACTCCGGAAGCCCAGAGGCCGATGATGAGAGGCTCAGGGAGAGAGGCGTCTCCAGGGCCTATGACATCTACATAGAGTCCAGGGTCTTCCAGGAGTTGGAGCGCTTCCTCTACGGGATACTCGATGAGATACCGGAGGAGAAGAGGAGGGAGACCCCGATCTGGGGTCTGCTACGCGAGATCGGGTTGAGGCTGAGAGATGAGGACTCGATTCTGAGATGCGCGGCGTTTAGGGATGTCCCCATCTTCAGCCCAGCCCTCCTAGACTCCATGATCGGCATACCCCTCTGGATGTACTCCCAGCGGAGAATGCTCAGCATAAACCCCCTCAGAGACTTCGAGCATTTCGCCGAGTTGGTCTACGACGCCGAGAAAGCTGGAGCCATCATCCTAGGCGGAGGAGTTCCGAAGCATCACACACTATACATGAACACCTTGAGAGGCGGCCTCGACGCGGCGGTTCAGATAACCACCGCGAGAGTTGAGGATGGAAGCCTCAGCGGAGCTCCGCTTAGAGAGGCCATCAGCTGGGGGAAGGTTAAGGGAACGAGAATAGTCGACGTCTACGGCGACGCGACGATCCTGTTTCCATTGATAGTCGCCGCCGCCCTTGAGAGGGTTGAGGCAACCTTTACATGAAGGTGAGAGGGATAGATTAGGGAAGAGCTGGAATGGTGCTGGAGAAGCTGGGATCATCGCTCTACGACGCCATAAAGCGGATGCTTAGAGCTCCAACCGTTGACGGAGAGGTTGTTAAGACGCTCATAAGGGACTTCCAGAGGGCCTTACTCCAGGCTGATGTCGATGTGAAACTCGTCTTCGAGCTGTCTAAGCGCATCGAGGAGAGAGCCTTCGAGGAGCTCCCCCCAGGGATAAGTAGACGTGAACATCTCATCAAGGTCATCTACGACGAGTTGACCAGGCTGATCGGGGAGAAGGCTCAGCCCCTAGACCTAAGACCTGGAACCCAGAACATCTATATGCTCATAGGGATACAAGGCTCTGGTAAGACGACCACCGCGGCGAAGCTGGCGCGATACCTACAGAAGAGGGGTTTCAAGACAGCTCTGATATGCGCCGACACCTTTAGACCTGGAGCCTACGACCAGCTCAAGCAGCTCGCCGAATCCATAAAGGTCGACTTCTACGGAGACCCAGAATGCCGAGACCCGATAGAGATCGCTAGGAGGGGGGTTGAACGCTTCAGGGATTATGAGGCCGTCATCATAGACACCTCTGGGAGGCATAAGGAGGAGAAGCCGCTGCTGGAGGAGATGCGGCGGATAGCGGAGGCAGTCAAGCCGAGGGAGGTCATCCTAGTCATCGACGCCACGATAGGGCAGCAGGCGGCCTCCCAGGCCAAGGCCTTCAAGGAGGCCACGGAGATAGGCTCCATCATCGTCGCAAAGCTCGACGGCTCAGCGAGAGGCGGTGGAGCATTATCAAGCGTCGCAGCCACGGGGGCCCCAATAAAGTTCATAGGAACCGGTGAGGGAGTCGACGACCTGGAGCCCTTCGATCCCCCTAGGTTCATCGGACGCCTCCTCGGCATGGGAGACATAGAGAGCCTTGTGAAGAGGGTTAAGGAGGCTGAGGTTGAGGTCTCGGAGAGGGATGTGAGGGCGATCCTCTCTGGGAAGTTCACCTTGGAAGACCTCTACGGCCAATTGGAGGCGATGAGGAAGCTTGGGCCTCTGAGGAGGATTATATCCATGCTCCCAGGCTTCGGCTACGAGCTTCCCAGCGACGTCTTCGACGTCGCCGAGGAGCGCCTAGATAAGTGGAGGGTCATCATACAGTCTATGACCCCTGAGGAGAGGGAGAATCCACGCATCCTAAACGCCTCCAGGATCAGGCGCATCGCTAGGGGAAGCGGAACGGAGGAGAGGGATGTGAGAGAACTTATAAAACAGTATAACGCCATGAGAAAGATGCTGAAGCAGCTGAGGGGTAGGCGTAGACTCCTCAGGCAGCTTCAACGATTCAGATTAGGATGATGGGAGATGGGGAGGCACTCTAAGGGGCCTAGGAGGAAGACGAGGAGGAAGCTCCGGAAGCCGGTTCGGGAGAGGGGTAAGATACCCCTCAGCAGGCTTCTGGAGAACTATGAGATAGGAGACCGAGTCGTCATAGACATCAACCCAACGGTTCACAAGGGTATGCCCCACAGGAGATTCCAGGGTAAAGTGGGAACCATCGTGGAGAAGCGTGGAAAGGCCTACGTCGTAGAGATACCGCAGAGGAAGAAGGTGAAGCTAGTCATCGCCAGACCCGAGCATCTGAGGAGGCATACGGTATGTCCATCATAGAGCGCAGGGAGATCACCATACCAGAGGCGAAGAAGATACTCGAATCCATAGGAGAGCTAGATCCACTCCAGAGAAGAGTTTTAGATTACACCCTCAAATTCTCAAAACTCCCCGCCGAGGAGGCTGGGAAACTCGTGGAGGAGCTCGTGGAGAGCGGACTTGAGAGAAGCATAGCGGTTCAGATAGCCAACTGCCTCCCCGGAAGCATAGAGGAGCTGAGAACCTTCCTGGGACGCCAACGCATAATATCGAAGGAGACCATGGAGAATCTAATGAGGATCATAGAGAAATACAGGTCTAAGGCTACTTCTCAATAGCGGGGAGGCAGAAGATGGAGAGAGAGGGTAAAAAATACGAGGAATATGCATACGTCCTAGACAAATTGCCGCATGGCAGGCCAGGCGCCCCTAGGTACAGCTATGGGAGAGGCATAATACAGCTCGTCGGCGAGACCTACTTCACGCTGCTGGAGGCCACGCCGAAGAGGGATGCCAAGATCGATATAGGGGAGCGTCTCTACGTCGGGAGGATCGGCAGAACCAAGGTTGATCACATACTTGGACGAATCTCATACGACGAGTTGACGGCCACAGCCAAGGCTGAGCTGCCAGGCATAATAGAGAGGATCATCAAGACCAACGAGAAGCGATTCATAGAGTTCTTCAATAGGTCTCAGCCCGTGACGCCTAAGATGCACGCCCTCGAGCTGATCCCCGGGATTGGGAAGAAGTTGATGTGGCAGATATTGGAGGAGCGTGAGCGTAGACCCTTCGAGAGCTTTGAGGATCTCCAGAGGAGGGTGAACATCCCCGACCCCGTTAAGCTGTTGACTAGGAGGATTCTGAGAGAGCTTTCCGAGGATGAGAAATACTTCCTCTTCACCAGACCAGCGTAGAGTCAGCTTTTTAAACCCCCATAGGGGAAGATTGATGGGCCTTGAGGGCGGGGAATTATAGGCCGATAAAGAGGATGCCATACACCAGGAAGGAGTATATAGGGGGAGTCCCAGGCCTCAGAATAGTCAAGTTCACCATGGGAAACCCCAATAGGGATTATGAATACATCGTGGAGCTCCTAAACCTGAGGGATGCACAGATAAGGCATAACGCCCTTGAAGCCGCGAGACTGGCGGCTAACAGGTATCTGGAGAAGAATCTCGGCAGGGACAACTATCTCCTCCAGATCGTTCCATATCCCCATCACATATTGAGAGAGAAGAGGAGGCTGGCCGTCGCCCAGGCAGACCGATTCCAGGATGGGATGCGTAGACCCTATGGGAAGCCAGCTGGGACGGCGGCGAGGGTTAGACGTGGGCAGAGACTCATGGTTGTGAAGGTGGATGAGAAGGCAGTTAACATCGCGAAGGAGGCTCTGAGGAGGGCCTCAGCGAAGTTCCCCGTCCCCTGTAGGATCAGGATAACACCGATCTCCACGGCTCAGCCCCACTCATAGCGTTCACCATTATAAGCCTCCAACCCCTAAATAGAGGGAGCCTTGACCGTCTCCTACAACTTCGAGATGGAGAGGGTTATCAGGGAGATAGCTGAGAGAGGTGTTGAGAGGGTTCTGATACAGCTCCCAGAGGGGCTGAGGCCCAAGGCCCTCTGGCTGATGAGGAGGCTGGAGGCTGAGACGGGTGTCAGAGCCTACATCTCAGGGGGCACCTGCTATGGGGGATGCGACCTACCCCTCCATGAGGCTGAGAGCCTAGGCGTCGACCTCATCATCCACTACGGCCATAACAGGATGCTGCCCGACGCTGGGATACCAGTCATCTACGTGGAGCTGAGAGCCGACTTCGACGTCGAGGAACTCCTCGACGAGGCTCGCCCCCTACTTGAGAATTGGAGGAGTATAGGTTTGGCCTCCACGGTTCAGCATGTCCACCTACTGCCGAGGGCGGCTGAGATCCTAAGGAGGTGGGGATTCACACCTCACATCGGTCGGGGAGCCGGATGGACCCCCTATGATGGACAGGTTTTGGGCTGCGACTACTCCACCGCCCTCTCCATCGCCGAGATGGTGGATGGCTTCCTCTTCATAGGGGGAGGACGCTTCCACCCCCTCGGCATGGCCCTAGCCACGGGGAGGGAGGTGGTGGCCGCCGACCCCTACACGGGTAAGGCCGCCAAGATAGGGCGTGGAGAGGCCATGAAGATGCTGAAGAGAAGGATAGCCATCGTGGAGATGGTTAAGAAGGCTAGAAATATAGGGATCGTGGTGAGCGTAAAGCCAGGTCAGAGTAGGATAGGGGAGGCTGAGAAGCTCAGAGGGGAACTTGAGAGGAGGGGGTATAGGGCTGCCATAATCACCCTCGACGTGGTGAGAGCCGACATCCTAAACAACTTCACGGAGTTTGAAGCCTTCATCGACACAGCTTGCCCCAGGATCGCCCTAGACGGCCTACCAGACCTTAGGAGGCCGATGATCACCCTTCAGGAGGCCTACATCATGATGGGGGTGATGGATTGGGGGGAGATGCTGAGGAGATCATACCCAGGAGGAGGCTGGAGGAGGCTCTGAGGAGGATTAGACCCCACCCCCATCCAGATCCAGAGCTGGAGCAGTATACAACGCCTCCAAAGGTGGCAGCCGAGCTCCTCTTCACAGCGCGATACATCTACGACGACATCAAAGATAGGCTGGTCGCGGACTTGGGATGTGGAACGGGGCGATTGGGCATAGGAGCCTTAATGCTGGGGGCTGAGGCAGTTGTAGGCGTCGACATCGACTCCACAGCCATCTCCACAGCGAGGGAGAACGCCGTTGAGGCAGACGTCTCAGATCGCCTCCACCTCCTCATCGGGGATGTGGCACCCCTCAGAGCCGTCTTCGACACAGTCATCATGAATCCACCCTTCGGAACTAGGCGTCGCCACGCGGACATAGAGTTTCTAGACGAGGCTCTGAGAATAGCTAGGGCAGTATACAGCATTCATAAGAGCAGCACGAGGGAGTTCATCAGGAGACACATCCGGAGGCGGGGCGGCAGGATCTCAGCCCTCCTCAAGATGGAGATGGAGATACCCCACATGTTCAGGTTTCACCGGAAGCCGAGGAGACTTGTGGAGATAGACCTTTACAGGATCGAGAGAGCTAAGAGTTTAAATTGAAGCCGGGGAGATTTAGTTGGGCGAGCCGGTGGAGGCCGGCATGTCCAGGGGCGTGAAAAGGCTGAGAAGTGGACTCGTCTTCCCAGGGGATAAGCTCGCGGTGATAGAGGAATTCCTAGATGGCCCCGGCGCCTATCAGGAGGATGGGGTAGTTCGATCGGCGGAGCTTGGAGACGTCAAATTCGATCTGGAGAGGAGGGAGGTTAGGGTCTCGAAGAGGACGAGGACGCCCATCCTCCCAGAGGAGGGATTGGAGGTCATCGGGGAGGTAGGCTCCGTGAAGAGGAGGACGGCGAATGTCGAGATATTCTATATAAAGGGCGTGGAAGTCTCACCCCCCTTCACGGGGGTGATCCACATCTCCAGCGTGGGGCTGGAAGTGAAGAATATGAATCTAGCCCTTAGAAGCGGGGACATAGTGAAGGCGCGGGTGATAAACACGAAGAACAGGTTTACACAGCTCTCCATCGAGGGGTCGAGATACGGCGTCATCTACGCCTTCTGCTCCAAATGCGGCTCACTCCTAGAGCAGAGGAGGATGAGGCTCATATGCCCCCGCTGCGGCAGGGTTGAGAGGAGGAAGATAGCTAGAACATATGGATCGGAGGAGTTGGCATGAGGTTGAAGGTTCTCAAGCGGAGGGAGGGGCACATAGAGATAGCGGTGGGAGGAGAAGGACATACGCTGCTGAATCTACTTCAGAGCTCCCTGCTGAGGGATGAGGCGGTGAGGATGGCTGGATATGCGAAGCCTCATCCCCTAATGGATTACTCCATCCTCTTCGTCGAGATGAAGGGGGATAAGACGCCGGAGCAGGCCATCATAGACGCGGCTGAGAGGGCTAAGGGGGAGTTGAGGGAGTTCCTCTCAGCCTTCAAAGGGGAGCTGGAGAGAATTAAGGGCGATGGGAATAACGAGGATTAGGAGGATTAAGAGGGAGATCAGGGTTCTAGGCATCGCCTCCAAACCCAGGGGGAGCCTACAAACCGTTGTGGGAGTCATATATCGAGGCTCCCTATGGCTCGATGGAGTTCTAGCCATCAACATGAGGGGAGATGAGGCCTCACCAACCCTAAGGATTGCGGAGATGATCCTAGAGTCAAGCCACCACCCCCAGATCAGGGTGATACTACTACACCGAGAGCTCCTCAGAGGCGTTAGGATAGACCCCTACAGGCTACACCTAGAGGTTGAGAGACCTGTCATCGCCCTATCCGACGACGGCGGCTGGCCCGAGCGGAGGGAGGAAGCCTACTCGATAGGCTTCAAGATGGAGATCGGCGGGGAAAGGCTTAAGGTTCTCTCCATAGGCCTCCGCAGCAGGGAGGCAGCCTCCATCCTCAAGGTGGCTACTAGGGAGGGGGAGAAGCTGCCTGAGGCCTTGAGAGTCGCTGGGCTTATAGCCTCAGCCCTCGATCAAAAGACTTAAAAGGCGCTTAGAGGCGTAAAGGAAAACGCTGGGAGAGGTTCTAGAGAAATGAGGTTCTGCCCCAAATGTGGTTCGGCCCTCATAGTTGATAGAAAGGAGAGGGCTTACAGATGTCCTAGATGTGGATATGAGGAGTCGATGGAGGGGGGCATCCTCTACCAGAGGAGCACCCCCGAGACGGATAAGATCGTCGTCGTTGGAGAGGAGGAGCGGAACCTGAGGACGATGCCCCAGGTCACCATCGAATGCCCCAAATGCGGCAACAACAAGGCCTACTGGTGGATGGTTCAGACGAGGGGCATCGATGAGAGCACCACCCAGTTCTATAGATGCACTAAATGTGGCTACACCTGGCGTGAATACACCTGAGAAAGAATTTAAACATCATCACCCCATTTATTAGCGTCAAAAACGAAGGTGGAAGCCTTGTTCGAGATCCAGCTCTCCAGCGTCGACTCCTTCAAGAGGATGATTAAGGCCCTATCAGTCATCGTCGAGGAGGGAAGCTTCAACGTCGACGAGGAGGAGTTGAAGCTCCTAGCCATGGATCCCAGCCACGTCGCCATGGTGGACTTCGAATTGCCCAGAGACTTCTTCGACGAGTATCTCTGCGATGAGGAGACGAAGCTGACCGTCAACATAAGGGAGCTCCTGAAATTCCTAGACAGAGTTGAGAGGGGAGAGCAAGTTCGAATGAAGCTGGAGGAGGGGAGACTCTCCATCGAATGCATGAGAGGGGGGCATAAAAGGAGGTTTCTCATCCCCCTCCTAGAACCCCTGGAAGAGGAGACGCCAACGCCGAAGATATTCTTCAAAGCCTCAGCCCGAATATTGACTCCAAGCCTGAAGAGGGCGATTAAGGATGCCTCCCTCGTCGGGGAGCATGTAAAACTGGAGATCAACGAGGAGGAGTTTAAGATCAGCGCCGAGGGCGACGTGGGAAGCGTCTCCAGCGTCTGGACCCTAGAGGCCGAAGACCTATTGGAGCTGAAGGTGGAGGAGCCGAGTTCAGCCACCTTCACCCTCAGCTACCTCCAAGACATCATAAATGCGGCCTCAGCCTCCAGCGAGGTCGCCACACTGGAGCTCTCAACGGATATGCCCATCAAGCTGAACTTCGAGATACCGAAGGGGAAGCTCGTCTACTACCTGGCGCCCTGCATAGGCGTATAACTCGACGACGAGGAAGCCGACCCCTTTATGATTCCCCGATTATCGTCAAACTTAATTAATCATAGGTTATATCCCCGAAGGACATGGTTAGGGGATTCAGACTTCTGGGGAGGGATGAGATAGAGGAGATACACAGCTCCACTCTACAAATCCTAGAGAAGGTTGGAGTGGAGGTTAGAAACGAGAACGCCCTAAGGCTGCTGAAGGAGAACGGGTGCGAAATCGAGGATAGACGGGTGAGAATCCCAGAGGAGCTGGCTAAGGAATGCCTGAAGAAGGCTCCATCCGAAATCGAGCTATACAGCAGAGACGGGGATAGAAGTCTCCTCATCGGAGACGACAACGTCGTCTACAACCCAGGCTCAGCAGCCATATACGTCTTAGACTCCGAAACCGGTGAAATAAGGAGGGGGATGTCGATAGACCTGAAGAAACTGGTGAGATTGGCTGATGCATTGGAGCATATAGGGGCGCAGAGCACTGCTATCGTTCCCTCCGATGTTCCAGATGTTGTTGCAGACCTCTATAGGCTGTATATTGTTCTGAGGAATTCTGATAAGCCTATCATCACTGGGGCATTCTCGAAGAGGGGCCTCATAGATATGGCTGAGATGCTGAACGCAGCCGTAGGAGGCCCAGAGGAATTGAGACGCAGACCAAGAGCCATCTTCGACTGCTGCCCAACATCGCCGCTCACCTGGGGAGACGTAACAGCCCAGAACCTCCTCGACCTCGCCGACAGAGGCATACCAGCCGAGATCATTCCGGCGCCTCAGATAGGGGCGACTAGCCCCGCCACCCTCGCCGGAACCCTCGTCCAATCGAACGCCGAGATCATCACCGGCATCGTCATCACCCAGCTCAGGAAGGCTGGGACACCCGTCGTCTACGGCGGCTCCCCAACGCTCTTCGACATGAGATATGCCACCGCAAGGCTTGGAGCCATAGAGGCGATGATGACAGCCTGCGCGGGAGCCGAGATTGGAAAATACTATGGGCTTCCAACCCATGGATACCTCGGCCTAAGCGACTCTAAGGTTGTTGATGGTCAGTGTTGTTTTGAGTCTGCCCTCGGCATCATCATGGCTGCGCTGACCGGCGTGAACGTCGTGTCAGGCCCTGGGATGCTGCTAGGTGAGAATTGTCAGTCGTTGGAGAAGTTGGTCATCGACGACGAGCTGTGTGCTATGGCTTATAGGTTGGTGGAGGGCGTAGATGTCGATGAGGAGACCCTAGCCCTGGACGTCATCGAAAAGGTGGGGCCAGGAGGGCATTACCTCGGCGAGAGGCATACGATGAAGCATTTCAGGAGGGAGCGATACATACCATCAGATGTGGTCTGCAGACTCACCCTCGACGCCTGGAGGAAGGCGGGGTCGAAGGACATCATCACCAGGGCCAGGGAACGGGTGGAGAAGCTGCTCAGAGAACATCAACCAAAACC
>JAGHBJ010000129.1 GCA_021161045.1 Candidatus Bathyarchaeota archaeon
CTGCTGTATAGCTCGATTTCGGATGGAGCCTTCTTCAGGCATTCCTTAGCCAGCTCCTCAGGGATTCTCACCCTTCTACCCTCAACTTCGCACCCGTTCTCTCCCAGCAGCTTTAAGGCATTCTCATTTCTCACCTCTACGCCGACCCTCTCCAGAATCCTCATGGTTGAGGAGTTTATCTCCTCTATCTCTTCTCTCTTCAGAAGTCTGAATCTACTGATCATACGCTTCGTTATAACAATAACACATTGTTTTATGGTTTATGTAGTTTCTAACAGTTGAATCTAACATAAATTAGGTTATCCTCGTCGGAGGGTTTCAAGCCCACTATGGGAGCTGAGAGACTTTGGACTCATATATGTATGCAAGCCCCTTATTGTCCGATACATTTTATTTTTACATTCAAGGATATTGATGATTTGGAGGAGAAGGAATGGTTAAGGAACTTGAGGCCTATGAGAGGACGTATGCCCATGAGGTTAAAGATGCTGGAAAGATTGAGGAGTTTCTACGGGCTTGGATAAGAGGAATTGCGACTGGCCTGAATGAGGTAGATGAGGAGACGGCGAGAAGGATTCTGAAGAGATGTGGTGAGAACTGCTGCAAGATCTTCCTAGAAGTCTACGGCCTTGACCTGGCGTCACATGATCTGAATTCCCTCATCGAGACATTGGACAGAGGCCTAGCCACAACAGGCACCCGATGTGAGAGGAAGGGTGACACCATCATCTATGAATTCAAGCCAAAGCAGTGCGAGTGCCTGCTGGTATCGGAGAATATAGTTGAATTGACGCCTAGGCTTTGCTCAGCCTGCTTCACCAATTGGCTCGAATACATGTTCGGAACCGTCTCGAAGAAACCTGTTAGAGCTGAGCTTATAGAGAGCCTGGCAACTGGAGCTGAGAAATGTTCCTTCCAAATAAAACTGGAACCAGAGACAAAAACTAAATAAAATATAAATCAAGAGCTAAACCACCTTAAATCATAGGATTGGTCGAATTTTTGTCTCTTCGCCTCCACGCTAGGATGCTCAAATTTCTTCGATGTTTATCTCTTCCGGCGGCATCGGTATTCGATGGTGAGCTGATCCAAGAGGCATTTTAAGCTCCGAGGTGGTCTACGACTCGCCCTTCCTCCGTCAATCTGTAGAGGATTCTCCCCCCCTCCTCGATCTTCTCGACGCAGAAGCCCTGCTCCAATACGGCGAGATGCCATTTGAGGGTCTTCTCATCGAGGCCTGTCTTGGCTGATAACTCCTCTAGGGTGGCATCCCCCTCCCTCAAGGCTTCTAGGATGCGCCTTCTCAATGGATGGTTTACGGCTTTGAGATAGAGGGCGTGTCGACGACGAGTCTCAGCGACGCTATCGGCTATGGTTCTCTCCCTCTCCATGGCGATCCAGAGGAGTGATGTATCGGACACCATAAAGCTTTATCCCGATGTAGACTTCAACCTCTGAGGGTTTAGGATGAGCGGGAAAGCTGAGGAGAAGATGGAGGCAGAGAAGGAGGAGGCTGAGGTAGTCTCTAAGGGAGACTTCATCCTCGTAGAGTTGACGGGGAGGGTTGAGGAGACCGGCGAGGTCTTCGAGACCACCGATGAGGAGACGGCTAAGAAAAGCGGAATCTACAGCGAGAACGAGGTCTATGGGCCTAGGCTGATAGTCGTCGGCGAGGGATGGGTTCTCAGAGGCCTAGATAAGAGGCTTGAAGGGGTGAAGATAGGGGAGGAGACCGAGATAGAGATACCGCCGGAGGAGGCCTTCGGAGAGCGTGATCCAAGAAACATCCGAATGGTTCCCTATAGAGTGCTGAGATCCAAGGGCATCACACCTAGGATAGGTGAAAGCGTAGAGGTGGATGGGCGGACAGCCGTGGTGAGAAGCGTCGGAGCTGGGAGGGTTCAACTAGACTTCAACCACCCCCTCGCCGGTAGAAGGATCGTCTATAAGGTGAAGGTTCTAAAGCGGCTTGAGGGAGACGAGGAGCGTATAAGGGCGCTCATCGGAAGGCGATTCCCCGGAGTCGACCCTGAGAGCTTCGGGTTGAAGCTTCTGAAGAAGAGGGTGAGGATCACCATGCCCGAGGAGGTCTTCTTCGCCGATAACATACAGCTGGCGAAGAGGGCTGTCGCCCTGGATATACAGAGATTTCTACCCGACATCGAGGCCGTGGAGTTCATCGAGGTCATCAAGCGGAGATGAGGGCTGAGGTCGCCGTAGTAGGCGCCGGCCCCACAGGCCTCCTCGCCGCCTACGAGGCAGCCAGGTGTGGAGCCTCCACAATCGTCTATGAGGAGCATCCAGGGATCGGGGAGCCACCCCACTGCGCAGGCCTCATCAGCATCCAAGGCCTGCGGAGATTGGGCATAGAGACCGGGGACTACATCCTCAATGAGATTAGGGGATGCCGACTCATCTCACCTAGCGGCATAACCCTCGAAGCCTGGAGCTCCAAATCCAAGGCCTATGTCATCGACAGGCCGAGATTCGATCAGCTCCTCGCCGAGAAGGCCCTAAGCATAGGGGTCTCCATAGAGACCTCTAGTAGGGCGGAACGATGGATTAGGGATAGGGGGCGTATCAAGGGGTTCTCCGGTGTGGGATTTAGGGTTGAGGCCGATGTCTCCATAGACGCTGAGGGGGCTGGAGCGGTTCTATCAACCAGGGCGGGACTGAAGCGTCCAAGGGGCCTCCTCGGAGGGATAAACGTCGAAGTCGAAGGCGTCGAGGTTGAGGACGGCCTCGTGGAGCTTTGGTTCAACAGCCGATTGGCTCCAGGATTCTTCGCCTGGGTCATACCCCTCGATGAGGATAGGACCAGGTGCGGATTAGCCACCTCCGAGGGCGAAGCCTATGAGAGGCTTAAAGCCTTCCTCCACAAACGCTTCGGCGGAGAACCAAAACATTCGAAGCCCTGGAGAGGCATCATCATCACCGGAGGCCCGATAACGAGGACGTATCTCGACGGCCTCATAGTCGTCGGAGACGCGGCGGGGCAGACGAAGCCAACGACGGGCGGAGGCGTAATCCTCGGAGGCCTATGCGCCAGGGAGGCTGGCAAGGTGGCGGCTGAAGCCGTAAGCCGAGGGGAATCCTCCTCAAGATTCCTCAGACGCTACGAGCTGTCTTGGAAGTCAATGCTTGGTGGAGAGTTCTCCTCCATGTCCCTGGCGAGGAGGTTGATGAATAGACTGAGAGACGAAGACCTCGACAAACTCTTCGCGGCTGTGAAAGAGGCTGGGCTTCAACCCCTATTGACGAGACTCGTCGAGGAGGGAGATATGGATATGCAGAGAAACGTCATCCGAGAGGCTCTGGGGAATAGGAGGCTGCTCGGCATAGCGATGAGGATTTTAGGGCGGATAGCCCTCTCTGAGCTGAGAGGACTACTCAACCTTTAATCGGCGGCCTCATCCGCTGGAGACGTAATGGAATAAAAGAGGGGTGTTATGCTGAGACTATAAGCTGCCAATCCGTCCCCTCTTTACATGAGGCGCATGGGGGGAAGACCTCGTCCCTCGCGATTGGGATGATCTGACCCCAACAGTTTGTACAGATGAAGAGGCCTGAGACCGGGCTCCTCGTTCCGGTTTGATACTTCCTTCCAGCCTCACCGGCGAGGGCCACCATCATCCAGGTCGTCGATCCACAGTCAGCGCATGGCGGAAATCTCTCACCCTTCGAAAGAGGGATGATCTCGCCGCATCCGGTACAGAGGAAGAGGCCGGACTCCGGATTCACATCACCCGTTCTAAATCTGCTGAAAACCGGCATTTCATTTAGAATTCCCTAATACTAGTATAAAGAGTTCATCCCCCTTGACCCTTCGATCACTACCCGTGAAACATGGAAGAGTGAGATGCTCTAAACCTCATATTTAAATAGGGGATTCACCGCCCATAGTGGCTGATAGAGAATGCCCTACTGCATCTCCTGCGGTAAACGGATATCACCTGTTGAAAAGTCTGTTAAATTTCCCTGCCCCAACTGCGGTGAGGTGACTATCTGGCGCTGTGAGAAGTGCCGCCTCTTCGGCAGGGAGTATCACTGCCCTAAATGCGGCTTCACCGGCCCCTAAACCTCCTTCCGCATCCAATTACCAGTGGGATCGATGAGGCTGCTGTTAGGATGGCTGAGACGTAGGTGAGGATTCTCCCTGGATGATGTCTCTCTGGGGAGAGTTTTAGGAGGATTACATCCCAGTATTTCGAGTTTTTGGGCGTTGTGTAGCCGACGAGGATATAGCCTCCATCCACCGTCTCATCTATAC
>JAGHBJ010000032.1 GCA_021161045.1 Candidatus Bathyarchaeota archaeon
ATATATAGAGGAGGGCTACCTCGAAGACGAGGAGGGGGTTCTCACGCTGGGATGGAGGGGGAGAGCTGAGATCGATGTGGACAGCCTATTGGAGCGTATAATGAGGTCTAAGGCCTCAGGTGAGAAACTCGCTGAGGAGGGTGGTTAACCCCTCATCTCTTCCAGGTCTGAGGGGGATGGCTGACAGTTCCCTGAACCTAATCGGCTCTAGGTCAGCTGGATGGAGTATTGCCCCACCGGAGACGAGTCTCTCACCGGTTGAGTGATCAACTATCGCATCTCTCAAGATGTGTAGCGTATCGACATCCCTCTCAAATTTCTCCTCGCTGTAATCTAGGTCGAATCTGGGTTCAAAGACTATGATCCTAGGCTTCTCCCCTCCCTCCGTGAAGGCCTCTAGGCATAGGGAGACCCACTTTGTGGAGGTATACGACCCATAGGACTCGCCGACGCCGTAACGTCTACCATAATATAGGTTGACTCGGCATCCCTCTCCATCCAATTTGGAGTAAAGTCCCGTTTTTATGGAGGCCTCGATGCCCTCCTCATTCAGGGTGATTATATGCTCCTCCTCCAGCTTATAGCCTAAATCCTGTACGGCTTCAAGGAGCTTCACGGCGCACCATCTTCGATATATCTCATCGGGCCTACCCCTAAGGATGGGCATCTCAACCCCCAGTAGAGGCCTTGGAGCCGCCTCGCCGTAATTCCTGTATAGTTTATACAGCTCCGCATAGTGGGGGAGACTCTCAACCCCTTCAAGCTCCCCACCCTTCATCTCTCCCTTGATCTCCATTAGGAAGGAGAGCCTCGGATCCCTAAGCCTCCCCTGAATCCGCCTTCTCAGCCTCTCAACCTCCTCTTTCAAGTCGTGGTTCGATAGGAACTCCCTAGCCGCCTGCACCGTTTCGTCTCCCTCAGCCTCCCTCAGCCTCTCTCTAAGCACCTCATCTAGGTCTTCACAGCATCTCTTAAGCTCCTCCAGCTTCGATAGTAGGCTGTCTAGATGATATCGGAGCAGCCTATTACCCGCTGTATCGTGGTCTATCCGCTCCTCCTCGACGATCACCCTGTCGGCAAGTCTCCCTATCAGCTCCCTCAACTTCTCACCATCACTCTCCCCGACTCCCCCCTCCGCTATCCTCTGTAGCAGCGTCTTCACCATCTCGGCGTCTATCCGGTCTACCTCCCCTATCGGCCTCTCCACACGCTCCCTATACACCCTCCTCTGAGGCTCCCTCGATATCCTCTCCACCACGGGTTCAAGCCTAGACCAATGCTCCGAGATGTAGTTAAACCAGCTTTGAAGCCGCTCCCTTATCTCATGGCCATATCTCTGGTAGATGAGGTTGAGGGAGAATCTCCTCAGCTCCTTTAGGTAATGTTCCATCTCGATGCGTATTCTCCTTCGACCATAGATCTCGAAGAGATATTCGCCGCCCCCCTCTATCTTCAGGGTGAGCCTATGTATCCCCGTGGGATCATCGGGTCTCCACCTCCACTCCACGGCTTCAGGATTCTCATAGGGTCTACCCCTATCGATGACCTCCACCCCGTCGATGTATAGGGATGCCCTCACCGAGCCTCCCTTAAGGGGGAGAAGCGTGATTCTATTTTCCTCCCCAAGCTCAAGCTCGTTCACCCTATCTGGAGTGAGCCTTCTTCCATTGATGGAGAGCCTATAGCCCTCCAGCTCCTCAGGCGTAGAAGCTCGTGAATCCATATTCATCGAGGGTCACCAGCATTCGTTCAACCTTCTCAGCTGAGATGGGTAGATGTCCCTCGAAGTATTCGATTAGGTCTTTGAGCAGCGGCCTAATCGGCTCAGCCCCCGATATCTTCGTGAGCACTCTCTGCTTTACCTGTAGATCCATGGCGACTCTGAGGTTCTCCTCTGGATCCTCGCTGTATATGCCTCTGCTGTTGGCGATATAGCTGAGGGTTTCCCTCCTAACTCTCTGGGATATTGGGAAGCCGTAGCGGGCTGTCATATCGTTGATCTCCCTCAGGGTATCGAGAATCCATTTCCTCTCCTGCGGTGATAGCTCGCCCTTGAAGCCTTTTAGTGTGGAGATGGAGAGCTTGATGCGCTTATCGTAATCTTCAGCCTCTTCGCTCCAGATGTCGACGTTGTGGAACTCGATGATGTTCGCCCTGTCGATGAGCTTCGGTGTCAACGAGTAGGAGGCCTCGTCGATGTTTATGGTTCCGGAGATGTAGAGGTTATGGGGCATCCTTACTCTTGGAGGTATGACTCTTCCATCCTCCGTCTTGACGCCGCCGCTGAAGCCGTGGAGGTGTATGACTTGGTCGAGGGATTCCATGGCGCTGATGAACCTGGAGAAGTAGTATTCTACCCTGGAGAGGTTCATCTCGTCTAGGCAGAGGAAGTAGGGCTTGTCCGGATTCTCCACGGCTCTTAGGAGGAAGTCTAGGAAGGGCGTTGAGACGTATCTACCTGTGAGGGGGTTGTAGAATCCGAGGAGGTGCCGGTCATCCAGCCAGTTTGGCTGCACTGCTATCCTGAGATATTGCTCCTCCACGTTCTCTGAGACCGCCTCGGCGAAGAGTCTTGTCAGCGCCGTCTTACCCATTCCGCTGTATCCGGTTAGGATGACGAAGGGCTTCGTCTTCAGCGATATATAATAGCTCTTCACCAGCCTCTCAGGATAGTTGTAGCCCCTACTCCTTACGTATCTCAATATGTGCTCTATCAGTTCTCTCTCCTCCAGCTTCTCCGCCTCCACCACCTCTACGGCCCTGGTCTCCGCCCTCGCCGGCACCTCCGTCGGCATGATGACCTCGCCCACAGCTATGGAGAGGGGCTCTTCCTGTATGATCATCTCATCTCTCCTA
>JAGHBJ010000021.1 GCA_021161045.1 Candidatus Bathyarchaeota archaeon
CCAGTGGTTGCCGCCACCATCGCCGCCATCGACGTATTGGAGACCGAGCCATGGCATGTCAGGAACCTATGGAAGAATACGAACTACTTCAGGAAGGCAGTCCAGGACT
The DNA here is from genome assembly GCA_021161045.1 of Candidatus Bathyarchaeota archaeon. Classification (GTDB taxonomy): domain Archaea; phylum Thermoproteota; class Bathyarchaeia; order TCS64; family B23; genus B23. The sequence goes on from JAGHBJ010000021.1 coordinate 110, forward strand.
TGGGCTTCAACACGGGTAGGTCTCAGACGCCGATAATACCCATCATCGTCGGGGAGAGTAGCAAGGCGAAGAAGCTGAGTGAGAAGCTCTACGAGAGGGGAATCTACGTCACGCCCATCGTCTACCCGATGGTGGCCCGAGACCAGGCCCGTATACGCATCCAGATGCACGCCCAGCTAACCCAGGAGGATCTTGACAGGGTTATCGAGGCCCTAGAGGAGATCGGGAGAGAGCTAGAGATCATTTAGCCTCCTCTTTTTTTCTCTGAGACACCGCCCGTCACCAGTCTCTCCACCCTCTTTCATGGTTAGATACTCTGTCAACTTTCTCCCCCTCCTCGCTCTAAGTATATCGGCGCATCTCCTCGGGGATAGAGGCTTAAACTCCAGGTTTAGGGCAGCCATGAGGCTTTGAGCACCCTTAGCGAGGCTTGGCGCTGCGAGGATTCCCCTAATCCTCCTCCCGGTCTCGGCTCTCATGGCGTCGACGTAGCTCTTCAGCTGAAGGACGGCTGCCCTATCGGCGGCTCTACGCTTGATCTCAACAACAGTGAGAATCCCCTCCCTATCCACCCCTAGGATGTCGATGAAGCCTGGCTCGACTGGTTTCTCCGCCTCGACGGGTTTAAAGCCCTCCTCGATTAGGGATGGCTCAATTAGGATGGCTTGCTTCATATCCTCCTCGCTGGCGTAGAGGTGGAACTCCCCCTCATCAACTAGGTGTAGTACTGCCACGAGGGTGATCCTGTCGAAGGCGATCTCAAGGACCTCCCCCTCCCTACGTCTATATGCCCTGATGTGTAGGCGGCCATCGTGGAGGCGGGTCTTGAAGATGGAGCCTGGAGGCTGCCAATTCACTGGGGCATAGTCTCTAGGTCGATGGATCCGCGTCGATCCATCGGGCTTTATGATGAGCAGCCGCTCCCCCTGGTTTAACTTGGAGGAGGCTCTCCCGACATAGTCGACGGTGCAGCTCCCGACGATTAGGAGCATCCTCCTCTGGGCGATGCCTTTTTTCACAGCCTCATAGGCCTCATCCAGCGACGGTCTTTCCAGGATGAGCTGCCTCATAATCTTTCCCTATCTAAAGTCGGCGGTGGTGACGATGTTTATCCAAGGCGCATTCATCTTCTCATCCAGGAGCTTGAGATGATCCAGGGCGCCTGAGAGGACGAAGACTCCATGCCCAGGGAAGAGCCTATCAGGCTGGAGCTCCACCATCCTCTTAATCGACCTCTTCCACTCCTCCAAGTCGCATCCAGGGCCGTTTATCCATCCCAATCTGCCCTGAGCCGAGGCCGTGTCGCCTGTGAATAGGTCTAGGGTGTCATCCTCCCTGAGTAGCAGCGAAACGCCTCCAGGTGTGTGACCTGGCGTGTGAACCACCTCGACTTCGACCTCGCCGACCTCCAGTCTCTCGTCGCCCCTCAGCCTCACATCGACCTTGACCCCCTCGAATTCTAGGCCTCTAGCCTTAGCCATCTCATAGAGGGTTAGGGGGCCGAGCCGCTCGATCTCCCCAGCCTCAGCCTCATGGGCGGCGACGCTGCACCCCGTCTCACGCTTAATGCCTCCAGCTCCACCTATGTGATCGAAGTGGCAGTGGGTGAGGATTAGAAGCTCAATGTCCCCTGGGTTGAGGCCAACCTCCCTAATATTCCTTAGAACCCGTTTGACGTCTCCTCCCCCACCTGCATCGATGAGGGCGAGGGCGTCGCCGCCATCTATGAGATATATGTTGCAGTCCCCATAGTCCGAGAGGCCGTAAGCTCCTCCTCCCACGAGGTAAACCCTCTCCGTTAGCCTTAAGGCGGACATCACCTGATAATCTTCAACAGGGGATTTATCTCTTCTTCGCCCCTGGAGGCAGGATGGATAGAGGTTTTAACCCTTCGAAGGGTTCGAGCGCTCGAACCCCCATCTATACGAGGTCTAAAATTGACATCTTCATGTAACTCGAATCACCTAACCCCCTAGACTTCGATCCCGATTCGATGTGAATCCTAGAGGCTTCTTGAAATATGGGGTTTCATGGATTTGGATGGAGTTCTTGGCCGTGTAGAAAAAGGGTGTTAGCGCTTCTCCATAGCCTCCTGGAATCTCTTAGCCATCTCCGGATAGTGCTTCTCCATGAACTCCTCCATCTTATCTGGATGCTCTACGCTCACATGCCATCTTATACCTCCAGGGCTGACGGAGTCCCAGTCGCAGTAGGGGCACTTATACCTCTCCATCTCTATCTTCGCCATCGAACCACCTCTCAGAGATTGTGAGAAGACCTTATTTTTCAATATCGCTTCGGAGGACGCCTTCGTCTCAGATTTCTGAGACAAAAATCCATCATAGGGCTTTATTAGAGCCTCCGATACCTTCTAATCGGTGCATCCCTTGGGGGAGAGGGAGGAGACCAAGGTTATGTGGATAACCTGCCCCGAGTGCGGGGCGAAGCTAGGCATAATCATCTCCGTCGGGGGGGTCAGGCCCTCGGAGGCTAAGGCCATAACCATCGATGAGATAAGGGAGCGCCTCTCCTCAATCGAAGTGGATCCCTCCATCCTCGAGTTCACACAGGAGGGAGACCTCATAGTCGTCACGCCGAGGAAATTCCTAGGAGAGCTTTGGGGTAAGATCAACGACGTTATGAAGTCCCTCGGCGGCGTCTGGGTGAGGGAGGGAAAGGAGAGCCGCTGGGAGATAAGGATCTGAATTCGCCGAGGAGTCTCAAAGCCACCTCACGAGCCCACTCACCGGTGGCGGGATTCTCAGAGACCTCCCTTAGAAACTCCTCCCACCCTATATCCATGGCCCTCCTCCAATCCTCATAGGCCTCGAGTATCCTCCTATAGGCCTCAAGATGATAGGTGCAGTAGTCCTCCCCCTCAACGGCGTCCCTCCAGCAGAGCTTACACCTCAACGCCTAACCCCCTTCGATGGACAATTTGGGTCTATACAGAGCTCCCAGGGCCTACGGCCCCGCCTTATGACCCTTATTATAGGGGCTCCACACACCTCGCATCGCTTACCAGTCGCCTCTATGCGTCCCCTCTGGGGAAGCGGATAGGTGACGGTGCAGCTTCCATCGAAGTAGCCGACGCAGCCTGCGAAGCGCTTGCCGGATTCACGCCCCCTGAAGATTCGGAGCTCCCTACCGCATCGTGGGCAGCTTCCGAGGGTGTTAGCCCTGATGATATCGCCTCTTATCGCTCTGTTGATCTCCATGCCTATCGCCATCTCACGCTCCTTAAACCGCTTTAATATCGGCTTTAACGCCTCGACGGCCTCCTCCACCACCTTATCGGCCTCGACCTCTCCAAGCTGTATGGCTTGGAGCTTCCGCTCAAGGCTTCTAGTCATCTCAACCGAGAGGATCTCAGGGCAGTAGTGGCTTAGGGTCTCGACGATGGCGAAGCCGAGGTCTGTGATCCTCATGGGGTCGCCCTCCACGTAGCCCCTCCTATAGAGAGTGTCGAGGATTTCAGCCCTCGTCGCCTTTGTTCCAATCTCAGCCTCCTCCATCCTCTTGAGGAGGGAGCTTTGATTATACCTGCTGGGAGGCTTGGTGAATCTCCTAACAGCCTTAACCTTCAACAGCCTAATGGGCATCCCCTCCTCCAGGGATGGAAGCTCCACCTCCTTCTCCCTTACATAGGGCCTATAGAATCTCATCCATCCAGCCTCGATGACCCTACCGCCCTTCAGGTGGAATAGGTAGCCCTCCACATCGATCTCCGCCTTCACCCTCTCCCTCACGGCCTCCTCGCCGAGTGAGGCCATGAAACGTCGACAGATGAGGTCATAGATCCTCGCCCCAGCCCCCTTAAGCCCCTTTGGAGCGACTCCAGTGGGGTGTATAGCTGGATGAGCTGGATCATCCATCCTTCCCTCCCTAGGTCTAAGGGTCTTCCTCGAGAGGAGCTCCTCAGCTAGTGGGCCGTAGGCAGTCTCCCTCAACCCGCTGAGTATCTCCCTCACATCTATCGTCGGCGGCAGCTTCTGGCTTGAAGTCCTTGGATAGCTGATGTAGGCGTCGAGATATAGGCTCTCAGCCAGCCTAAGCGTCTTCGAGGGGCTATACCTGAAAACCCTATACGCCTCACGCTGGAGATCACCGAGGTTGAAGAGGGTTGGAGGCTGAATTCGCTGCCTACTCTTGGAAACAGCCTTCAGAAGGCCCACCTTACCTCTACATCGCCGCTCTATCTCCAGGGCCTCAGCCTCCCTCTCTATGCGGCCCCCAGCATACTCAACCTTCAGGCGTCTACCGCCGATCTCAGCCTCAGCCTCTATCACCCAGTAGGGCCTTGGAACGAAGGTTCGAACCTCAACCTCCCTATCCCTGATGAAGCTTAGAGTCGGCCCCTGGACTCGGCCTATGCTCAGCGTCCTATAGAAGCCTGAAGCCCTCTTCACCGAGAGCGTCAAAGCTCGGCTTAGGTTTATGCCGAAGAGCCAATCCACCTCATGTCTAGCCCTCCCAGCCTCTATGAGGGGGAAGTCGAGTGTCCCACTCATATTCTCCCAGGCTCTGAGTATATCCCTCCTCGTTAGGGCTGAGAAACGCATCCTCCTCGCAGCCTTGAGGCTGCTCTCTCCACAGGTGTAGCGGAGGATGTTATATGCGATGAGGCTTCCCTCGATGTCGTAGTCGCAGGCGCTCACATAGCCCTCCACATCCCTCGAAAGCCGTTTAATCGCCTCTATGAAGACCCCCCTCTTCCCCGCTCTACGGTCAGCCTCATGGACTGGAACCCAGGTGAAATTGAAGATCGGGTAAGTCCATCGCCCCCCTCTCTGCGCCACGGTGTATAGATGTCCAAGGGCTGAGACTATGACAAGCTCATCGCCAGCCCTCCTCGCTATGTAGTAGGTGACCCCCATCATACGTCTCTTCAGGGGTTTACCACCCTCGTCGAGGGCCTCAGCGATCCTCTGGGCGGCCCTAGGCTTCTCGCAGATGACGAGTATCCTACTCAAAGTCCGATCAGCCTTCAACTAGAACATCCCGAGTCTCTTTTAAAGGTGGTCGATGAGGTAAAGGAGAATGGCCTCCCAGCTCCGAGGACTCCTCAGCTTTCTCAGGAGGCAGAGGAAACCCTTCAAGGTGAATCTCGCCAAGAACATGGTTGAGAACTTCTCCCTCTCCCTCACGGATCAATATCAATCCATCTACATCACAGCTCTGGGCGCGGATCCCGTTAAGCTGGGCTACGTCAACAGCGTCGGCGGTGTGGCGGGCGCCCTAGCAGCCGTACCCGTCGGATGGCTCGCTGATCGCCTTGGTATAAGGCGGATACTCCTAACGGCTCTCCCCCTAATGGCCCTGGGATCGGTGATCTTCGCCCTCTCCGAGAGCTGGGAGATCACAGCCCTAGCCTTCCTCATCTCAGCCCTCTCCCTCCGAATGGAGATGACCGTCTGCCCCATGATCTGCGGCAACACCCTTAGAGACGAGGAGCGTGTAACGGGGATGCAGCTCTGCGACACCCTCTCAGCTCTACCTAGATTGATAGCGCCCATAGTCGCAGCCCAGATAATCACCATCGCTGGGGGATTGAATGCGAGGGGTATTAGGCCCCTATACTGGTTGAGGGCCTTAGGGGTATCCATCGGCGCCCTCATCATCTACCTCCACTTCACCGATCCCATAGAGCCGAGGGGTGGAGCTGGACAGCTGAACATCCTCGAATCTCTAGGCAGGGTCTTCAGGGAGGGGAGGATGGTGAAGAGGTGGATGCTCTTCCTCGTCCTCTCCGTCCTCCCATTCTACCTATACCCCTACTTCCCCCTCTACGCCAAGGAGGTGAAGGGAGCCGATCAATATGTGATAGCGGGGATGAATATGGCTTCAACCCTCATCATCATCCTCCTATCCCTCCCAACCGGAAGCCTCGCCGATAGATTTGGGAGGAAGAAGATGATCTTCTCGATGATGCCCCTATACTGCGCTTCCCTACTCCTCCTCATCTATGCGCCGACCCCTCAATACCTCCTCCTCGCAGGTCTCCTCAACGGCTTCAACACCCTCATCGCCGCGATCCAGGGAGCCATAACGGTGGAGATAATCCCAAGGGAGCTACTGGGAAGCTGGTTCGGCCTCTTAGGACTCATCAGGGGGCTTGTAGGCGTTCTGGCACCCTTAATAGGGGGATATCTATGGGAAGCCGTCTCACCCTCAGCCGTCTTCCACCTAATCCTCCTAACCCAATTGGGTAAGGCTTTGATACTACTCTCCATGCCGTCGACGGTGACGAGGGGATAAAAAAGCGGGAGGCTACCTCGCCCTCGTGTACTCCCTGCCGAGGGTCTCTCTAGCTATGATGACCCTCTGTATGTTGGTGGCGCCTTCAGCTCCGATGTAGTAGCTCATGACACCTCTGAGACCCATCTCCAGGGGGCATTCCTTCGTGTAGCCGTAGGCTCCGAACCAGAGCATCACCTTGGTGAAGATGTTGAAGGCCAGCCTTGGAGCCATCAGCTTACACATGGAGATATACTTGCAGCACTCCAGTGATAGACGTCTGTCAGGCATCTTCCCAGGCTCAGCCTTCTCATACTTCTTGTTCATCATCCAGGCGGCCCTGTAGATCAGCGACCTAACGGCCTCCAGCTCAGCCACCATGTCGGCCAGCTCGAACTGGATGCCCTGGAACCTCGCCAAGGGCTGGTCGAAGGCCTTCCTCTCCTTGATATACTCCATCCCCAGCTCTATAGCCCTCTGGGCGGCTCCCACACAGCTGGCTGAGACCAGAAGCCTGGCGGCGTCGAAGCCCTCCATGGTGAGGTAGAAGCCCCATCCGGTCTCGCCGAGCTGATAGTCGTCGGGTATGAAGACATCGGTCATCTTGAAGCCGCCGGTGCTGATGGCCATTCGACCCATGTCGTCGTAGCGCTTAGTCACCTCCACTCCCTCGGCGTCCAGGGGCAGATAGAAGGCCGTCATCCCCCTATGTAGCTGAGACCTATCATGGTAGCCGACGCAGAGGTATCCGCCTCCAAGCTCCTTACACTCCTCCGTCCCGCTGATATACGTCTTCTCGCCGTTGACGATCCACCCGCCCTCAGTCCTCTTCAACGTCGTCTGGAAGCCTGCGACATCCGAGCCTCCACCAGGCTCGGTGACGCCGATGCCGATGAAGGCATCACCCTTCGCAGCTTTCCTTAAGCATTCATCCCTAACACGGTCTGTGCAG
>JAGHBJ010000006.1 GCA_021161045.1 Candidatus Bathyarchaeota archaeon
ATCCCAGCTAGAAGGGCTAATCCATTTATTTTACACCATATCTTGACTTCTCTCCTTATCATCTCAGCTAATCACCCTCTATTTAAATTCGCTTCCGATATAGATGGAGATGGAGTATCCTATGGGAAAATAGAATCCTCAATCCCAGAATATGAATCTTTCGAAGCTTAAATCCATGTGGAAATCCATAAAAATCCAAGAATTTTATCTAATCATCTAAAAATCCTCCGCTATCCCTGGATTCTTGAAAGGTTTTTATACAGCTTTAGAGTTAATAACCGAGTTTAAGTCAACCTAAAATGGTGGTGGATTTGGGGGAGCGCTCGCCGATACCGAAGGACTGGAGGAAGGCCATAGCTGAGAGGATGAGCAAGGTGCGACATAAGATCGCGGTGGTGAGCGGCAAGGGAGGCGTGGGCAAGACCCTTGTCACCGTAAACCTCGCCGCGGCCCTCGCCATGAAGGGCCACGTCGGGAGGGTAGGCATATTGGACGCCGATATACATGGCCCCTGTGTCCCGAGGATGCTTGGGATGGAGGGGAGACGCCTCGAGGCAGGCCCCCCCGGGATTTTCCCAGCCTTCGGCCCCCTAAACATCAAGGTTGTCTCCATGGAGTTCCTCCTCCCCACGGGGGATTCACCCGTCATCTGGAGGGGGCCCCTGAAGATGGCTGCCATAAGGCAGTTCCTCTCCGAGATCGTCTGGGGGGACCTCGACTACCTACTTATCGATCTACCGCCTGGAACGGGTGATGAACCCCTCAGCGTCGTCCAGCTCCTCCCCGATATGGATGGCCTCATATTGGTGACGATACCCAGCGAGGTTTCCGAGGGGGTTGTGAGGAAGGCTGTGAACTTCGCCAGGAAGGTTGGAACCCCGATCCTTGGGGTGGTGGAGAACATGAGCTACCTCATCTGCCCCCACTGCGGCGGACGAATAGAGGTCTTCGGCAGCGGAGGCGGGGAGCGTATAGCGAGGGAGATGGATGTCCCCTTCCTCGGCTCCATACCCCTCGACCCACGGATCTCCCTCGACTCCGATAGGGGAGTTCCCTTCGTCATAGAGCACAGCGACACGCCTGCGGCTAAGGCCTTCATGGAGATCGTTGAGAAGATCAAGCAGGCTGTGGAGGGGAAGGAGGATGCCTAAGAAATCCATGAGGGTTGTGATATCCGTCGCCGATGAGGAGGGACGACGTCTCTCAGAGCACTTCGGCAGGGCACCCTACTTCGCCGTCATCGAGATCGACGAGGGCAGAGTCATCGATAGTAAGGTTATACCGAATACTAGTGAACACTTCGGCGGATATGGAAGACCCCCAGACCGATTGCTTAGCCTCCAGCCTGATGCCATAATCACCGTCGGCATGGGGCCGAGAGCCTTATCGAGATTCCAGGAGGCGGGTGTAGCCGTTCTACAGGCTGAGGGTCTCGATGTTGAGGAGAATCTACGGCGCTTCCTGGAGGGTTCTCTAAGGGAGTTGACGGAGGGATGCTCGGAGGCGAGGTGGAGGTGAGGATAGCCGTAGCCAGCGGTAAGGGTGGAACAGGGAAGACGACGGTCGCCGTCAACCTCGCCCTATCCATAGGGGAGGTGCAGCTCCTCGACTGCGACGTTGAGGCACCCAACGTCCATCTACTCCTCAAACCAGGCGACATCGACTCTAAGCCGATCTACGTGAAGGTTCCGAGGATCATTGAGGAGAGATGCGACTACTGTGGTAGATGCGCCGAAGCCTGCAACTTCAACGCCATATTCGTTGCCAGGAGTCAGATAATTCACTTCGAGGAGCTCTGCCACGGCTGCGGTCTATGCGCAAAGATCTGCCCCCAGAAGGCGATAGTTGAGGAGGAGAAGGTCGTCGGCTTCGTGAAGTGGGGGTGGGCCGGCGGCATAGAGCTGATCTGGGGCGAGCTCGGCGTCGGCGAGCCATCGCCCGAGCCAGTGATAGAGGCTGTTAAAGGCCGGATAGATGAGAGGAGAACTGTCATCATTGATGTGGCACCTGGGACCTCATGCCCCGTCGTCGCTGCCGTCTATGGCAGCGACTTCTGCATCCTCGTCACGGAGCCTACACCCTTCGGCCTCCACGACCTGAGGCAGATGGTCGGCGTCCTCAGGAGGCTTGGCATCCCCATGGGCGTCGTCGTGAATAAGGCTGGGATGGGTGATAGAGGCGTCTATGAATACTGTGAGAAGGAGGGCCTTCCCATCCTGCTGGAGATACCCTTCAATAGGCATATCGCCGAGCTCTATTCGAGGGGCATACCCTTCATCCAGGAGATGCCTGAATGGCGGGGGAGGTTTCTGAAACTTATGGACGACGTTGGGAGGCTGATGGGATGAGGCAGGTGGCCATCCTCAGCGGTAAGGGTGGAACAGGGAAGACGACGGTCGCCTCCTCCCTCGCAGCCCTCGCTGGGAGGGCCGTCATCGCAGACTGCGATGTTGAGGCCTCCAATATGCCGCTGCTCCTCAACCCGGAGATCAGGGAGCGAAGAGAATTCGAGACGAGGAAGGCTGAGATCGAACCTGAGAGCTGCATAAGATGCGGCCTATGCATCGAGGAGTGCCGCTTCGACGCCATTAGAGATTTCCAGGTAGACCCCGTGAAGTGTGAGGGATGCGGCGTCTGCGCCTATATCTGCCCCACCGGCGCCGCGAGGCTTAAGCCGAGGGTTTCAGGCTACCTCTACGTCTCAGAAACCCGATATGGGCCTCTATGCCACGCCGATCTACTGCCCGGCGAGTCCAGCTCCGGTAGGCTTGTATCCCTCGTCAGGGAGAGGGCGAGGGCTGTGGCCTTGGAGAGGGGTTTAGACCTCATCCTCATCGATGGAGCTCCTGGGATTGGATGCCCCGTCATCGCATCGGTCACCGGCGTAGATCTCGGCGTCATAGTCACCGAACCCTCGATGTCTGGCCTACATGATATGGAGAGGGCGCTCCACCTTCTCAGACATTTCAATGTCCAGCCGTTGATCGTCGTCAACAAATATGACTTGAACATCGAGATGGCGAGGAGGATTAGGGAATTCTGCGATGAGGAGGGCGTCGAGGTAGCTGCCTTAATCCCCTTTGACGAGGCGGTGGTCGAGGCGATGCTGAGGGGCATGACCATCATCGAATATGAATCCAAGGGCAGGGTGTCTGAGGAGCTTAGGAGAATTTGGAGCATTATCCAGAAGTTTCTATGAAACCTGAAAAATTAGAGATGCGGCTAGGGGAGGAGGCCTTGATCCCTGATCTCCTCCAATGCCCTCCTCACGGCCTCTGAGACTCTTATCCCGGATGGAATCCTCACCGATTTGATGCCGCTAATCTCCAGTAGGGTTAAGGCGCCTGGGCCAAGTCTATCCGTGGCCACGACGTCGATACCTCTCTCCCTTAGAAGCTTGGCGACGATGGGGCCAGCCCCCTGTTCGAGGCTTCTCGCCGGGTTATCCTCCACCTCAACCCTCCTAATCTTCTCGTCGATGATGTCGATGTAGGTGAAGGTGGGAGCTCTGGCGAAGACGGATGCTACATGGCTTCTCAGCCCCTTCCTATCTGTCGTCGGTATAGCCAGCCTCACCGCTTCCCCCTCAGCTCCCTTAGACGCCTCTTCACATCCCTCAGCCTACCCTCCAACTCCTCAAGCTGTCTCGTCAGAGCCTCTATCTCCTCCTCCCTCGATAGACCCTGGGATGATGGAGGTGGTGAAGGGGGTGTTGGCA
>JAGHBJ010000113.1 GCA_021161045.1 Candidatus Bathyarchaeota archaeon
CACCTCATATCTGGTTCTGCCTCCCCGCTCCCCCGTCTGCTTCACCCTCACCGAGACCTCCCTTATCCAGGGATGGATACGCATCCCCCTCTCCACAACTCTTCTAAGCTTCTCCTCCACGAGACCCCGCTCATAGAAATCCTCATCGCCTAGGCCCATGATGTAGAGGGGAAGCCTCCTCTCAGGTCTCAGCCTCAGCAGCGGCTTCAACAGCTCCATCGGGGTGATGATGCCTATGGGTCGACGCCCCTCTACGATGATGCAGGCGCCCACCTCCATCCGCGTCATATCCTCAGCCACCTCCAGCAACGGCGTCTCCCTATGAGCTGTCAAGGGGTGGCGATCCATCACGTCTCTGACGGCGCCCTCCATCCTAGCGATGCGCTCCCCGATGCGCTCGCCGACCGTCGCCCTGGAGAGGGGTGCGATGAAGTCCTCGACGAGCATCCTGGCGGTGACGATGCCCCTCAGCTCACCATCCTCCACGATGGGTAGATGGCTGAAACCCATCTCCAACATCATACGCCTCGCCTTAGACACCTCCTCATCGATGCTGAGGGTGTGGATCGGCGTGGTCATAACATCCCCAGCCTTAACGGCTGAAAGCTCCGCGACGTCGCAGAGGCCCCTAGCCAGATCCACATGGGAGATCAACCCTATGGACTCGCCGTCCATGACGGGTAAGGCCCTAAGCCCCTCCCTCCTAAGCCTCTCAGCCACATCGATAACCCTATCATCCACATGGGCTACGCCGGTGATCCTCCACATACCCTCCAGCTTCCTCCTCGAGGGCTGAACGACATCGAGGAAATCCCTAAGCGTTACGATCCCCATCTTACGCCCAGAGACCACTATCGCCTCATATCGCCCAGCCTCTATGAGCTCCCCCAGAACCCTGGAGACGGTGTCTCCAGGGTTGAAGACGCTTATACCCCGCTCGATCAGGGGCTTGATAGTCGAGTAGGCATACTCCCTAAGAGTCTTCAAAATCTCAGCCCAGAGGGTTTAGGGCTGTGAATGGATAAAGGATTCGACATGTGAAGGGATATAAGGTCGGAGGAGGAAGATGAGGAGATGTGTCTAGCCGTCCCAGGTCTCGTCGTCTCAGTCGAGGGTCGCAGAGCCATAGTTGACTTCGGAGGAGTCCGGAGGGAGGTGATGCTCGACCTGATGGAGGAGGGGGAGGTAAAGCCTGGATGCTACGTCCTGGTGCACACCGGCTACGTAATCCAAACCCTCGATAAGGAGGAGGCTGAGAAAACCCTGAATCTATGGAAGGAGATCTTGGAGAAGCTGGATGCTCAAACGAGTTAAAAGGTGGATAGAGGGGCATTCTTCTCGATGATCGTCGACTATTGGCGTGGCCTCCCATCTGGGCCGAATCCCCAGGGACATATGGTCATAGAGATGACGGAGGGAGTGGAGAGCTCATCGAATGGGCTATGAGGCGATATAGAGAGCATCATCACGCTTAAAGCCCTTCGATGAGCGATTAGAGACGATGGAGATCGTTGAGGCATCAGAGGAGAACATCAGGAGAGCAGCCGTCATCATAAGGCTTGGTGGAGTGGTCATCTATCCTACGGACACCGTCTACGGCTTGGGATGCGACCCAGCTAACGTCGACGCCACTCGACGCATCTGCGAGATCAAGGGGCGAGCCGATAAGCCGCTTCCCCTCGCCTGCTCCGACGTGGAGGCTGCCAAGCGAATCGTAGAGTTCAACCCCATAGCCGAGAAGCTGGCTGAGAGGTTCTGGCCAGGCCCCCTAACCATGGTGCTTCCAGCTAAAGTCGATTACCCCATCTGGGTGACCCATGGAGCCAGAACCCTCGGCGTAAGGGTTCCAGGCCACCCCGTGGCGAGGAGATTGGCGAAGCTATCAGGAGGCGTCATAGTGACGACGAGCGCCAATAAATCCGGTGAGCCGCCGCCTAAGACAGCCCTAGAAGCCGCCGAGCAGATCGGAGAGGAGGTGGACCTCATCCTCGACGCTGGGCCGGCACCCCTGAAGCAGCCCTCAACGGTCCTCGACCTAAGCGGCGACGAGCTCTGGATCATAAGGCCTGGACCGATTAAGGCTGAGGATATTAAGAAGACCTTAGGGCTATAGGCTCCATCCCCTATCGACGAGCTTCGCCACGTTGCTCCTCAGTGGAACCCCCAGAGAGTTGGCTACAGGCTCACATTTTGCCCTGAGGAGGAAGAGGATTGGGGCTGGAGCCTTATATTCGGTGAGAGTCTCCCAATTCGCCATTCCCTTGGAGACTATGACATCTGCGGAGTGGAAGGCCTCCCTAAACTCATCGGAGGACTCCGAGAGGTTGATGCCTACGGCGTCGATCCCCGTCGTAATCACCCTGTCAGCCTCTTGGGTCATTCCCACAGCCTCGGCATCCTCAAGCGTCGCATCGTTGAGGCAGGGGCCTCCCTTCACGGCTACCGTCACATGGCATCCCAGCATATGAAGCTCCCTCACCAAAAGCCTGTCAAAGGCTATCTCACCTGCGTTATCGGTCAGCAGTAGAACCCTCAATCCAGGTCTGAGGAGCTCCTTGAAGCGATCAGTGTCATCGACGTATAGGCGCTCCTCCCTCAGCCTATTCAGGGCCTCCTCGATGTCATGGCTGTGACCTGGAACATCGTATTCGATGATGTTTCCCAGACATGCGATTCGACAGGCCTCTCGAAGTCGATCGCCAGGCTCGGCCTCCTCGACGATCCGTTCAACCCTCGGCAGCAGTTTCAGGGCCAGCTCATTAGCCCTCCGCTTCTCCCCCTTATACGGGTCTGGGCATCCAGTCATCCGCCTAATCAACCTATCTCTCTCCGTCCCTATCCATGCTGGGACGGATTCAGGTGTTAGAAGCCTTCCCAGGAGGCTTAGGAGCTCCCTTATCACCTCTAGGCGGAGGACCTCATCCTCCGTCGCCCTTAGAATCTCCTTATAGCCCCTATGTAGGAGGCAGTAGCCGCAGCGAGCCTTAACCTTCATCGGGGCATCATAGGGGAGAGGTTAAAGCCTTTAAAAAGGGATGCTATCTCATCGCCGGTATTAGGGCGCCCCTCTCCACGAGTAGAAGCGTTATAGCCTCAGCTCTTTGGCCTCCAACGGCCTCAACCTCCTCCTCCGAGATCTCATGGAGCTCCATCAGCCTCCTCAACTTCGCCTCATCCACCTCTAGGAGGGAGTCATCCTCCTCGCCGAGCAGCCTAGAGACACTCCCATAGGCCTTTAGACACTCCCCCTCATCCTCGGCCAATACCAATAGCGCAGCCCTCTCCGTCTCCGGTGAGACGCCCACCAGCCTTATAGCCTCAGCTATCTGGTCTCGACAGGAGACGTAGAGGAGAACCTCCATTGATAGGCTTCTAGCGATGTTATAGCCCGATTGGAAAGCCCTAACGGCGTTAACCGTCGCCAGATATAGATGCTCCCAGCCCGCCACCCTATCGGCGTCGAAGAGCTGAGCTAAGTGGGGTGAGGCTGCCCGTGTAACCTCCCTCAGCAGCGACTCGACATCACATGGGGTTTTGAGTTTGAAGCCTCCGATGCATAGATGCCAGGGTGAACTCTTCACCGATGCTCTATGAACCATGGAGGCCCCCCCTCTTCAGGGCCTCAGCCACCTCTACGATTCTCCTGCCCAGCAGTCTAGCCTCCTCAACGGCGAGACGGTCATCTCCTGCTCTCCGCCACCCCTCATCGCCTTGAAGTGAGGCTATGGGAAGCCATCCCTGGCTTAGGGGGTCGCCGAGGCAGCCGACGATAATCATCCCATGTGTTAGGGCGAATCGTATGACAGCTTCGACGACGTGTTCGCCGCCTCCATGCCTCAACCCTGAAATCGAAAGGGCTGAGGCAACCTTATTCCCCAGCTTGTGACCCGCCATCTTCAGGGGTCTACTCCGATCCATGAGATTCTTCAAAACCCCTGGAACGGAGCCAAAGTAGCTTGGAGCAGCGAAGATGATGGCGTCAGCCCAGAGCATGCGATCACGCACCGATGGCATGTCATCCCCCTCATCGAGGGGGCAGCGCATCTCCCGAAGGCAGACATTACACCCATCGCAGGGCTTAATCCTATAATCCGAGAGTCTTAAAAGCTCAGTCTCAGCCCCAGCCTCCTCAGCGGCCTCCAAGGCCATCCTCAGCAAGACCTCGGTATTTTTCCCACCCCGAGGTGAACCGGATATCCCCAGCACCCTAATCAAGGTTGATCAAGTAATTTGAGGCCATCCTATCTAAAGGCATTTCCATCACCTTCACCCAATCCTTGTTTTAATCCATCTAGGGTTTAAGACCCAGAAGTTTACCAATTAACTTAGGAAAAGGGACAAATTATTATCATTAAGTTGGGGAGGATTGAGGACGAGGATTACACTCACACTCTATAACCTATTCCCTTGACAGGCCTTCAATGCGATCTTAAATCCTTAAAATGGTTGACGCTCATCTCAAATGATGATTAAGGCTGTCCAGCATAGGCTCCTAGGCCTATTCAAGATAGCCAAGTCCTTTCTCATATATGATGAGGAGATCGCCGTCGCCGTCGACGCCGGTCACTCGAGGTGGTGTGCCAAGAGGATCGTGGAAGCCTTAAGGGAAGTGGGATTAACCCCGGGGGATTTGAAGCTCTGCATCCTCACTCATAGACATTGGGATCACAGCGGCGGCGTCAGGGCGTTGAAGGAGATGACGGGATGTGAGGTTGCGATCCATGAGGGTGATGCCGAGGCGTTGGGCAACGTCATCGATCATCGACTGAGAGATGGGGAGGTTATCCCCCTTCTAGGTGGGATAAGGGTGATTCATGTTCCAGGGCATACCCCTGGAAGCATCTGCCTCCTCCAGGGCGACAGCCTCATAGTGGGGGACGCCCTCATCGGCGGGAGGAGGGGGCTGAAGCCTCCAGCCTCCATCTACTGCGACGACTATGAGGAGGCCTTGAGAAGCCTGGAGAGATTGAAAAGCCTAGATTTCGAGGCTGTCTACGTGAGCCATGGCGTTGACAGGGTTAAGGGGGGTAAGGAGGCCCTCATAGAGCTTTTAAACCGCCTCGGATCAGCTTCATAAACCCAGAGGATCATCGTTATCCAAGATGTTGAAGCAAGTCTTAGAGATATATGAGCTCCTGGATGGCCCAGACGCCTCCGGGGAGAGGGTTGAGGAGCTCCTGAGATCAAGGGGTTTGGAGGAGATCGAGGTTCAGCGTATCGAGGGTGAACGGGGAGAGACGGACTTCGTGAAGATAAAGATACCAGGCATAGAGGGGAAATCCTCAGGGGGATCAGCTCCAACCCTCGGCGTCATAGGCAGGCTTGGGGGAGTGGGAGCAAGGCCGAGGCTCATAGGCATAGTCTCCGACGCCGATGGGGCGATAACGGCGCTCTCCGTCGCCCTGAAGCTCGCCGACATGGCCCGTAGAGGGGAGAGATTGATGGGAGATGTCATCGTCACAACGCATATCTGCCCGAGGGCGCCCACCATCCCCCATAAGCCAGTTCCTTTCATGGGTTCCCCAGTCAGCATCTCGAGGATGCTCAGCCTAGAGGTCGACGACGAGATGGATGCTATACTATCGATAGATGCCACTAAGGCGAATAGAGTGGTGAAGTGGAGGGGATTCGCCATAACGCCGACTGTTAAGGAGGGGTGGATACTGAAGGTGAGCGACGACCTCCTCGACATAATGGAACGGGTCACCGGACGCATACCACGGGTCTGCCCAATAACCACGCAGGATATCACCCCCGACGGCAATGGTTTGGATCATATCAACAGCATGCTCCAACCCGCGACGGTGACAGATGCCCCCGTCGTAGGCGTCGCCATAACAACCGAAGTCCCCGTAGCAGGATGCGCAACGGGAGCAAACCACGTCATAGACCTTGAGGAGGCGGCGCGCTTCACCCTGGAGGTGGCTAAGGACTATGGTAGAGGTCTCTGTAAATTCTACGATGAGGAGGAATGGAGCATCATCCTCAAGCGCTATGGGCCTCTGAAGCTGCTTCAAACGCTTGGACGGAGGTAGCTTAGGCCTCTCTGGGGGCGGCCTCAGGTTTCAGCCTCATCGCCATTCTCCATGATAGGATTAGAGGGGGGAGTGAGGGGAGTAGAAGCCATATCTCAGGTCTTGAGACATCCTCCATCCAGCTCCACCCCTCCCCGACGATGAGGGAGTCGAGGCCGTTAGCCCCGGCTATCAGGAGGTAGAGGACGGCGAATATGGCTGATAGGAGGGTGGCCACCAATAGGTAGCCCATCGACTCATATCTCCTCCAGGATGTTGTTGAGGCGATGTATAGCAGGCCTATGACGATGGCCGATAGGCCTCCGAATATATCTCGGGGTATCCACCCTGGGGGGAGCTCCCCGAGGTGGGGGGTGAGGCCGGAGAGAAACTCTATCAGGCCTATGATGAGATAGAGGACTCCGATGAAGGCGGCGTAGATGGCTATCCCCCTGTTAAGCCTCAAGGCTTCAGCCAAGCCCCATCAAACCTCCAATCACGACTATTAGAAGCGCGATGAGGTATGCGAGGATCAATCCATAGATCACCGTGAATAGCGTCCACTTCACCGAGTTCGTCTCCCTGTAGATTATGCCGATGGTTGCCAGGCAGGGTATGTATATGAGGGTGAAGGCCATGAAGGCGAAGCCTGTAAGAGGTGTGAAAACTCCGAGTTCGACGATGCTCCTCTGAACCTCCTCGATTTCAGCCTCCTCCCCGAGGCCGAAGAAGACGGCGAAGGTTCCGACAACGATCTCCTTCGCTATGAATCCGAAGAGTAGGGCGACGGCCCCCCTCCAATCGAAGCCTAGGGGCCTGAATAGGGGTTCAAGCCATTTACCAAGGGTTGCGATGTAGGACTGATCCAGGGGTGCACCCCATGGATGTGAGGAGAGGAGCCAGACGACGATTATACCGAGGAATATGATCGTCCCAGCCTTCTTGAGGAAGAGGATACCCCTCTCATACATGTGTGTGAGGGTGCTTCTAAGGGTTGGCCTCGCATAATCTGGTAGTTCGAGGATGAAGGGGGCACGCCTCCCCTTCCTAAAGTATGGTATTAGGGCCTTGAAGATCAAAGCCATCAGAAGCGCCAATACTATGCTGAGAAGATACATGGTGAAGACGCCCATGGGGGCATACGCCCCCAGGACGGCTCCAGCTATCAATACATAGACGGGTAGGCGGGCGCTGCAGGTGATGAGGGGATTCACACAGATCGTTAATATCCTATCCCTCTCGGAGGGTATGGTTCTCGTCGCCATGACGCCTGGTATATTACATCCGAATCCTAGGAGGAGGGGTATGAAGGACCTCCCCTGTAGGCCGAAGGGGCGTAGAATCTTGTCAACAACGAAGGCTGCCCTGGCGAGGTATCCGCTGTCCTCAAGGAGTGCTAGGCCGAGGAATAGGAAGAAGATCGGGGGGATGAAGACTAGCACCCCTCCAAGGCCTCCGCAGATGGCGTCTGAGACGAAGGCTGACCACCACTCATTCCCTATGATTGATGAGGCGAACTCTCCAAGCCTTGAGAAGGAGATGTCTATCAGGTCTGAGAGGGGGGCTGAGACGTCGAAGGTGAATCTGAAGAGGGCCCACCATAGGGTTAGGAATATCGGTATGCCTAGATATCTATTGAGGAAGGCCTTATCTAATAGGTCTGAGAGGGTGAGGGGCCTTGCACCCCTAAACACCCTTGAGAGTATCTCACCTATCACCCTATACCTCTCCTCGGCCATCGCAACCTCAGGCTCCTCCCCTAAAACCTCCCTAACGCTCATCCAATCACCTCCCTCAGCTCCTCGATGAGACCCCGCTCCTCGATGAGCCTCATCACCTCCTCATCTCCCTCGATGATC
The DNA here is from genome assembly GCA_021161045.1 of Candidatus Bathyarchaeota archaeon. Classification (GTDB taxonomy): domain Archaea; phylum Thermoproteota; class Bathyarchaeia; order TCS64; family B23; genus B23. The sequence continues at coordinate 7,874 of JAGHBJ010000113.1, forward strand.
TTTATCGCCAGCCATCTGATGGGATACTTCCTAGTGAGGTCCTCATCCCTCCTCAATATGTCCCCGATTCTCTCGATGAGCTCCTCGATATCCTCCCTATATCTCACCCTGGCCTTCACCCCCCTCTTAGATGCCTCAACTATGGCGTCCTTAAGCTCCTCCATCCCCACCTTGACCGTGGCGATGGTTGGGACGACTGGGACACCGAGGAGCTCCGAAAGCCCTTTGACATCTATCTCATATCCTAAACTCTCGGCGATGTCGCTCTTGTTGAGGGCGATGACGAGGTTCGCCTCAAGCTCCAGGAGCTGTAATGTTAGGTATAGGTTTCTCTCCAGGTTTGATGCATCCACGATGTCCACGACGACATCCGGCCTCTCCTCAACTATATAGTTCCTAGCGATCAACTCGTCTATCGAGGCTGCTGTCAGGCTGTAGACCCCTGGAAGGTCTATGATCCTCATCGTGACCCCCTTATGGATGCATCTACCCTCCTTCTTCTCAACTGTCTTGCCAGGCCAGTTCCCGACATGGGCCCTCCCCCCAGTTAGGTTGTTGAATATGAGGGATTTGCCCACATTTGGATTCCCTATTAGGGCTACCTCTATCTCCCTCATGGGGGGACACACTCCACGATTATCCTCATCAATACGCCTCGACCGAGGGCGATCCTCGATCCCTTAACCTCGACGAGGGCTGGCCCAGAGGGCCCTGACTTCAAAACCCTCACCCACTCGCCCTTGAGGAATCCAAGCTCCGACAGCCTCCTGATGAGGCCCCTCCCTCCCCTTACTTCCACGACTCTAACCATCCTATTCTCGGGCGCTAGGCCTAGTGGTATCCTCATCTCACTCCACCGGCTTGACGTAGACCCCCTCAGCCTCGTCGAGTCTTAGGCTGAGGTTGTATCCCTTCACCAGCAGCTCGATTGGGTCTCCAAGCGGCGCCCTCCTGACGACGGTTATCCTCGTACCCCTCACCAATCCCATGTCTAACAGCTTCCTCCTCTCCTCCCCCCTCCCCTCTATCCTCGATATTATCCCGCTCTCCCCAGGGTTTAATTCGCTCAGCCTCCTCTCCAACTCCTAGGGGATAGGGATGTTAGATTCATTTATAGGAAACCCTAAAGGATTTAGGATCAATCAGCGTCGTCGAAAATTATTCGATTTTAGCTTCCTATCCTCCTCCTCGCAGTAACTCTTGAAGAGCTCCATCCATCTAGATATGAATCTTGGGCGATCTGGGGCGTTGGTTATGAATTCGACGAATCTGGAGAATTGGAGAATTGTCTTCGGATCGAGTTGATGCTCCAGGATGTGGGCGTCCCTCCTGGCGATCTCCTCTGGAACCTGTATGATCCTGAGGAATTTGAGGAAGGTCTCATGTCTACTGCTTATGGCCGCCGCTATCTCAGCCCCCTTCTCCGTCAGGGTTACGCCGCCATACTTCTCGTAGTTCACCAGCCCCTTGGATGAGAGCTTCCTCATCATCTCCACAGCGGAGGAGGGTTGAACCCCCACCTCCCTCGCTATATCCCTTATTCTGGCATAGCCCTTCCTCGCTGTGATCTCATATATCGCCCTGAGATAGTCCTCAGCTCTCTCCGTCAGCTCCACATCCATCGACGCTCATAAAATTTAAGCATACCTAAATTTATTACGCAATTCATCGTTGAAGATATATTAGGCTACGGGTATGAATCTCCAGAGCTGAGATGTTTAAGCGTATACTTGTCGCCATAGATGGCTCCGAGCCTTCTAAGAGGGCTTTAGGCTATGCGACTGAGCTGGCTGAGAAGTGGAATGCGGAGCTCCTCATGCTCACCGTGGTGCCGAGGGTGATGCTCCCCGTCTTCTCCGATGAGGGATTCGGGGCGACACCCCTCACCTCCGCCGCGGGCTTTGGAGACTATCAGGAGAGGCTGAGAAGGCTCTACGAGGATGCGCTGAGAGGAGCGGAGGAGGAGGTCAGGGCTAAGCATCCACAGCTTAAGCTGAAAACCAGACTTGAAGAGGGAAGGCCATCAACGACGATCGTGAAAGTAGCCGAGGAGGAGGATGTAGACCTAATCGTCATCGGCAGCAGGGGAATCGGAGGAATAACGGGCTGGATACTTGGAAGCACAAGCAGGAAAGTCGTCGACCTCTGCAAGAAACCCGTCCTCGTCGTGAAGTAGGGGCGAAGCTCCATGGAGGAGCTGGAGGCCCTCAGAAGGGCTGGAGCCATAGCCTCCCAGGTTAGAAAGAGGGTTATAGGCTTAGTTAAGCCTGGGGTTAAGCTCATAGACATCTGTGAGAAGGTGGAGCAGTGGATAAGGGAGCTAGGAGGAGAACCAGCCTTCCCCTGCAACGTCGATGTGGATCACGTCGCCGCCCACTATACATCTCCCATAGACGATGAAACAAGGGTTCCCGAGGACTCCCTAGTTAAGGTGGACATCGGCGTCCACGTGGAGGGCTACATAGCGGACACGGCCGTCACCATCTGCCTCAACCCAGAGCTAGAATATCTTGTCGAGGCTGCGGAGGAGGCCTTGGAGGAGGGTATAGCGGCCATAAGGGCCGGCGTCAGAGCCTCGGAGGTGGGCGCAGCCATAGAGGAGGCCATGAAACGGCTGGGAGCCAGGCCTATAAGGAATCTAACAGGCCATAAGGTCTCACGGTATACCCTCCACGCCGGAAGCGTGATCCCAAACGTCTCATCGATGCTGGAGAGGCATCGACTGGAGATAGGCGAAGTTTACGCCGTGGAACCATTCTCGGTTCCCAGGGAGGCTGACGGCGTCGTCGTCGATGGGCCGCCGAGCAACATCTACATCTACAGGAAGAAGCGATCCGTCGGCGGCCTGGCTAAGAGGATGCTGCGACATATACAGGCGGAGTATAGAACCCTCCCCTTCGCCTCCAGATGGGTTTTAAAGGCCTTTCCAGGGATGGAGGGCCTAGAGGCCTTCGAGCAGCTTCTACGAATCGGCTGCCTATACTCATATCCTCAGCTTCTGGAGAGAAGCCATGCCCCAGTGGCGCAGGCTGAGCATACGGTGATCGTCACGGAGGATGGCTGCGAGGTTACCACCGCCTAGACCTCTTCTTCTCCCTCCGATGTATGCGGGTTATGGTGAGAACACCATCACAGTTGGGGCAGGGTTCATCCTCCTTAAAGACGTAGTCGCCCCTCTTAAAGCCTCTAACCTTCTTAAATCCACATTTGGGGCACTCCAGAGTTGTGACGACCTCAACTCGGGGTATTGGGGGCTTCCTCACAGTTGTCACCCTAGACCTGAAGATCATGTAGCCCATCGCCGCGAAGCCCGTTGAACCAAGCAGTATATAGTAGTTGGCGTCTTCGGTTCTCCCCGATGCGATGGCCTCGAAGCCTAGGTATAGGCTGAGGAGGGAGAAGGCTCCAATTATGATGACGGCTATGAAGGTCCCCCAGGGGAAGCCGACGCTTGGTATAGCTCCCTCGCTGCTCATGGCATTCACCTATTGCGCTATCCCTATGGTGTTCCCTATTCCAGCGACTATCACCGTGTCCCCCTCCTGGGTTCTCTCCAGGATCAGTCTCTGAACCGCCTCCACAGCCTTATCCGCGGCATCGAAGAGGGCTGGCGGCATGGGAGCGACAACCTCCGTGATATCCTCCTTCACCGCCACGGCGTAGAGGGGTACATCATACTCCTTAGCCGCCTCCTCGATCTTATACTTCTCAACTCCCACGCCGCCTATGGCGGCGCCTATCCCCTCGGCAACTGAGCCTGTTTCCTCCCCCTCCAGCTTCCCAGCTGCGTCGATGGTGATTATAGCCTTAACCTCCCTCCCCCTCTCCCTCAAGAGGTTCCTTATGGCGTCGCCTGGCTTCCCCACGTTTCCCCCAGGCCCCTTCGCCTTCAAAACGATTAGGGTTCTCCCCTCCCAGGGAACC
>JAGHBJ010000051.1 GCA_021161045.1 Candidatus Bathyarchaeota archaeon
CTCCAAGGGCATGTCCCAATCCTATACATAGACCTCGTGGAGGGCGATGAGCTACGGTTGACGGCCATGCCAAAGGGTGGGGGGAGCAGCAACGTCGCCGCGCATAGGATGCTGAAGCCAGGCGTAGGTCTCAGAGGCGTAAAGGAATTCGTCCTCGAAGCCGTGGCCAGAGCCGGATCGCTGGGCTGCCCACCTTACTTCGTGGGCGTAGGCATAGGAGGTGGAGAGGATCTATGTATGATCCTCGCCAAAAAGGCGCTACTAAAACCCTTCGGGGAGAGGCATCCAGACCCGAGGATCGCCGAGATGGAGAGGGAGCTTCTGGATAAGATCAATCAGCTCGGCATCGGCGTCATGGGCCTCGGAGAGGGGCCGACGGCGCTGGATGTCCACATCGAGATCGCGGCGAGACATCCGGCATCGCTGCCCGTCGGCGTAGTCCTAAGCTGCTGGGCGCTGAGGCATGCGACGGCCATCATAAAGGCTGATGGAACCGTCATCTGGGAGCCTCAGCGGTGATGGGATGCCCCTAAAGGTGAGGGTTCTCCTCCTCGGAACCTTCAAGGAGGCTTCAGGCCGAGGTGAAGTAGAGCTGACAATCCCAGGCGATAGGGCTGACGTGGCGACGGCGATAGAGGAGCTCCTAAAGGTCGTGGGGGAGAAGCTGAAAAGGGAGCTTATAGACCCTCTATCGGGGACGCCTCTCCCCACAGCCCTCATACTCTTAAACGGGGTGGAGATCAACAACCTCGAAGGCCTTGAAACCGAGGTAATCGATGGAGACACCCTCACCCTACTACCCGTCGTCCACGGAGGATAACTAATGGAGAGAGGCTTAGAGATCCTCAAAATTATCTCACTTCTGTAGGGTAATTTATATCGGGGCGGAGAGATACCAGAGCAGGTTGGATAGGAAGCCTCCCCTCTGCACCCTCTGCAGGTCGAGGCCCTCCATCTATCATAGACGCTACTCCGGTGAGCGGCTCTGCGCCAGATGCTTCGCCAAGACGCTTAGAGAGCGAGTTGAGCGGACGATAGCGCGATTCAAGATGTTCGAATACGACAGCCGGATAGCGGTAGCAGTCTCAGGGGGTAAGGACAGCCTAAACCTGCTCCACCTCCTACACGAGATCGAGGAGAAGTTCCCAAAGGCCGAGCTGATAGCTATCTCCATCGATGAGGGCATAGAGGGCTATAGGGATGAGGCCTTGAGATTCGCATCGGAGGCCTGCCGGAGGCTGGGCGTAGAGCATCACATAACATCCTTCAAGGAGCTCTATGGCTTCACCCTCGATGAGATAGCTGAGAGAAATATCGGGGAGGTCACAACCTGCACCTACTGCGGCGTCCTTCGGCGTAGAGCATTGAACACCGCTGCCCGAGAGGTGGGGGCGGATCGATTGGCGACGGCTCACAACCTCGACGACATGGCTCAGACGGCTCTACTAAACCTCCTACGGGGAGACTTGAGGAGGATGAGGTTGATGCATCCCGCCGGCTTCAGCCTTGAGGGGTTTGTGAGGAGGGTTAAGCCCTATTGCGAGATTCCCGAGCGGGAGTCGACGCTGTTGGCATATATCAGGGGCATCGGCTTTCAGACGAAGCCCTGCCCCTACGCGGAGGAGGCGATGAGGAGCGACATAAGGAGATTCCTCAACTATATGGAAGCTCGTAGGCCTGGAACCAAGTTCATAGTCTACCGGACAGCCCTTCGGATAATAGAATCCCTCGGAGCCGTGGAGGAGACTGTGGGAGGGGTCTGTAAGCTCTGCGGCGAGCCTACGACGGGTGAGATCTGCCGAGTCTGCCAACTTCTCGGGGAGTTGGAGAAACGTTAGGTTTTAATTTAAGTAGTAATGATATAAACCTACCTTATTTGTCTCCTCAAGGTTTAAGGTTAAAGGGGGCTTTGTGATATGGGGAAGATTAGGGTAGCTATAGCTGGTCTGGGAAACTGCGCCTCAGCCCTAATACAGGGGGTGGAGTTCTACAAGGATTGGGAAGGTGAATCGATACCAGGGTTGATGCACGTAAACTTCGGAGGCTACAGGGTCGGCGACATCGAGTTCGTGGCGGCCTTCGACGTCAACAGCCTCAAGATCGGGAAGGACATCGCCGAGGCCATCTTCGCTGAGCCGAACTGCTGCGCCAAGATATGCGACGTACCCCCGATGGGTGTGAAGGTGCTTCCAGGCCCCATCTCCGACGGCGTCGCCCCCCACATGTTCGAGGCCTTCCACGTAGATAGAAGTCTGAAGCCCGTCGACGTCGCCGAGGTCTTAAGGGAGAGTGGGGCTGACATGTTGATCAACTATCTCCCCGTTGGAAGCTATGAGGGGACACGGCTCTACGCCGAGGCAGCCCTAGAAGCCGGATGCGCCTTCATAAACTGCATACCCGAGTTCATCGCCTCCGATGAGGCTTGGGCTAAGAGATTCAAGGAGGCTGGGCTGCCAATCGCCGGCGACGACATAAAGAGCCAGGTTGGCGCCACAATCCTCCACAGGGTGCTGGCGGAGCTATTCCATGATAGAGGCGTCCACATCGATGCGATGTATCAGCTCAACATCGGTGGAAACACCGACTTCCTCAACATGACCGTCGAGGAGCGATTGAAGACGAAGAGGGTGAGCAAGACCGAGGCCGTCAAATGCCTACTGCCCTACGACGTCCCAACCCGTATAGGGCCATCGGACTACGTCCCCTTCCTAGAGGACAAGAAGATATGCTTCATACGCATCGACGGCCATGGCTTCGGGAATCTCCCCATAAGGCTGGATGCGAAGCTGGTGGTGAACGACTCGCCTAACAGCGCTGGAGTCGTCATCGACGTCATAAGGGCCGTGAAGATCGCCCTGGATCGAGGAATTGCGGGGCCTCTCATCAGCATATCAGCCTACGCCTTCAAGCATCCTCCAGTTCAGGTGAGCGACAAGATCGCCAGGATGTGGGTTGAGGAATTCATAGAGGGAAAAAGGGAGCGATAGCCTTAGAGCTCCACCCTTATGTTGAGCCTCTGAATCAGCTCTTTATACCTATTCCTTATGGTTACCTCGGTGACGTGCGCCCCCTTGGCTATCTCACCCTGGGTTCTACGCTCATCGGTTAAGAGGCTCGCTATATAGGTGGCTGCTGCGGCTATCCCCGCGGGGCCTCTGCCGCAGGTTAGCCTAAGCTCTATGGCTCGTTTCAGGATTCTCATCGCTATCTCCTCGGCGTCGCCTGAGAGGAGAGCTGGCTGATGAACTTCGACACATAGCTCTTCGGGTCGACGGGTGGAACCTTAACGCTCAGCTTCCGAAGTAGGAACCTGTAGTTTCGACCTCCCTCCTTCTTCGATATGTGGGCCGCCCTAGCAACCTCCTCCAAAGTGCGGACGACGTTGCACTGTCGGCAGGCCATGTAGATGGAGGCGGCGGCCACCCCCTGGATCGACCTCCCCCTTATGAGGCGCTGCTTCACTATACGCCGATACAGCACCGAGGCGGTCTCCAGGACATTCTTCGGAAGATTCAGCTTATATGCAACCTTCGTCAGCTCTGAGA
>JAGHBJ010000001.1 GCA_021161045.1 Candidatus Bathyarchaeota archaeon
CACCGAGAGGCTTCGGCGATGAGAGGCTCCTCCTCAAGGAGGCCTTCAGAAGGCTTGTTCAGGAGCTTAAACCCCTCGGCTATATACCGAAGCTAAGACTCCACATGGATCGCTATGCCATAACCCTCGGGTTGAGACGCGTCGATGAGAGGGGGGAGGATTACAGGGTGAATCTACTACTCCTAGCGGCGACGGCGGCGACGGTTTTCATAGACGGCTATATCAGGAGCAGCAACCCAGTTCTAACGAGGATCCTCATGCCTGGAGTGCCGGCATATGTTAACGCCCTTCTCTTCGCCGCCTCGATCTTAGCCATCTTCGGCCTACATGAGTTGGGGCATAAATTTGCGGCCATCTATAAGGGGGTGAAGACCTCCATGCCCTTCTTCATACCTGCCCCACCAGGCATGGGTGGAACCTTCGGGGCGGTCATCATGCAGAAGGAGCCTCCAACTAATAGAGACGACCTCTTCGACATAGGCTTCAGCGGCCCAGCCATCGGGCTGCTGGTCTCACTCATCGTCGCCGTCATAGGCTTGAAACTCTCCTTCATCGTCCCCGCCGAGGAGATCCTCGACTGGTCGATGAGGTTTCCAGGCGTCAGTGTTAGGAGCATACCCTTCCCACTGCTCCTCTCCCTATTAGCCCAGGCTCTGAGGCCGACGCCTAGGGGGATGGTGCTAATACTCCACCCCATCGCCTTCGCGGCTTGGGTCGGCTGCATCGTCACCTTCATCAACCTCATACCCAGCTGGCAGCTCGACGGAGGCCACATCTGCCGAGCTCTATTGGGCCGTGAGAGGCATAGGAGGGTTTCCATCATCGGGATTTTCATCCTCCTCATATCTGGCTACTTCCTAATGGCCATCATGCTAGCCCTCTTCATGATGTGGAGCAGGGGAGTGGATGGGGCGCCCCTCGACGAGGTCTCGCCCCTAAGCCGCTCTAGGAAACTTCTCTCCCTCCTCTACGTCGCCATGATCGTCCTAACCTTCGTCTTCATCACCCCCATCTAGGGGTGATGGAGAGAGCGTAGGGTAGAATAAGCGCCCGCCCCCCACCAGCCGCCTCAAAGGCGTCATTCGCAGCCCTATATACCTCTAGGCCCAGAGGCTCAGCTAGATGGGTTGGAAGCGTCGATACGAGGAGTATATCGGCAGCTCTCTGAAGACTCCTCAGAAGGTGTAGAACATCGCCGCCTAGCATGTATCGACGCTTCAATTCTCCGAGCTTCTCAACCCCAGCCAGCTTTAATAGGCCCTGAGCTCCAAGCCCCTCCCCACACTCCGCGACAAGTATGATCCTGTCACCCCTCTTAGGCTTTCCAAGAGCCTTCAAGGCCCATAGGGAGTGATAGAGGTCGAAGTCGAAGCGGCCTCCACCTGGACTGAGGATGTAGATATCGGCAGGCTCTACCTCGACGGAGTAGAGGTCGCGATACTCGGCTAGAGCCTCACTCCAGACGGCCTCGGCCTCGCCGTATAGGATGTCTATTACGCCGCCTCCGTGATCGGTGACTAGTAACAGCGAGGCGTCGACGCCAGCCAGCTTTAAGGTCTCCCATGAATCCCTCAATATGGGGTTATCATCGACGACTCCCAGATCCGTTGAGCCTTGATGATAGAGTCTCCTATCAGCCTCTATCGTCTCGAATCCGGAGAGCTGAGGCAATATGGCGGTGTGAGGCCCCTTAAAACCAGCTAGTGGGTCGGGATGGAACTCTCCGATGAGAATCCTCACCTCCCCCTCCTGGAGGTGTTTTGAAACCTTGACCGTGGTTCCCCTCCTGGTCTTACCCAGCTCCTCCGTCTCCGATTGGGCTGTATGCCCTCGAATCTCCACCTCCCTTGGCAGACTCTCCCTGAACAGTTTCAGGAGGCGTTGGACGCCTCTTCTCAGGCCGAATCCTATGATGATGGAGACATCCTCTAATCCACGCCTCTCCTCTATAACGCCTAGGAGGCCAGATATGGCTGAGATCGCTATCTCTGTGGGGAGGGATCCATCGACGCCTATGGAGATGGATGAGGCCTCCGCCATCTCGCTGAGGGCTTCACAGTTGATGGGATTCTCAGCTGCCTCCCTCACGGCCGTCTCAACATCCCTGATCACCTCCCCGATCTTGGGCTCCACCACTCCTACGAGGTCTCTGAGGGGTATGGATATGTGAACCTCCGTATCGCCGTAGGGGAGCCAGCATTCAACCATCCATCACACCTCTTCTAGGGGTTCCCCCAATCTCTCCAGCAGCCTCCTAGACGCCTCCTCCACCAGCCTCTCCACCTCGCTCTGGGTCTCCCCCCACGCTGAGACCCAGAGCCTTATAATCCCCTCCCCATGGGGCCTCACCATCGATTTTATGTAGACCCCTGGAACCTCCCTCATAACCTCCTCCAGGATTGGGGCGATGGTAGATTCGTCTCCCCTCTGAATTCTTATAACCCTCTCGGCGAAGGCTCCACTCATCCTCCTCTTGAGGAGGGGGACAACCTCATTCTCGAAGATCCATTTCAACTCCCTTGGAACACCTGGGAGGCAGATGATCCAGGAGTCCCCAACCTCCAATAATACAGCTGGAGCTCCACCGATCCTATTATCCAGGGGCCTAGCACCCTTTGGGAGGATGGCCATCTTCCGCCTGGCCTCTGTCAGCTCCGCCTCCTTCACGAAGCCGAGTTCATGGAGCCTCCTATATTGACGCTCAACTATCGCTAGGGCCTCCTGATTCAG
>JAGHBJ010000042.1 GCA_021161045.1 Candidatus Bathyarchaeota archaeon
CTCAGGAGGACTGCTCCAGGTATGCCCCTGGGCATGGTGACGACGTTCAATAGATGGTTTACGCCGTAGAGGAGGAAGACATAGGCGTGTCCAGGCTCGCCGTACATCACCCTATTCCGCTCCGTCATCCCCCTATAGGCGTGGGATGCCGGATCATCCTCACCGTAGTAGGCCTCAGCCTCTACGATGATGCCGGAGGTCAACCCCTCAGGGCTTTCATGGATGAGGACGCGGCCTAATAGGTCTCGGGCCACCTGGGCTGAGTCCCTGGAGTAGAACTCCCTTGGGAGGGGAATCCACACGGATCTCCTTCCTAGAAGCCCCTTTATCTCTTCTACCCCTTGATCTGACGGTGGCTGTTAGATCTGCTCCCTATCGCTGGGAAGCTTCTCTAGGGTTTTAAGCATCTCTGGGAGTTCGCAGATGGTTTTGATGGTGGGGCCGCTCCAGCTCTCGGGCTGTGAGCCTCTAACCCAGATGGCCCTCATACCGGCCTTTAGGGCGCCCTCCACGTCGGCTTCTAAGCTGTCTCCGACGTGAACCGCCTCCTCGGGTTTCACATCCATCTGCTCCAGGACGTGGTGGAAGATTCGTGGATCGGGCTTCCTTATCCCTAGGTCTCTGGAGCATAGGATGACCTCGAAGTAGCCGTCTAGCCCTAGACTTCTGAGGACGTGCCTCGGCGTGTCGCTCATGGTATTCGATATCACGGCCAATCTATATCTATGGGAGAGACTCCTAACCACCTCCTCGACGCAGGGGTAGGGCGTCGACCTGAAGTGTTGCCTGAAGAGGCTGTGTATCTCCTCTAGGAGCTCATCGGTTGGAGGTATATCCATGCGTTTCAGGGCGTAGGCGTAGACTTCCTCCAGAGTTAGCTCCCTGTTGGATTCTCTCACCCTCCTAAGCCTCTCCAGGGCGGCTGAGATGGAGGATTTAACCTTCCTCAAGGGGAGGCTGAAGCCCCTCCCCCTCAGGAGGGAGTGGATAGCCATGTGATACTCATCCCAGTCTATCTCCCCCTCAGCGAGGGTTCCGCCGAAGTCTAGGGTGACGGCCCTCAACCCCATAGGCTCCATCTTATTTACCCTAACAACCTTAAAGGATTGAGTTGAAAGGTCTATACTGCCTCTGCCTCAGGGTTGATAGACGCCTAACCATAGAGGTCGGAGCTCTAGGCGTCATAACCTTCGAGCCAGGCCTCTACATCTACGTAGGCTCAGCCAAAGGCGGCGTGGAGCAGAGGGTTCAGCGACATCTGAGGCTAAGCAGGGGCGAGGGGCGAATACACTGGCATGTAGACTATCTGCTGAGGAGTGAGGGGGTGGAGGTGGAGGCCGTCTACGTGAGGGAGGGGAGTGGAAGTGAATGTGAAGTGGCCTCTCAACTCGCGGAGTTCGGCGCCGTCATCGAGGGCTTCGGCTCCAGCGACTGTCGATGTCGAGGCCACCTCATCAGAGTTGAGCGATGCGACCTCCCCTTGCTGCTGGGCTTCAGGCCTCCGGGCATCTCCATTAAATAGGCTTGGAGATGAATAGTGGGAGGGAGAAGGGCTGATTGGACGACTTTGAACGGGACATCGAGAGCATCATGGAGAAACTGCGGGGAGACCTCAACGATTTGGAGTACTCAAGGCTTTTGAGGCTTAGGGATAGGCTGCTGATGCTCCATAAGCGGAACATGGTTAAAATAAATCACTCGGTGATGGAGCTGGTCTGCGCAAAATATCTCATCAAGAGGGGTTTTAGAGTCGAGATCGAGTATACCCTCAACGGCGTCTCCTGCGATATCTACGCCATAAAGGGGTTGGGAACCCTCATCGTCGAGGTTGAAACCGGCTTTGTCCCCCCCGAGCACGCCCTAGATCCCCAGAGGTATCTGAGGGCGAGGATAGCCAGCAAGATCATCCGATACAGCAGCTACGCCAACAAGTTCTGCCTCGCAACTCCACCCCACTATATCATGCCGATACCGAGGGCCCTGCTGAAGCCGCCTAGATATAGAACCGAGGTTGAGGTTGAAACCCTGAAACGCCTCTGCGACCTCTACTACACTAAGCCTCCGGTAACCCTGGAGGAGGTTAGGAATGCACGCCTCCACTCCATCTATGTCATCGACGTCGATGAGGCCTCGGTTATGGAGATGGATGTGGAGGTCTACGCCGATAGAGGCCTCTGGGATGTCTCAGCCCTGAGATGGGTTATGGAAAACCTTTAAGTCGAACCCTCTCTCCTATCATGGATAAGTTGCCCCCCTCCATTCCACTGCTCCTATTCGGCTTCGCCCTCATCGCCACAGGTATAGTTCTGTTAATCCTCAGCTATGGCAGGGGGAGGATAGAGAGTGGAGGACTCGGCATACTCTTCATAGGCCCCATCCCAATAATCTTCGGTGGAGAGGGGAGACGCTGGCTCCTCATCACCCTCCTCGCAGCCGTCCTCTTCCTCCTAATTCTAGCCGCCTCCATGGGGGGTCACATAGTCGGGTGGTGATATGAGTAGGGAGGAGGAGCCAACGCTCTCTCCAACGCTGCTGAGAATAGTGGGCCTACTCCTCATCCTCCTAGGCCTCATCACAGTCTCCATAGCTATAATGCCCGGGGAGGGTGAGGGAGTCATCATACTATTCCCCTTCGCCTTCAGGGTCTCAGGGAGGTTAGCCCTGCTACTTTCAACCCTCCTCTTCCTCGCCTTCGCAGCCTCCATGATCATATTACCCTGGTATCTCATCTCCAGGGGTGGCATGGGTGAGGGTGAGGAGATTTGGACGCCTCTGAGGCGGAGGCGTGAGACCACCGAATACATCATAACCCTGGAGGTTCCAAAGAGGCTTAGGAAAACCCTCTACGTGGAGGTTGGGGAGGAGGGTGAGATCTACCTGAGGAGCACTAGAGATCCCACCTTCGAGCGTAGGTATATGCTTCCAGCGGGCTTCGACGTTGAGGATGTTGAATTCGACTATGAGGGGAACTACCTCATATTAAGGCTGCTTTTGAGGAGGAAGCCTCAGGCCTAGATGACTCCCTCCCGCCTCAGCCCCTCGATCTCCTCCTTCGAGTAGCCTAGAAGCTCGGAGAGAACCTCCTCAGTGTGCTGACCCAGCATCGGAGCCGACGTCACCTTGAAACCCCTGATCTCCGAGAACTTCACAGGATATGTCGGAACCTTTATCCGCCCCAGCTTCGGATGCTCAACCTCCGTGAACAGCCCCCTAGCCACCAGATGGGGCTCCTCCACCACCTCATCTATGTTCAGCACCGGCGCCACGGCTACATCGGCCTCTACGAGGGTGTCAACCACCTCCTTGACGGTCCTCTCGGAGACCCATCGCTCAAACATCTCCTTATCCACCTCCTCCACGCCCAGGGCC
>JAGHBJ010000048.1 GCA_021161045.1 Candidatus Bathyarchaeota archaeon
GTCACCTGTAACAGGGCTGTGGGCGGAGACTTCGAGATGGTGAAGGGTAGAATCAAGATCGACGACTACTGCCATGCCTGGGGCTATGAGGACATATACGTCGTCGGCGACGCCTCCTGCGCCCTAGACGGAGAGACTGGTAAGCCTCTTCCACCCTCGGCTCACATAGCCATGGCTCAGGCCGACGTGGTCTCCCACAACATCTACGCCTCCCTCACGGGGGGAGAGATGAGACGCTATGTTGGAGAGCGCGTCGGGGAGATCGTGACGCTGGGTAGGAGACACGCCATCGGGGAGCTTTGGGGCTTAAGGATGAAGGGCTTGACGGCGAGGGTGGTGAAGAAGCTCATACATCTATGGTATGTCCACTCGATAGGGGGAGTAAAACTGCTTTTAGGGGATCCCTAGACGGTTCTGGGTATTAGACCCCTCCTCTTAGCCGTGAGGGAGGCGAAGAAGAGGAGGCATCCAGGCAGGGTGAATAGGAGTAGATGTCTGAAGGCCTCCTGATATAGAGGGGTCTCCTTCATCAATAGGAGTGAAACGGGGACTGTGCTCCCCGAGACGTACCACCACATGCTTGGAGTGATCCTATAGAGCCTCCAGGTGAGGTCGCAGGCTATGGGGATGACCGATAAGACGAGGTGGTAGAGCCAGAGGATCATGGAGGAGTCATCATCTAGGGCTAGTGGGATTAAGGGGCAGCCGATATACCAGGTTAATAGGGCTAGAAGCTCCATCTCCACCTCCCATCCAGGCCTTAGTAGAATCAGGTAGATGAGGGGGGCTGGAAGCAGGGTTAGTAGGACTAGGGGGCTGACGATCCCACCGGCTTGAACATCCCTCCTACGGGGTATGAGGATATCTGAGAAGAGGATGAGAAGCATGAGGGTGAGGATAAACCCTATGCCACCCCGCGTCTTGAGGAGGAGGGGTAGATAGCCTAGGATCGGTATCCTCCCCACAACCCTACCCAATACGTGATCCTGGGAGATGGGTGTGTAATCCTCCCTTGGATTGTTATCCCCCTTGGTGATGAATAGCCATTTATCTCCCTTCATATACTTCTCGACGGCTCTGTGAACGATATACTCCTCGGGGCGGCCTGGCCTCTCGAAGACGAGTATATCGCCATCGGGGGGTGGGGCGGCCTTGACGTTGTTGAAGTCCCCTATCGAGCTGACTAGGATGAGATCTCCGACGCCGAGGGTTGGAACCATGCTCTGAGATACCACAACCATCAGGGGGTAGGGGACTCCCATCGCATTTCTTAGGAGATGTATCCCACCTATGGAGAGGGCGATGAGGAGGAGGAAGGCGGAGGCGTAGAGGAGGCGTCTAAACTCATAGGCCATCTCAACCCCTCTCAGCCTCGATGTGCTCCTCTATCCATCGCTCCAGGAGTTCACAGGTCGTGGGAGACTTCTCACCCCCTGGGAAGCAGCGATCTATGTCGTCGCATGTTAGGCAGGGGCATCCCTCCAGGGAGTCGAGGGTTATGGGTTTACGCTTGGAGTAAAGCCTATAAGTCCAACGGCCATTGTGGAGAACCCTCTTACGCTCTATTATACCCCGCTCCTCGAATCTTATGGCTAGTCTGGAACCCTCCCTACTGGTGACGCCCAGCTTCTTCCACATCTCGCTCTGAAGTATCCCCTCCTCACCGGCCTCGTATAGCAGCCTAAGCGCCCTCTCCTCCAGGTCATCCTTCGACGGCAAGGCTCATCAGCCTTCATCCTCATAGTAGATGAGGTCAAGCTCCTCCAGGAGGCTGTGAAGCTTCTCAACGGCCTCCCTCACCATCTTCTCATCCTTCGCGCCGGTGCAGACGAGTTTACCGCTGGCGAAGAGGAGCATCACAACCTTCGGGTCATCCATCCTGTATATGAGGCCTGGGAACTGCTCCGGTTCATACATGACGTTATCCATGACATCCGCAGCCGTCTCAAGGTCTATTCTGCCTCCGAGATTTGCGGAGGCGACGATGTTCTGTATGACGATCTCAGGTTTACCGAGGATGATGATGCCGTTGTTCTTCAGCTCCCTCACAACCTTCCTAACGGCGCTCTTAGCCTGCTTCTCCGACTTCGCACCGGTGCAGACCATCTTCCCAGAGCTGAATATCAGCGTCGCCGTCTTAGGTCTCTTAAGCCTGAAGACTAGGCCTGGGAACTGCTTGGGGCGATACTCGACATTCTTAAAGGTCTTCAGGATGGAGAGGAGATCGATCTTCTGATCGAGGGTTGCAGAGGCGACGACATTCTCTATGCTGATCTGAATCCTCTTCTTCCTATCCTCTGGGGATGACATCACAACCCCTCCACCTCTGATAGGAGCTCCTGGGGGAGGAGATTCTGATTCTCTATCTCAACGATGGGTATAGACGTCAAATTCGGCTCAACTCTAAGTCGATCGCTGTAGCTTATCTCCCCCGTATAGGTGTTGTAGATGATGAAGTTCCCATCAACCCGTTCACCCATCTTAACGAAGTAGATGAACATCTCCCTTAGGGTTCCGGCGATGACGAAGTATAGATGCGCAGAGCCGAGGCTTAGATGCTGGATGACATTCACAGCCGGAGAGGAGGCGACGAGCATCACCAGATCCCTCATAGACCTCAATTGGACGAACTTCATAGACTCCACAGAAACTATATCCAAATCCCCTTAAATAGCTTATAAGTGGCAGCCACTTATAGCGGGCGAAATCGCAGCGCCGAGGTTTTTATCACTCCACCTTCTCTATGGCTGCTGCGCAGGCCTTATACTCGGGTATCTTAGCCCTCGGGTCGAGGGCTGGATTCGTCAATACGTTGGCCGCAGCCTCCCTGAAGTGGAAGGGTATGAAGAGGACTCCCTCCTTTATCCGGTCGGTTACTAAGGCCTGGAGGGTGATCTCACCTCTCCTGCTTCTAACCCTAACCCACCCCCCATCCTCGATGCCCAGTCGCTCGGCATCCCTCACGTTAATCTCAACATAGGGCCTGTTCAGCTGCCCAGTCAGCGTCTTAGACCTCCGCGTCATCGTCCCCGTATGCCAGTGGAAGAGGAGTCTCCCCGTCGTGAGGATGAAGGGATACCCCTCATCAGGCTGCTCAGCTGGAGGCCTATACTCAACCGGTGTGAAACGTCCGAGTCCCCTGGTGAAGCGTTCCACATGGAGTATCGGCGTCCCAGGATGCTGGGGGGAGGGGCAGGGCCACTGGATTCCCCGCCTCTCAAGTCGATCATAGGTGATGCCTCGATAGAGGGGGACGAGCCTCGCGATCTCCCCCATCACATCCCGTGGCCTCTCAGCTCCGAGGGATTTGCCCAGCCTCCTAGCGAGCTGAGCTATGATCCACCAATCCGGCTGGCATTCGCCGATGGGTGGTATAGCTCTATGAAGCAGCTGGACTCGTCGATCCGTGGAGGTGAAGGTTCCCGTCTTCTCGGCGTAGCTGGCGGCGGGCAGCACCACATCCGCCAGCTCAGCGGTCTCGGAGAGGAATAGCTCTGAGACGGCGAGGAACTCCAGTTGACGCAGCTGCCTCCTCACCTCATTTGAATCCGGATGCGATAGGACTATGTTCTCCCCCATGA